>CAZKNR010000080.1:0-33050 GCA_964553925.1 uncultured Acidobacteriota bacterium
GGCCGTGGTGCCCGGTTTCTGGGAGCGCCTTTGGGTTCGCGCCGATGAGACCGCCACCGCGGAAGGACGGGCGGTCCTCCTCCTCGACGAGGCGCATCTCCTGCCGGACTGGGCCACTCGCCTCAAAGGGGAGTGGGACCGGCTTCGTCGCCGCAAACGGCCGGTTCACGTCGTCGCCACCGGCTCCTCCGCTCTCCGGCTCGCCGCGGGCTCGCGCGAGAGCCTTGCCGGACGCTTCGAGCGGATCACGCTCGCGCATTGGTCCGCGTCGTCGCTGGCCGAGGTCTTCGCCGTAGAACCCGAGGAAGCCTCGTTGCTGCTCGTGAAGATGGGCTCCTATCCGGGTACCTTTGAATTGCGCGGTGACATACCACGCTGGTCGGCGTACGTGCGCGATGCCATCCTCGAGCCCGCCATCGGCCGCGACATCCTCGCGCTCGCGGTCGTGAGGAAACCCGCCCTCTTGCGCCAGGTGTTCGGCGTTGCCGCGTCGTCCCCGGCGGAGATCGTCTCTCTCCAGAAGATCCAGGGGCAGCTTCAAGACGCCGGAGCCCTCGAAACCATCGCTCATTACCTGCAGCTCCTCGAGGAGGCCTATCTCGTCGCGCCCCTTGCCAAGTACGCTTCGCGTCCGGCGCGCCAGCGAGCGGCGCCGCCGAAGCTCATCACGCTCAACAACGCTCTCCTCGCCGTCGTCGACCCCCGTGGGATTCCCGATCGGTCCACGGACCCGAAGCGGTTCGGAGCGTGGGTCGAGAACGCCTGCCTCGCCCACGCCTGGAACCGAGGACAGCGAGTGAGCTACTGGCGCGAGGAGCCTCTCGAGGTCGATGCCGTGATCGAAGGGAGCTGGGGCTCCTGGGTCATCGAGGTGACGACAGGCCCGTCCTCCTCGAGAGACTTCAAGGGTATCGGCGAGTTCACGCGACGCCACCCGTCGTACCGGCCTCTAGTCCTTTGCGGCGAGGAAGGGCGGTCCGCGGTCGAACGCGCCGGCTTTCCGGCGATGTCGTGGAGCGACTTTCTGCTCACCGGACCACCCGGGGTCAACGCGCCAAGGTGATGGATGTGGACGTGGCCTGAGGCGACCGTCGCCCAGCTTAGGATGGAGAAGAACTACTCCGCCCGGACGGAGTGAGTGCAAGCATTACTTGAGCTCCGCGAACACGTGTTCACGGATCGAGAAGGGAAGCAGCGCTACCAGCTCTTCCGCATCCGAAGCAGTCCAGATCAGAAGCAGCTCGTCGATCGCGGCTGCGGTGGCGGTGCGTTGAGAGACGATCAGCACGCCCGGGCTCTTCGGCCGATGAACGTCGCGAAGTGGTGCGGCATCGTTCTACGGTCGTGAGACACCAATACTCTTCCCGGATCGGCGGCCCGTTCGAGCACCTCCAGGTCATGAAGGACTCGAGCCCCGCCTCCAGCGACGTGCGAAAATCCAGGCCGGCTCGCGTCGCCTCAAACCGTTGATGATATCCTCGTCGAGGTCCTCGTCGGCTTGGAAGCGAATCCTCAAGACTTCGTCGGCAGCCGGTTACGAGCGCTCTTGAGCTTTTCGTAGAACGCTGGATCCGAATCGCGAGTGGTTTGGCGGAGCCGCTCGAATTCGTCCTCGCCATGCCGCAGGTACTCGTCGATCTCTGATTCGTGAGCTAGGTAGAAAGTGATTGCGCCGTAGACCTGCTCCAGCGTGAGCGTCGGGAACGACCGCTGAATGCTCTCCGGCGAGGCTCCGCGGCAGAATGCATAGACGATGGAGTCGAGCGAAACGCGGGTCTCGGCGATCCAGTATCCGCCATCCCTCTGCTCGACGTAGTCTTTTGTCATTGCCGCATGCTCGGTCACTGCATCCAGTATAGTGGGGGGCCAAGCAAAGTCTCCGGCCTCAACTCAGCCGACCCCCGCTGAGTCCTGACGCGCAGGGCCTCCCCTAGGCAGCCTAGCTGTAGAATGGAGGAGCGCGATGGAACAGAAATTGATACTGACAGAGGCTCTCGCGGCGGAGATTCGCCAGTTAGGCGACTGCTACGGGATCCGCAACATCCGGGTCTTTGGTTCTCTTGCCCGCAGCGAAGAGGATTTGGAAAGTGACATTGATCTGCTTGTCGAGTACGTTCCCGGCCACGGAGGCTTTGCGTTCGTGGATTTTTGCGACGCCGTCGAGGGGCTGTTGAGGCGGAAGGTCGACGTAGTAACCGAGAAGAGCCTCCATCCCATTATCCGTGACAAGGTGCTCGCGGAAGCCGTTCCTCTCTGATGTCCGAAAAGCGGAACGAGAGACCTCACTGACATTCGCGGCGCGATCGATCGAATCCTGGAGTACACCTCCGCCGGTCGCGAGGTCTTCTTCAGCAACTCGATGGTTCAAGACGCGGTTGTGAGAAACCTGGAGGTCCTGGGCGAAGCGGTGAGGGAGTGACGGAAGCCACTCGCAAGGCCGACCCGGAGATTCCATGGAAGAAGATCACCGGCACGAGAGACCTTGTGATCCACGGCTACTTTCGCGCCGACCTCGATATCGTTTGGGAGATCTCGTCGAAGACGCATAGCTGTTACCGTGCCCGCGATGTGACAAGAGCGGAGAGTCTATGAGTCAGGAGAATGAAGCAGAAGCCGGCGACATGAGGCCCGAGTACGACATTCGCGGGGGGGGGCGGGGCAAGTACTTCGAACGCTATCGCCAGGGAACAAACGTCGTGTTACTCCAGCCGGACGTGGCCGCCGTGTTCCGGAGCTCCGAAGCGGTCAATCGAGCGCTGCGTGCGCTGATGGAAATCGCAAGAAGGCAGGCCGGAGCTGCCGTGCGCGAGGGTTCGGAATAGCTTCCAATCCGTGAAGCTGAAAACGCTCTCTGTGGAGCACCGAATGCCTGGGGTGCAGATCCACATCGTGCTCAATTGATTCGGAGAGCTGAAGGGGCGTGTGCCCATTGGCGGGACGGTCGGACGCTGAGCTGAGCGTCTCTCAACCTCTCGCCGCCAACGCCTCCTCCACTTCTATCGGTAGCTTTACGATGATGAAGTAGGACCCTGGGTACAGGTAGTCCTCGCCCGACTCGTCCACCACGCGCACGAACCCGTCCTTGGCGGCCGTCTCGTCTGGAATGAGTCGGTAGATTTTCCGCTGTTCCAGATCGTCGCAATCGTCGTTCTTCACGCAGAGCGCAAACTCAACCTCTCGCTTCTCCATATCTGTTTCAGCTGAGTAGACGCTTGATCTTCATTTTTCTCTTGCCGATACCATGGGCCTCGTACCCATGTAACTCGGCGAGTTACTCGGGGAGTCGCGCTGGTTCACGCCTCGATGAGAGCTCTGGCGTGCGCTATCTCGTGAGGTTCGATGGGACGAACTTGAGACGCGAGAAGAGTGGTCACCGCCACGGTCTTTCCATTGAGGGTCATGAATTCGACTTCGTAGGCCTCGCCGTTCTTGTGGATGTGCACTACGGTTCCGACGTCGCCGGCCACGAGTCGTTCTTGGGAAATGTCAGCCGTGAGAACAACTCGTTCATCTTCTCGGATCATGGCGGCTCCTAGACGGGGTAGGCTGTAATCAGACGAGGCGGGGTGGTCTTTGCCTCGACCAGCCACACCGTTCGAATACGTGGGTTGCGTCCATCCGGCGTTACGATCTCCCCTTCGACAATATATACCGCGCACCATGACTCGATTCCACGAGTGCGACGACCGGGTTGGTCCCGCCATGCGCTCGGAGCGCCTCCGCCAACACAGCCCACTCCTCAACACTTGAACCCGAAGTGCTCGAAGAACGCGGCCTTGTGTCGACCATCCGGATGCTCCCGGTTCAGGAGGTACTCAACAACCTTCGCGCGGTCCACATGGAGAGAACGGACCCGGGGAAGCTTGCGCGGGGTCAGGTTTTGCGTCTCCTTCCGGCAACTGTACCACCAGCACCAGTCGTACAGCTTGCACGTGTTACTCGAATCCCGCGAAAACGTGTTCGCGGATCGCGCTGGGAAGAGGTAGGCTACTCGCCCAGAAAAGGTCTACCTATGATCGGGAGAACGCTCGGCCACTACGAGATCGTCGAGAAGCTCGGCGAAGGCGGCATGGGGGCTGTCTACCGGGCCCGCGATACGACGCTCGGCCGGGCGGACGTGGCGCTGAATCGGTCCCCGGCACAACGTTGACGCCGGCACCAACAGCGCAATAAGCTGGCAGTATGAGTTCCACCACTGACACGCTGGAACGATTCGTGGATCACCTGACGCGTGGTTTTACGCCGGAGCTGGCGAAGCATTTCGCGGAGCTCCCGAAACCCAACCCGGAGTTCCAGTCGCGTCTGGACGAGCTTGCGGCCAAAGCGAACGAGGGTTGCCTCTCGCCCGAGGAAACAGCGGAATACGACAAATACGTGGAGTACATGGATTTCGTCGCCTACATGCGACTCAAGGCTCGGGCGCGCGTGTCCGTAAATGGATGAGGAGACGAAGAGGATCGTTCGCGCGCGGGCAAATGAGCGTTGTGAGTATTGCCGGATTCACCAGAAGTTCATCCTGATTTCACGTTTCACATTGAGCACATCGTAGCGAAGCAGCACGGGGGCCGCGACGAGGCGGACAACCTCGCGCTGTCCTGTCATGTCTGCAATAGCAAGAAGGGGCCCAATCTCTCGGGCCTCGATCCGGACACCGGTCTCCTCACGCGACTCTTTCATCCTCGCACCGATGGCTGGAGCGAGCATTTTCGCGCCGCCGAGACCGGACACGTCATCGGGCTCACGGACGTCGGCCGCACCACCGTCCACCTCCTCGAAATGAACTCTGAAATCCGCACGCGGATCCGCCAGGAGATTCGGTTTCTTGGAGAACAGTAAGTGTCGTCCGAACCGCGGAACGAGAAGGAGTTTCCGAAGCAATTCGCCTATTCGCCGGCAGCCGCCGTTCGACTCCGTCCGGGCGGAGTTGCTTCAAGTGTTACTTGAGCTCGGCGAACACGTGTTCGCAGATAGAGGCGGGAAGAGGTAGGCTACACGCCCAGAAAAGGACTTCCCATGATCGGGCGAACGCTCGGCCACTACGAGATCGTCGAGAAGCTCGGCGAAGGCGGCATGGGAGCGGTCTATCGCGCTCGCGATACCACACTCGGCCGAGACGTGGCGCTGAAGCTTCTGCCCGAGTTCGTCGCGGGAGATCGTGAGAAGATCGCGCGGCTCGAACGGGAGGCGCGGCTTCTCGCTTCCCTGAGCCACCCCAACATCGCGACCCTTCACGGACTCGAAGAGTCGACCGGGCTCAAGTATCTGGTGATGGAGCTGGTGCCGGGAGAAACGCTCGCCGAGAGAATTGCCCGGGGGCCGGTGCGTATCGACGAGTGCCTCGGTCTCTTTCGCCAGATCGCCGAGGGTCTGGAGGCGGCGCACGAGAAGGGGATTGTCCATCGGGACCTGAAGCCCGCGAACGTCATCGTCACCCCCGAAGGGAGAGTCAAGGTTCTGGACTTCGGTCTGGCGAAGGCGGTGGCGGAGGAAGCTCCCTCTTCTGATATGTCCAAGTCGCCGACGCTGACGCGAGAGGGCACGGAGCAAGGCGTCATTCTGGGAACTGCTTCCTACATGAGCCCCGAGCAGGCGCGGGGAAAGACACTGGATCGAAGGACCGACATCTGGTCTTTCGGATGCGTCTTCTATGAAGCGCTGACGGGGAAGAAGGCATTCCCCGGCGAGACGGTCTCGGACATTCTGGCAGCGATTCTTGAAAGAGAGCCCGACTGGATGGCCCTTCCGGCGAGAACGCCGTTGAAGATCCGGGATCTGCTGCGCCGGTGTCTTCAGAAGGATCCCCATCGACGGCAGCAGCATGTAGGCGATGCGCGGATCGAGATCGACGAGCCTTCGGAATCGCCCGTCACCGTGCCGCGGCACCGCTACCTTCCATGGACCGTGGCCGCTGTCGTATCGGGTATCGCCCTGTGGAGTCTGCTGCGCCCGGTAGCAGAACCGGAGCGCGCGGTCTCACGCTTCACTGTGAACCTTCCTCCAGAGCAGGCTCTCACCCATCCTAACGATTCTGCCGTAGCACTCTCTCCTGACGGAAGACGTCTCGTCTATGTCGACGGCGTCGAGAGAAGGCTCTACGTGCGATCGCTCGATCAGCTCGAGGCTCGTCCCATCCCTGGCACGGAGGGCGCGCTCACAGCATTCTTTTCACCCGATGGAGAGTGGGTGGGCTTTTACACAGGCAATCCCACGAAGCTGAAAAAGGTACGGTTCGATTCTCAATTGCCCATCGTGCTCTGCGATGCGCAAGATGCTTGGGGCGCGAGCTGGGGTCCTGGAGAGAACATTCTCTTCGCACCCCGCGCCCTTTCCGGGCTGTCGCGAGTCTCCGCTTCGGGAGGCGCCCAATCGGTCGTGACCACCCCAGACACGACGCAGGGAGAAACTTCGCACCGCAGGCCGGAGTTTCTCCCCGACGGCAAGTCGGCTCTCTTCACGATTCTGACTGACACAGGCAGTTCGCGCATCGCTCTCCTCTCCCTCGAGACCGGTGATTATCGAGTACTTTTCGAAGGAGGCTCTCATGCCCGGTACGTGCACACAGGTCACGTGGTCTACGCGAACGACGGCATGCTTTTGGCCGCACCCTTCGATCTGGAGCGCCTCGAGGTGACGGGCGAGCCCGTCCCCATTCTGGAGGGCGTCTGGACGAACAGTCAGAATGGCACGGCGCACTTCGCCGTCTCGCGAGACGGCACACTCGCTTACGTTCCCCCGATTGCGGAAGAGCGCACTCTCGTTTGGGTGGACCGCGCAGGAGCCGTGCGACCGATCCTCGAGACTCGCCGAGTATTCGAGGATCCACGTCTTTCGCCCGACGGAAGGAGACTCGCCGTGACGATCCGAGACGACGGATATCACATCTGGGTCTATGAAATCGCGCGCGATATTCTGACGAGACTGAGCCTTGGTTCCAACAATGAGGAGGCGCCCGTCTGGGCGCCCGACGGGAGCCGACTTGTGTTTATGATCGGGCCACCGGCGAACCTCTTTTGGCAGCGCGCGGACGGGAGTGGCGAAGCGGAAAGGCTCAGCACAAGTGACCAAGCTCAGACTCCAACCTCGTGGTCTCCCGACGGCAAGGTGCTCGTGTACCACCAGCGAGCGGATACGAGGGATATTTGGCTCCTGACCCTCGAAGGCGAGAAGAGAGCGCACCCTTTCCTTCAGAGCCCATTCGAGGAATCCGGCGGAGTTCTGTCTCCCGACGGCCGGTTCCTCGCGTACCACTCGAACGAGTCTGGAAAGTCGGAGGTCTTCGTGCGGGCGTTTCAGGGCCCCGGCGAAAAGTGGCAGATCTCAAACGACGGTGGCCGTCAACCGGTCTGGGCTCGAAACGGGCAAGAGATTTTCTACAGGAACGGCGACAAGATGATGGCGGTCCCGGTGGACGCCCAGCCGGCGTTTCAAGCGGGAAGGCCAATCCAGCTTTTTGAGAAAAAGTTCGCGATGCCTGACACAGCCATCGCCGAATACGACGTTGCGCCGGACGGCCAGAATTTCGTCATGATTCAGGATGTCAAATCGGGGCCGACCCAGATCCACGTCGTCCTGAACTGGTTTGAGGAGCTGAAAGCGCGCGTGCCTCTTCGCGAACCGTAGGGAGCGACTCCGTCCGGACGGAGCTCGATGCGGCTGAGCGCGCGGTTCCAAAAAAAAGTGACGACCCAATCATTTTTCTCTTGACAACTTTCCGGCGTTGAATTGAGGAGGATCGCGGTCGTCATCCAGAGCACGTGCTGGAACGCGCCCGTTGCCCTCTACGCACTCGTGAATGATGCCGGGAGCCTTCGAAGATGTCGCGCTCGCCAATCGTCGAATGGAGGCCCGCCAGGAAGGGGGGAAAAAGTGTGTGCTATAGAGGAAGCATGACACGCACTCAACAACTCCAATCGATTTCCGACGACGATTTGCTTCGCTGTCTCACGGAGCTCGTGCTGCAATCGCGGCGAGTCGAGGCCGACCTGGTCGCGCACATCGCCGAAGTCGACGACCGCAGGCTTTATGCGCGCGAGGCTTGCTCGTCGATGTTCGCGTACTCCGTTGAAGTGCTGCACCTTTCGGAGCCAGAGGCATATCTCCGCATCGCGGTGGCTCGAGCGGCGCGGAAACACCCAGTGCTCCTTGCGATGCTGGGTGATGGTCGTCTTCATTTGAGCGGCATCGCGATTCTTGCGTCGCACCTCACGGAAGACAACCGCGAGAACGTCCTGGCTCGGGCGGCGCACAAGTCCAAGCGGCAGATCGAGGAGCTCGCTGCCGAGCTCGCGCCCAAGCCCGACGTGCCGTCGACGATACGAAAGCTGCCCACACCGCCGCCGCCGCCCGTCCTTCAACTCCGCCCAGACGGAGTTAAAAATGAAATGCCCCACCGGCCGGCGCCGCCTCCGATTGCTCCTCCAGTCGTAGAGCCCCTGGCCCCTTCGCGCTACCAGGTGAAGTTCACGGCAAGCAGGGAGCTCCGGGACAAGCTCGAGCGCCTCCAAGGGCTAATGAGCGTGGACCTGGCGGCCGTTATCGAAGCTGCGGTCAGCGAAAAGCTCGAACGGATCGAAGCCAAGCGCTATGGGGAGACGAAGAATCCGAGAAAGAGCCTCGAAGACACGGATACGTCGCCGAGGTCGCGGTATATCCCGGCGGCGGTGAAGCGTATCGTCCGAAGGCGCGATTCCGGCCAGTGCCGGTTCGTCGACAAAAATGGCAGGCGCTGTACGGAGCGGCGAGGGCTCGAGTTCCACCACCACGATCCTTTCGGACGAGGAGGCGACCACGACCCGGATCGGATTAGCTTGATGTGCAGATCCCACAACGCCTACCTGGCCGAGCGAGAGTATGGAAAAGAACTGATGGACCGGTTCCGGCTAGGGGGCGGCCGCGTGTCGGAGGCCGCGCCTGAGTACGGCTTGGAGTGGTACGCTCCGGGCGGCGTGGTCATGAACGGCTCGGCCTGAGGAGACAACGCAGGAGCGGCGAGTTTATGAATCAGGAGAATGAGACAGAAACCGACGAAATGAGGCCCGAGTACGACATTCGCGGGGGGGTTCGAGGCAAGTACTACGAACGGTATCGCCAGGGAACGAACGTCGTGTTGCTCCAGCCCGACGTGGCCGCCGTGTTCCGGAGCTCCGAAGCGGTCAATCGAGCGCTGCGCGAGCTGATAGAAATCGCAAGAAGGCAGGCCGGAGCTGCCGTGCGCGAAGGTCCGGAGTAGCTTCCCCACGCGTCTCCGATCGACCTCCGGTCAGCCTTTCCTCACGAACTACTTGAACTCCGCGAGCACGTGTTCGCGGATCGGTAGCGGAAGAGGTAGGCTACACGGCCAGAAAAGGACTTCCTATGATCGGGCGAACGCTCGGGCACTACGAGATCGTCGAGAAGCTCGGCGAAGGCGGCATGGGAGCCGTCTACCGGGCTCGCGATACCACCCTCGGCCGGGACGTGGCGCTGAAGCTTCTGCCCGAGTTCGTCGCGACGGATCGGGAGAGGATCGCGCGGCTCGAACGGGAGGCACGGCTTCTCGCTTCCCTGAGCCACCCCAACATCGCGACCCTCCACGGTCTCGAAGAGTCGAACGGGCTCAAGTATCTGGTGATGGAGCTCGTGCCGGGAGAGACGCTCGCTGAAAGGATCTCGGGGGGGCCGCTTCGCATCGAGGAGTGTCTCGGAATCTTTCGCCAGATCGCCGAGGGTCTGGAAGCGGCGCACGAGAAGGGGATCGTCCATCGGGACTTGAAGCCCGCGAACGTCATCGTCACGTCCGAAGGAAGAGTCAAGGTCCTCGACTTCGGTCTGGCGAAGGCGGTGGCGGAGGAAGCACCGTCCTCCGACCTGTCCAAGTCTCCGACACTGACGCGAGAGGGCACGGAGCAAGGGGTCATCTTGGGTACCGCGTCCTACATGAGCCCGGAACAGGCGCGGGGGAAGACTCTGGATCGACGGACCGACATCTGGTCTTTCGGGTGCGTCTTCTACGAGGCGCTCACGGGAAGGAAGGCGTTCTCGGGCGAGACGGTCTCGGACATCCTCGCGGCGATTCTCGAGAGAGAGCCCGACTGGAAGTTCCTTCCGTCGAGAACTCCGCCGAAGATTCAGGATCTGCTGGGATGGTGTCTACAGAAGGATCCTCATCGGCGCTTGCGGGATATCGGCGATGCGAGGATCGAGATCGATGAGCCTTCGGCCTCGCCCATCACGGTGCCGCCGCGCCGCTACCTTCCATGGGCCTTGGCCGCTCTGTTATCGGGGTTCGCGGTCTGGAGCTTTCTGCGACCTGAAGCGCAACCGGAGCGCGTGGTTTCACACCTCACTGTGAACCTCCCTCCGGAGCAAGCTCTCACCTGGGCAAACGATCCCTCCGTGGCCCTTTCCCCGGATGGACGGCGTCTTGTCTACGTCGAGGGCTCAGGTAACGACCGAAAGCTTTACGTCCGGCCGATCGATCAACTTGAGCCTCGTTCTATTCCCGGCACCGAGGGCGCCGCGACGGCTTTCTTTTCACCGGATGGAGAGTGGGTGGGCTTTTTCAGTGGTGGAAAGCTGAAGAAGGTGCATCTCAAGTCCGCGTCGCCCATCACGCTATGTGACGCACCGAGTGCATGGGGCGCGAGCTGGGGCCCTGGAGACGCCATTCTCCTTTCACCCAACCACTTGGGGCTGTCGCGAGTCTCCGCTTCGGGGGGCTCCCCTTCGGTCGTGACCAAGCCGGACGCGTCCCAGGGAGAAACCATGCATGCCTGGCCGGAAATCCTCCCCGGCGGGAGGGTGGCTCTCTTCACGATTCTGACCAGCACGGGTATTCCTCGCATCGGTCTTCTCTCTCTCGAAACGGGCGAGTATCGAGTCTTGCTCGAAGGAGGTTCATTTGCCCGATATGTCCCGACCGGTCACCTGGTCTTCGCGCGGGAAGGAGCGCTTCTGGCTGCGCCCTTCGATCTCGAGAGTCTTGAGTTCACGGGCGAGCCCGTCCCCATTCTGGACGGGGTCTGGACGAACCCGACCTATGGAACCGCGCATTTCGCCTTCTCGCCGGACGGCACGCTCGTCTACGTTTCCCCGGTCGCGGCTGAACGCACCATCGTTTGGGTAGACCGTGCGGGAGCCGTGCGACCCATCACAGAGACGCGACGGGTTTTCGAGGACCCGCGTCTTTCGCCCGATGGACGGAGGCTTGCCGTGACGATCCGTGAGGACGGATATCACATCTGGGTTTACGAGATCTCGCGCGATACCATGACGCGCTTGAGCTTTGGTCCAGGCCAAGAAGAAACGCCCATCTGGACGCCCGAGGGAAGCCATTTGGTGTTTCGAAGCGGCTCACCCGCCAACCTCTTTTGGCAGCCCGCGGATGGAAGCCTCCCTGCCGAAAGGCTCACGACGAGCGAGCGCGTTCAGACTCCGACATCGTGGTCGCCCGACGGCAAGGTGCTCGTGTACCACGAGCGGCAACCGGATCAGAATTTCGATATTTGGTACCTGACGCTCGACGGCGAGAAAGCAACCCACCCTTTCCTCCAGACACCGTTCCACGACGCCGGCGGAGTTCTCTCACCGGACGGTCGGTTCCTCGCCTATCGGTCGGACGAGTCTGGAAAGTTAGAGGTTTACGTACGGGCGTTTCCGGGCCCCGGCGGAAAGTGGCAGATCTCGAACGACGGTGGCCTTCAACCAGTCTGGGCTCGAAGCGGGCGGGAAATCTTCTACAGGAACGGCGACAAGATGATGGCGGTTCCGGTGGACACCGAGTCTGCGTTTCAAGCGGGAAGGCCCATCCAGCTCTTCGAGAGCAAGTTCGCACTGCCCTCCTTGTTTATTGCTGAGTACGACGTCACTCCCGACGGTGAGCATTTCGTCATGCTCCAGGACACCGAATTCTGGCCCACGCAGATCCACGTCGTCCTGAACTGGTTCGAGGAGCTGAAAGCCCGGGTCCCCACTCACCCGCGCTGAGCTACGGCTTCTCCAATCGGCGGGAGAGTCTTCGTCGCCGGTGGTCGAACGCCTCCCTCCACCGCTCACGAAACCCCAGAGGCAGCTCGAAGCCCGAATCTAGCCGCTCGAGCGCAGACTCACAGTGCGCGAGCGCCGAGCCGTAATCGCGGTCTCGATGCTCGAAGTGCATCGCGAGCTCGTGGAGCGCCAGGACCGACTCCCCGCCGTCTTCGCGAGACAGCTCCTCCCAGAGCTCTCGAGCCCTCTCGATCTCACCCCGCCGCTTGTGAAGCTCGGCGAGACCCCGCAGCGACCGGCGTCGAGCGGTGCCGGTGAGCCCGGACTCGACCGCGCGTTCGTAGTGCAGGATCGACCTCTCCTCGTTCTCCACTCTCGCGAAGAGCCGGCCCAGGCTGAAATCGTCGATGGGGTTCTCCGGCAGGTTCTCCTCGTCCAGCATGTCGGAGGCGGAGACGGTGAGGGCCGCGAGCGAGAGGATGTCCTGGGCGTTGTGCTCGAAGACGTGGGGGAGCTCGCCGGCGTCGCCGGTGCGGACGAAGCGGAAGTAGATCTCGGGAATGAGGTGCCCGGGGACGTCGTTCTCGCGCTCGATTCCGAGAAGCCACTGCTCGAGCTCCGTGAGGCGGCAGCTCTCGAAGCGCGCCTTCCAGAGGCTCCGCGCTGGGTGAAGGAGATCGAAATGGAGCTTTTCTTCGAAGCTGAACTGCTGCCGCGTGAGCACGAACCGCGTCTCCAGGAGCGGGACGTCGAAGCTCTTGCCGTTGTAGCTCACGAGGAGCTCGAAGCGCGAGGCGAGCTCGATGAACCCCCGCAGCATCGCCGCTTCCTCGCGGTAGTCGCGCATGAAGAGCTGGCGGAGGACGAAAGCGCCGTCCTCGACGAAGCCGAGACCGATCAAGAACGCATAGGTCCCCGAGCCGCCCGCGAGCCCGGTGGTCTCGGTGTCGAGGAAGAGCGCGCGCTCGAGATCGATCTCGGCGCCGTCACTGCCGCGTGCCAGGACCGAGAAGCTCTCCCGGGGAATGCGCAGCAGCCGATCGAGCTCGATCCGGCCGTGACGGTGCTCGAGAGGGAAGTAGCGGTCCACGCAGAAGAAAGCCCCGAGCTCGTTCCGGATCTCCTTGCCGTCGGGGAATGCGGCATCGAGGGCGACGACCTGCCTCGAGGGGGCACGTTCCGGCTCCAGGGCGCGCGGGGGCCGGGATTGGGCGACGGCGACGAGCCGTTCGAGCCTCTCCTTGAGAGAGAGATTCGGAGCCGTGTCTCCCAGGATCTCGTTCTCGAGGCGGGTCAGAGATTGGTGGCGTTTGCCGGTGGGGAAAAGACGCTCGAGACGTTCTCTCGTCGAGCTCATGCCGGCGAGAGTCGCTCGAATATCGCGAGGGCCATTTCCTTCCCTCGGAGGCCCACCTCGCCAACGGGTCCGACGCAGGAGGGGCATCCCTCGTGGCAGGGGCAGCTCTCGATGAGGCGCCGCGCCTCCGACAACAGCTTCGGATGAAGCTCGTAGAGCGGCTGCGAGAATCCGATGCCGCCGGGATAGTTGTCGTAGATGAAGATGTTGGGCTCGTACGCCGGGCCTGCGGGCTCGGCGGAGGCCGCCGCGCCTGCTCCCGCCGTAAGCCGCTTGAACCCGCGCTCGACCGACGCTGTCCCCTGGGAGTTGTCGCCGAGGGCGACTCCGATGTCCCCCCGGTCGCACATCAGGAACAACATGGCGACGGTCTTGAGGGTGTTCGCGAGCCCTACGACCCCGTCCCGCCGCTCCTCCGAAGTCCCCGGGACCGAGGCCATCACTTCCCGCGGGATGGTGAGCCAGTAGGAAGTGGTATGCATCTCGATCTCGGGCATATCGAGCTCGCCCGAGCCCACGTTCTCAGAAGTGTAGAACTTGATCTTCTTGAACCCCACGACCTGGGACACCACATGGACTTCGCCGTGGTTGCGCCAGCCCCGTAGATGCTCGGACGTCTCGAAACGCTCGAGGATGTTGATCTTGGTGTACGTAATGGCGTCCGTGAAGTAGTCGCTCTCCCAGGGACGCACCGTGGCCCGTCGCTCGGCGTAGTCGAACTTCTCGACGATGTACTGCTTGCCTTCGAGGATGTAGATCGCCTTTTCGTGGAGCGTCGAGTGCGCGCTCACGAAATCGACCTCGGCGACGATCCGGGGCTCCCGGGAGTCGTCGTAGACGAGGAAGTTGTCGGAGCTCACCGAGCGGAGGCTGACGTTGTCGGCGGGATAGGCGTCCGTCGTCCAGTGCCAGCGTCCGTCGGAGTGGTGCAGGACGTTCTTCTCCTGGAGAAACCCGAGAATCTCAGACAGGTTCTCCGTCCCGAACTTCTCTCCGTCCTGGAACGGGAGCTCGAAGGCCGCGCACTTGATGTGGTCCACCAGGATCGAAAGGTTGTCGGGATTGATGAGGCCGTGCTCGGGCGATCCGCCGAAGAAGTAGTCCGGGTGGTTCACGACGAACTGGTTCAGGGGATTGCTGTTGGCGACGAAGACCGCGACCGAGACTCCCGTTCGCCTCCCCGCGCGGCCCGCCTGCTGCCAGGTGGAGGCGATGCTCCCGGGATAGCCGGCGATGACCGCGACGTCGAGAGATCCGATGTCGATTCCGAGCTCGAGAGCGTTCGTCGACACGACGCCGAGGACGCTTCCCTCGCGGAGCCCCGCCTCGATCTCCCGGCGCTTTTTCGGAAGGTAGCCACCCCGATAGCCGCGAACGAGGTCTCTATCGGCGATTCCCCCGCGCTCGAGCTCGTCCTTGAGGTAGGTCACCAGCACTTCGGTATTCAGGCGGCTGGTGGCGAAGACGATAGTCGAAAGTCCGCGCTTGAGAAACGACGAAGCGATGCGACGGGTCTCGTTGATATACGAGCGGCGGATGCCGAGCTCGGGGTTCACGACGGGAGGATTGTAGAAGACGAAGTACTTCTCGCCCCGGGGCGCGCCGTTTCGCTCGATGAGCTCGACGTCTTCTTCGAGAAGGGCTTCCGTCAGCTCCTTCGGGTTCGCGATGGTGGCGGAGGAGCAGATGAACGTGGGAGAAGCCCCGTAGAAGCGGCAGATGCGCTTCAGGCGCCTCAGGATGTTCGCGAGATGACTTCCGAATACGCCGCGATAGGCATGGACCTCGTCGATGACCACGTACCGCAGGCTCTCGAAGAGCTTCACCCACTTGGGGTGGTGCGGCAGGATGCCGCTATGGAGCATGTCGGGGTTCGTCACCACCAGATGGCCCCGCGAGCGGATTGCCTTCCTCGCGTCCTGGGGCGTGTCGCCGTCGTAGGTAAACGTCCGGACGTCGGCGCCGATGTCCGTAATCAAAGAGTGCAGCTCCGCGAGCTGATCCTGGGACAACGCCTTGGTGGGGAAGAGATAGAGCGCGCGAGTCTCGGGCTCCCGCAGCACGCGATCGAGCACTGGAAGGTTGTAGCAGAGGGTTTTTCCCGAGGCGGTCGGAGTGACCACGACGACGTTTTTCCCCTCGCGAACTTTCTCGAAGGCTTCACGCTGATGGGAGTAGAGCCGCTCGATGCCCCGGCGCCGGAGCGCCTCTCGGATCGCGGGCGAAAGCTCCTCGGGGAAATCGACGAAGTCCGCGGGCTGCGGCGGAAAGTGGCGGAGGGCCGTAATGCTCTGGAGTCTCGCCGCTTCGCCTTCGAGCTCCGCTACCACGTTCTCGAGGGCGCGGCTTCGATCGACCGGCGCCAGGATCTGCGTCATGGAACGGGAGCGAGTTTATACCGAAAGCCGGAGAAAGTGACAGACGGGCGAAAGTCGGTTGCAGGTTTGAACTCCGCCCTAAGACGATTTAAACTATTAGATCCAGTCCACTTGGCGCCGGGAGTTTACCTCGTTGGTTCTTTTCAACTACGCTCTGAAGGAGCTGACCGCAAAGATCGTGTTCTACGGTCCCGGCCTCTCTGGAAAGACGTCCAACCTGCAGTACATCTACGAAGAGCTCCCGATCAAGAACAAGGGACGGATGCTGACTCTCGCCACGGAGACCGACCGAACGCTCTATTTCGACTTCCTTCCGGTCGACGCGGGGGTGGTGCGGGGAATCAAGACCCGGGTTCAGCTCTATACCGTTCCCGGCCAGGTTTTCTACAACGCTACGCGACGAATGGTGCTGAAAGGGGCCGACGGTGTCGTCTTCGTCGCCGACTCCCAGAAGAGCATGGTCGAGGCGAACCTCGAGAGTTACGAGAACCTGAGGGAGAACCTCAAGGCCCACGATCTCAAGGTCGAGGAAATGCCCCTGGTCCTCCAGTTCAACAAGCGGGACCTAAAAGAAATCTGCACCCTCGAGGAGATGAACGAGAGCCTCAACCCTATGAACGGCCCGTTCTACGAAGCGGTGGCTAAGGACGGGGTCGGCGTCGAGGAGACGCTCCAGGCGATCAGCGGCCTGGTGCTCAAGACGGTCATCGATCGCTACGGCGGCGATCGAAGCATGGCCCCACTCGGGGGGAAAGCGCCTGGCGCCATGGGAAAAGTCGCGAGCGATCCCGCCCGAACCGACCCCGACGCCTTGGTTTCCGCGACCGCCCTGATGGGGGGCGCCGGGGCGGGGAAAGCCTCCTCGGGAGGGAGCCCGCCGCGCGGCAACGATCCGACGCCGAAACCGAAGCCGAAGGTCAGCCCCTGGCCGTCGCCACCGAAGGAGGGCAAAGTGGCCTCGAGAGACTCGAATCCTCTGGATGCTTTCGAGAGCCTGAACATCGAAGGCATCCTCGACGAGGCGCTGAGGTTGGACGAGCCCGAGGAGCCGGTACGTCCCGCCCCTCTCCGCGCAACAGCCTGGGCAAAGCCCGAGCCCGTAACCGAGCCTGCCGAAAATGAGGATTCCATGTTCTCGGGCCTTCTCGACGAGGCGCTCGGGTCTCTCGAGACCGAGTCGATCCTCGATAGCGTCCTCGGGGGAGGCAGCCCCCCGAGCCGGCACATCACCAAGCCGCCCCGGGAGCACAGCGACCCGATGCGTGACATCGAGGCCGAGCTCCTCGGTGAGAGCGGCCTCCTGCCCCTCGAAGAGGAAGAGGACCGCCGTTCCGATCTGAGCGAGCTCATCAAGACCCGGGTTTCGATCCCCGCGGACCGTCACATCACCAACGCCCCGGCGAAGCGCTCGGCAAAAGCGCGGCCTCCCCTCGAGGTCGAGGTCCCGGTCACGATCGAAATCGACGCCAACGCCCCGGAGCAGGATATCGAGCTCCTGCTGAAGATTCGGCTGAAGCGGAAATAGACTCCCGCGCTATGCTTCGTGCGTCATGAACCGCGTTCTCATCGTCGACGATGAGGCGGGCTCGCGTCAGGGCCTCTCGGAGCTCGTGGGAAGCTGGGGGTTCTCGACCGACGTCGCCGCGGACGGCGCCGAAGGTCTCTCGAAGGCGAAGGAGTTCCGGCCCCACGTCGTCATCGCCGATCTCGTCATGCCCATCATGGACGGGCTCGGGCTTCTCTCCGGCCTCGAGCAGGACCTCGACCATCTCGCTGTCGTCATGCTGACGGCGAAGGGCAGCATCGCCACGGCCGTCGAGGCGATGAAGAAGGGCGCGTTCGACTATCTGACGAAGCCCGTCGACACCCAGCACCTTCGCCAGGTGCTGGACCGGGCGCTTGCACGGAGCTCAGCCTTCGAGCTCGCCCAGCGCTATCGCAAAAACCTCCGCGAGACCGGCGCCTTCGGCCGGATGGTGGGCTCGAGCCCGTCGATGACGAAGCTCCACGATCTCTTGGGCAAAATCGGGCCTTCGGCGGCCTCGGTCCTGATCGTGGGAGAGTCGGGCACGGGAAAGGAGCTCGTGGCTCGCACGCTCCACGAGCTCTCTCCGCGGCAGAAGGCGCGCTTCGTCGCCGTGAACTGCGCCGCGATTCCCGAAACGCTCCTCGAGAGCGAGATCTTCGGACACGAGCGGGGCGCTTTCACCGGCGCCGAGGGCCGCCGGCAGGGGCTCTTCGAGCTTGCGGGCGGCGGTACCCTGTTCCTCGACGAAGTGGCGGAGATGGCGCCCGCGACCCAGGCGAAGCTCCTGCGCGTTCTCGAAGAGCGGTCCTTTCGCCGCCTTGGCGGAAGCGAGGAGATCCAGGTCGACGTCCGGGTGCTCGCGGCCACCAACTGCGATCCGGCCCAGGCGCTCAGGGAGAGAAAGCTCCGCGAGGACCTGTACTATCGATTGAACGTCTTCACTCTGGAGCTCCCTCCACTCCGAGACCGAAAGGAGGATATCTCCCTTCTCGTCGCCGCCTTCATCCGCGAGGTAAACGAGCGAAACCAGCGAAACGTGGTGGGAATCGAGGACGACGCGCGGGAGGCCATCCAGTCCTACCACTGGCCGGGGAACCTTCGCGAGCTCCGCAACGTGATCGAGCGGTCGGTCATCGTGGCCAAGGGAAGCCGGATTCGAAAAGAAGACCTTCCGGCGTCGGTGCTTTCGCCGCCCGCTCGACTCAAAGGGGACGCCGGCGTCGAGTTCCCCGTAGGCACGACGGTCGACGAGGCCGAGAGGAGCCTGATCCTGAAGACCCTCGATGCCACCGGGCAGAACAAGACCAAGGCGGCCGAGATTCTGGGAATCAGCCTGAAGACCTTGCACAACAAGCTGAAGAAGTACCGCAAGGCGTCCTGACCCGTCGTGGGATTCCGCGGAAAGCAGATCGCGACGCTCACGCTCGTGGCGGCGGCGGTCGCCCTCGCTACGAGCCTCGTCAACCTCGCGTCGCTCGCGCGACTCACCGTCGACGAGACCCGCTCGCGCGCCGAGCTCCTCGCGGAGACGCTATACCACCAGGCCTCGCGCGTGATTCGCCAGCACGGGCGGGATGGAATCGCGGAGGCACTCTCTTCGGACCCCTCGCTCGCGAGCTACGCCGAAGGCGTTGTCGGCTATTCCCCGACGATCATGTACGTGGCCATCACCGCCATTATTGATGAACGGGACACGGCGCTCGTCCACAGCAATCCGGCGGCCAAAGGCAAAGCGGTTCCCCGGGCGCCATCACTCACCGAGCTTGCCGAGGAGAACCCGATTTCTCAGCTCTGGGCCCTCGCCCGAGGGCATCAAGTCCTCGAGGTCAGCGTTCCCTTCGAGGTCGACGGCAAGCCTTTCGGCTCGGTGCGGGTGGCGATCTCGACGCTTCTCCTCAGGGAGGAGATCGCGGGTGCGATCGTCAGAAACGTCCTCCTGGCGACGGGCACGGTCCTCGTGGCCTTCATCGCATCGTTCTACCTCGCGAACCGCCTCCTCGCTCCCATCGAAATGCTGAGACGCGAGCTAGGCCGAATCGATCCCGGGGAAGGCGAGCCACCGCTCGAACTTAGAAACGAGGCGGACGTCAGCCGCGTCGCCGAGTTTTTCGCTTCGATGAGTCGGAGGCTCGCGGACGGGAGAAGCGGCCGGGAGGGCGAGTCGGGGTGGCTTTCGACGATGCTCGGCGGGCTCTCCGACGCGGTTTTGGTCGTGAACGAAAAGGGGAACGTCCTCTCGCTCAACCGGCCGGCGGAGGAGCTTCTCGGCAAGCGCCGGGAGGACCTCGCGGGCGGAACGCTCACGGATCTCGTCCCCCGCGATCATCCCGTGGCCCGCATCGTAGAGCGGGCCTTGACGAGCGGCGAGTCCATCGGCCCGACGAACGTCCGCATCGAGGTCTCCGACAGGCGCACGGTGTACGCTCTCTCGGCCCAGGTGCTGCGCGATGCGAGGGGCGTCTCGGGCGTCATGGTGAGCGCGCGTGACATGGACAAGCTCTCGCGCCTGGGCTCGCACCTCTCTTACTCTCAGAAGCTCGCCGCTCTCGGGAAGCTCACGTCCGGAGTCGCGCACGAGATCAAGAACCCCCTGAACGCCATGGTCATCCACGTAGCACTCCTCCGAGAAAAGCTCGCGCGCGCGGGGCCGCCCGGGGCGCAAGCCCACCTCGATACCCTCGAGCAGGAAATCCGCAGGCTCGATCGCGTGATCTCGGGCTTTCTCAAGTTCACCCGCCCCGAGGATCTGCAGTTGACCTCGGTCACCCTCCCCGAGCTCCTCGAGGAAGTGGTTCGCCTGATCTCGGCCGAGGCGGAGGCCGGAGGCATCGCCATCGCGACCGCGGTCTCGAGCGATCTCGCTCCGGTCTACGGGGATCGC
Organism: uncultured Acidobacteriota bacterium; assembly: GCA_964553925.1. Lineage (GTDB taxonomy): Bacteria > Acidobacteriota > Vicinamibacteria > Marinacidobacterales > SMYC01 > DAISKN01. The sequence goes on from CAZKNR010000080.1 coordinate 20,109, forward strand.
GAGCTCCTGCAGCAGGTTTTCGTCAACCTGATGAGAAACGCCCTCGAGGCGATGCCTGAAGGGGGACGGCTCGAGCTTTCGGCGAGGCCGGCGGAGGAGAGCATCGAGATCGCGGTCGCGGACACCGGCGTTGGCATCGATCCCGACCTGATCGACAAGATCTTCGACCTCTACGTGACCACCAAGACCAAGGGAAGTGGAATCGGTCTCTCCGTCGTCTATCGCATCGTGCAGCTTCATGGAGGGGAAATCACGGTAGAATCACAAAAGGGGGAAGGGGCTCGATTCCTGGTCCGGCTGCCCCAGGTGCCGGGCTGACGCAAGCTCGTCCCAGCTCTCGGTGCCGAAATCGCCTAAATTAATGCGCGCGTCGATCGGGCTCTGTCTGCACGCCGTTCAAGCCCTTCGAGCCCTGCAAGCCCTTCAAGCCCTTCAAGCCCTTCAAGCTTTGTGTCTCTCGACGCTTCTTCTCCAAGTTGCGGGCTGCGCCAAAGAGGTCAAAGCGGAGTTCCCGAGACCGCCGGCCACCGCGTCCGCGCCGACCCCCAAAGAGCCGGAGGAGCTTCCGACGGACCCGGTTCCCGGGGAACCGGTGGCGACGGAACCCGTCGAGAGCGCGACCGAGGTCGCCGAGGAGCTCGAGGAGCGTCCCCGTGTCGCCCCGCCGCCTCGGGAGCCTGCGCTTCCCAGCGAGGAGGAGCCGCGGGAGGAGCCTCCGTCGACGACACTCACCGGAGCCGGTGAGGTCGACCCCGCTCTCGTTGCGAAGCTCGAGCGCGCGAGCTCGATTCTCCGGGCCATCAGCCGCAGACACCTCACTGCCGTCCAGGCCGACCAGCTCATCGCCGCGAGGGGATTCATCGCCCAGGCTCGCCAGGCGCTTCTGGAGGGCGACCCGCGCCGGGCGCTCGTCCTCATCGACAAAGGCCTCATTCTCGCCGAGGACGTCGATCGGGTGAGCCGGCGTCAAAATTAGTGCGCTTCCGCCCCACCCCCGGCGCTCTCGCTCCGGGACTCGCTGCGCTCGCCCTGCGCTCGGGCTGAGGGCTCCTTACACTTCCGACAAAAAACGGAAGACTGTCATCTTTTTTCTACACGCCGGACGATGTCGGAAGGGGCGCGATTCCCGAGTTTCTTCGGAGAAGAACCGTGTTTTCAGGTCGTTCCAGGGCGTGTTGCTTTCCTCACAGTCTTGGTACGTGGATTGCTTATTCGGCGGGTGCGGAGGAAAGCCGGAATGGTCGAAGGGATTCGGGTGCTGGTGGTCGAAGACAATGCCGCGATGCGGGCGAGCCTCGCTCTCTTTCTGGAGCGGGAGGGGTTCGACGTCGTGGCGGTCGCCGAGTTCGCGCGGGCACAGGAGCTCATCGAGAACGAGCTCTTCGACACGCTCATTACCGACCTGGACCTTCCCGGCGGGACCGGCCTGGACCTTCTGTTGACGGCGCGGCGATTCCGGCCTCGGATGCGCTCGATTCTGATGACCGGCTACGGGTGCAGCGCCGTGCGGAAACAGGCGTTGGAGCTGGGGCTTCTGGCTTATCTGGAGAAGCCGTTCGACCCGGCCGAGCTTCTTTTGGCGCTCGGCAACCGAACCTGACGTCTTCCCTTACCGAAGCTGCATCCGGTCGTCGACTTTCTCGACGCCGCTGACGCTCGCGACTCTCTCGAGCGCTTTCTCGCGCGACTCCTCGGAAGGCACTCTTCCCGCGAGCACCACCAGCCCGCCGCGCACGGTCACCTCAAGGGTAAGCGGTCTCGTCTCCTTGTCCAGCCGAAGGGCGGTCCGCACCTTGGCCAGGAGCGCGGCGTCGTCGATGGCTTCGCCGACGGAGCGGGAGCTCTGGCCCTTGGGAGTGAGGCCGGGATCGATCTCGAGGAGGTTCTCGACGGAGCGGACGCCCTCGACGCTCTCGGCGATCGAGGCCGCATCCGATCTCTCGGTTTCCGTCCGTACGGTGCCTCGCAAGATCACGTTACCGGAACGCGCCTCCACCCGGATCACCCGCTCGGCGAGGTCGCGATTCAATGCGCAGGCCGCTTTCACCGACGCGGCTACCGTCGCGTCCTCGACTGCCTCCTGAACGTACGGAAGCCGGCCGGTTCGATAGAGATAATAGAGGGAGCCGAAGGCAGCCACCAGGAACAGCACCACGACACCCCTGAAGAACGTCCGGAGGAGCGCGCGAAGCATCGGCGAAGAAGCTTACCGCAAGTTCTCCCGGCTATGTGGCTATAATTCAAGTATGCCCAAACCCCGAACCCTCGGCGAGCTGTCCAGATCCCCTTATTACGAGAAGCGCCATCGCACGGTGCGCGACGAGATGCGCGAAAACCTCCTCTCGAAAATGAGGGCCCGGGAGGAGCTATTCCCCGGGATCGTGGGATACGACGACACCGTCGGTCCGCAGATCGTGGACGCGCTCCTCTCGCGGCACCACTTCATCCTGCTCGGTCTGCGGGGTCAGGCGAAGACGAGAATCATCCGGGGGCTGACCCGGTTCCTCGACGAGGAGATGCCGGCGGTCGCGGGATGCGAGATCAGAGACGATCCCTATCGTCCGATCTGCCGCGCCTGCCGGGTGACCATCGAGGAAAAAGGCGAGGACACTCCGATCCAGTGGCTCACCCGGGACGAGCGGTACGTGGAGAAGCTCGCGACCCCCGACGTCACCATCGCCGACATGATCGGCGACCTGGATCCGATCCGGGCCGCGAGGAGCGGTCTCGATCTCTCGAACGAGCTCACCATTCACTACGGGCTCGTGCCCCGCGCCCATCGCGGGATCTTCGCCATCAACGAGCTTCCGGATCTCGCGAGCAAGATCCAGGTCGGTCTCTTCAACATCCTTCAGGAGGGCGACGTCCAGATCAAGGGCTACCCCATTCGGCTTCCTCTGGACGTGCTCATGGTCTTCACCGCGAACCCGGAGGACTACACCGCCCGCGGCCGCATCATCACCCCCCTCAAGGATCGAATTGGCTCCGAGATCCGCACCCACTATCCGGCAACGCTCGAGCACGCGGTCGCGATCACCAGGAGCGAAGCCTGGACGGATCGCGGTCCGGGATTCGAGACGACGCTTCCCTACTACCTCCGCGAGGTGGTGGACGAGGTCGGGATCCAGGCAAGGAAGGATCGAAGAATCGACAAGCGGTCCGGGGTATCGCAGAGGCTCGCGATCTCGCTTCTGGAGAACGTGGTCTCGAGCGCCGAGCGCCGCGCTCTCACGCTCGGAGAGAACCACACCTGCCCGCGAGTCGCAGACCTCTACGCGTCTCTCCCCGCGGTCACGGGAAAACTCGAGCTCGAGTACGAGGGAGAGCTCAAGGGCGCCGAGACCGTCGGGCGGGACCTCATCAAGAAGGCGGTGGGGCAGATCTTCCAGAAGTACGCGAGCGCGAGCGACTTCGCTCCCGTGCTGAAATGGTTCGAGGAGGGGGCCTGGCTCAGGCTTCCCGAGACCGCGTCTTCGAAGGACGCTCTCGAGTCGCTTTCACGGATACCGGCGCTCCTTTCCCGGGCCTCGGTCCTGAACGTCGACGAGAGCCGGTCTCCCGCTGAGCGCGTCGCCGCTTGCGAGTTCCTGCTCGAGGGGCTCGCCGCCACGAAGAAAATCTCGCGCAACCACGAGCGAGGCTACGGGCGCAGCGAGGAGCGAGGGAGGCCCGAGATCGGCTACGAGGAAGTGGACAGCGGCAAGGGCCACCTGAACTGAGGCGCGATTCATGCCGACTACCAAGTACAGCAAGTACCGGCCCAACCCCTTCGAGGACATGGATCTGTCGGACCTCATCGACGAGCTCTCGGACTATCTACTGGACAGCGGCTTCGATCGGGTTCAGTTCTCGGAGCTTTCCGAGAGGACGATGCAGTCGCTTCGCGAGGCGCTTTTGAGGGCGCTGCTGCGGCAGGGGACCATCAGCCGCGACGACATCGAGCGGTTGATGGGCGACGCCGAGAGCTTCGAGGATTCGGAGCTCTCAAAGCTCCTCGATCGGCTGATCCAGCGGATGCAGAACGAGGGATTCATCCAAATCTCGCCGCCCGATCCGGACCTCACCGCGGCCGGCGACCCGGATGCCGAAGGGCCGGGTGAGGTCGGGATGCCGCGCGGGAACGTGAAGTTCGAGCTCACGGACAAGTCCATCGACTTTCTCGGCTTCAAGGCCCTTCGCGGGCTTCTCGGCGGCCTGGGCAAGGCGAGCTTCGGCCAGCACGAGACCAAGGAGCTCGCGACGGGAGTCGAGGTCGTGGGAAGCTCGAAGCCCTACGAGTTCGGGGACACGCTCAACCTCGACGTGTCGAGGACCCTTCTTTCCGCCGTGGGCAGAAACGGCATCGGGGTCCCGATCGATCTGTCCTACGGGGACCTGCACGTGCATCAGTCCGAGTACCGAAGCTCCTGCGCCACGGTGCTCATGCTGGATTGCAGCCACAGCATGATTCTTTACGGGGAGGATCGATTCACCCCGGCGAAGCGGGTGACGCTCGCCCTCTCGCATCTGATCGCGACGCAGTTCCCGGGCGATCGCCTTCACCTCGTGCTGTTCCACGACAGCGCCGAGGAAGTGCCGCTCTCGCGTCTTCCCGCGGTTCACGTGGGGCCGTTCCACACCAATACCGCGGAGGGATTGAGACTCGCGCAAGAGATTCTGCTGCGAGAGCGCTCCGACATGCGGCAGATCATCATGATCACCGACGGCAAGCCCTCGGCTCTGACTCTCGAGGACGGGCGGATCTACAAGAACCCCTTCGGACTCGACCCGATGATCCTCGATCAGACGTTGAAGCAGGTGGTCGAGTGCCGCCGCAAGGGCATCGTGATCAATACGTTCATGCTGGCGCGCGACTACGCCCTCGTCGGCTTCGTGCAAAAGGTGACCGAGATCGTCCAGGGTAAGGCGTACTTCACGACGCCGGCCTCCCTCGGGCAGTACGTGCTCATGGACTACGTGAAAAAGAAGACGAAGCTCATACATTAGGCCTGGTCTCGAGCCGTTTGCTGCCCCTCGGGTGACCGGCTATCATGAGAAGTCAATCTCACAATCGAGGGCTGTCCGATGTCGAACGACTGGCCTGGGGAGGAGCGTCGCGCCCATCCCCGTGTCTCATTGAAGGAGCGCGAAAGCCCCTCACGGGTCGTCGCCAGCACGGTCGTGGACCTTTCGCTTTCGGGCGCCCTCCTGGAGGTGGGATCGACCCTGCAGCCGAAGAGCCGCTACACGGTGCGTTTCGAGAGAGCGGACGGTCAGCCGCTCGAGCTGGCGGGGGAGGTCGTGCGAAGCTACGTGCACGGCTTCGAAAAAGATGAAAAGGGCCTGCCTGCCGTCAAGTACCGGGCGGCAATACAGTTCGTGGACGTCGACCCGGAAACGAAGGACGACCTGGAGCGATTGCTCACGCCTGCCTCGGAGCGCCCAGGCTTCTAAGTGGCATTGCAAATTTGCCAATCGACAACGGCCGTGCTTACTATGGGTCCGGATGGGCGAGGGCTCACCGATACTTACTGAAAGAGACTGGGACCACAAGCTGCGTTCGGAAACGAGCGCGGTCTTCATAGAACCACTCCTTGTCTTAACCCGCCTATAAATTCACCCTCGCCCTCCTTTTCAGTCTTCCTTGACGCGCCCCTCTCCCTTCGCTACGATGAATCGCTAGTTTGTGGGGCTGTGGCGCAGTTGGGAGCGCGCCTGAATGGCATTCAGGAGGTCATGGGTTCGATCCCCATCAGCTCCACCAACTTACAAGGATCGAGATCTTGGGCGTCAACTCCCAAGCGATTCCGAGAAAAGGGTGATGTTCCAGCCCGTCTTCGGCGCCGGTTGTGCCTTACCTTGAAACCCTCATTCGTTGGGTAGAGGAGAACCCTGGGCCTGCCGTCGGCGTCTCCTCGGTCTGCGTTACTATCGCGCTCTTCACGGCGAATTGGGTCAGCAGAAAACGGGAGCGACGAGAAGATCGCGAGCGCGAGCAAGCACGCGAAGGAAAAAAGGCAGACGCCGAGCAACAAACGGCGAGGGCAGCGCGCATTCAGCTCGTCGTGGACGAGTACGTAAGAAACGTCAGATCACTTCTGGATTCCCACATAACCGGACTCATCAGGGGCGGAATCGCCGAGCTGGAGACCGAAGAGGAAGTGCGGGAAGCGATCCGAATGATTGACGAGAAAGAGACCGGCCACCCGATTCCTCGGAATCTAAAACATTCGCTGATGGCCTCCAGCACGGATGTCCTCTGCGTTTTCCGAAAGTGGAAGGCGGTTGGGTACGGACATGCGAACCCCCCGGTTCAGTTCGAGCAGGTGATTCACGCGTGCCAGAGAACGCAGGAAGAGGGCGAGCCCACACCTTCATGAGCCTTCTTGCTGACGTGGCGAGCTACCTCGTCGCTCTCTACAACGAGTCCCGAGAGTTCCTGAGGAACGCCACTTACGCACGCCTGCTCGTTCTCGGCTTGGCCATTTTGGGAAGCTACCTGATATTTCCCCTCCACAGCCTCGATCTTTCCTTTTTGATGGAATTCGCGGTCATGCTCTTGACGTTCTTCTTTGGCGTCACGTTCGTCCTGATTGCGCCCTTTCGGATTTGGAGACGGCGAGAGTCGAAGTTGCCCCACGTGAAGATCGTCTTTCATGCGCCGACCGCGCCGTACTTGCAGGAGCTCGCGTTCACCCGTTCCGGCGACGACCCGTGGTCGGGCAGTCTGGCCGGCGTAGCTGCTAAGCCCGTCAGCGACACCGGCGCTCCCACGTTCGCTGAACGTCGCTTCCGCGTGGGAGTGATGAGCGACCGCGATGTTGATAAAGCGAGGGTCCTGCTCTCCTCGTGCAAACCAGACGACGCCGGGGGCGTCTTCCTCGGTCATGCTCTCAACGTGATGGGCCTGGACCCGCCCACCGGCGAGTTTCTTCTGAGGCGTTCGGAGCGTGAGCCCTCGGTCTACATCGACGTCGTGGCCGAGAGGTTCGATCCGAGGCCGGAGTCTCGGTGGGCTTTTTTCTGTTACGCACGTCCTGGAATCGACGGTCCGCTCGCCTCGGAACGCCACTCGTTCGTCCTCAAGCTGGAGGCCGGTGGAGCGGTGCTGACGGAACGCTTCACTTGCGAGCAGACCGCGGAGGGACTCACGATGCAACTCGCCAAGGAGTGAAGCGACTGCGGCGCCACGACCCCACGCAAGGGCAAACCCCATAAGCCAGTTGCGTTCGGACGAGGGGGTCTCTCGACAGCGCGGCCCCATTTTTTCAGAGGATCCGGGATCCGCCCGCATCGTGCGAGCGCCTTTTTTTAAGGGCTGCACGGGCTGAGCGAAACGATCCGTGAGTACAGCTGTTGCGTTGCACGCCCACGGGCGCGGCTCGTTCCACCCAGGATGGCACAGCGAACGCTTGAAGAGCGCCCGCCCCGATCGTTCCGTTCCGTGTCCCGCCCTAGGACCCGGAACGGAACGGACAACGGCGCAGCTAAGGAAAGGCCGTTGTGGCCAGGCCTTAGCACCCTCCCGACGCCGTGCCATCTATCGTGGAACGGGCTGTGCCATCGAGCTGGAACGGGGATCGCTGCCATTCAGCCTGGAACGAGAACGGCACATTTCTGCCATTGGGCGTGCAACGCAACAGCAGCGTTCGGTCACGCTAGGATGCGGAGAGCGCCGTCCGACACCGCGATGGTTCACTGAGGATGGCGACGGCGCGAACGAGAAGAACAAAACTCAGGGGAAAGGCTGAACAATGATACGGAGATTTCGATGAAGAGCTTTACGGAACTTAGTCTTGCCCCACCGGCGAAGCGTAGCTTCGACATTTGCAGGTCGGGTTTCCGGTCTCTCTTGGACGCGGTCGACGCGAACGACGTAGCGGGTCAGGCGGCCAGAAACAGTACGGCCGATCTCTTCGTTGCCCAATCGAAGTACCTCGACGCCGCTTTCTTGGGTCCGTTCCTTCGCGGCCTCAAAGAACGAACCCTAACCCTGCGGAACGCGCGTCTGCTCGACGTAACGCTCAAGTACCTCGAGAGCAGGATAGGCGCGCCCATGAATCCGCTGCACGAAACCTACCTGAAGCTGCTCGCGTGGGAGAACTTCATCGAGATCCCGGCGCCGCTTATTCTCGCGGGCAACTGTCTTCAGGCTCTTCGTCCGCCCGCCACTTTCGACTTCGACTTTTTCGAGAAACAGAAGGGACGCCCTCTCTTCGGTGGCCCCGCGAAGTTACGGTTCGTTCGCAAGCTCGCCGAGGAGATCGAGGCCGAGCGTCCCGGAGTCGTTCCAGCCGCTGTAGTCGACATGCTTGCCGAAATGGACTCGATCTTGGTCGAATGGCTTCGCCACTCCGTCGCCCATTGCTTCTACCTGCTCGAACTCGATCCGAGGAAGGTCTCAGCAAGAACCACGGACAGGCAGGGCAAGACGGTCGAGAACAGCGCGACCTTCGAGGGCGTGTGGGAGCTTTACCAACGGGCCTTCGGCTACCTCGAGGGGTTCCGACAGGCTGTCGACGACTTCGCGCTGGAGTCTTCAGGCGTTACGTACAAGCCCAACTGGGGGCCGAACTACTGAAGGCCCGCCAACAAGACGGGCCGTCCTTATTCTTCGCCCCGTAGAGACCTGTCCGCGTACCTGCGCCATCTGGCTCTCGGGCCTCCGTCCCCGGGACCACGATCGTCCTCCAGGACGCCAGCGAACCAGATGCCGGCCGGGATGGCGCGCTGCCCGGTGCCCAACGCCTTCTCGGCGCGCTTGTGAAGGTTCGAGATCCACGCGGAGGCCCGCCGGGCCTCCGCGAGCTTTCGGTGAAGGTAGTCGACCGCTTCGACGGCTTGCGCTCGGTAACGCTCGTGCAAGAGCCGGCGGTGTTCGGCCCCTTTCTCCCGCAGCCGCTCGTTCGCCAGCGCGAGTCGCTCGCGCGCCCGTTCGATCGCCTTCCCCGCGACCGCGATCCGTTTCTCGAACTCGATGATGCGCTCCCCGTCGAAGGTCTCGACGAGCTGTCGCTCGCGCTCGGCCTCCAGCTCGTCGGACAACCTCGCTCGAGCAGCGAGCGCCGCCTCGCTTTCCACGACCGCCTGTCGCTCGACGGCGAAGAAGTCCTCCTCGGACACGGCCTCCGTCACGTCCTCCACCGCGTCCGTGGACTCGCTCGCGTCGACCGCGCTCTCCACAGGCCCTCTCTCGAAAAACGTCTCCAACATCGCTACCTCCTCCGCGCCTCCGCCTGTAGCGCCACGGCCGTCGCGGCCATCCCCAGCGGAAGCTCGAAACTCTCCTCCTCGTCCACGATCTCTATGTCCGATCCGTCTTCGGTGACGAGGAGGATGATGTCGTCGTCGGAGTGGCGGACCGGCGCACGCTCGGATCGGTGTCGGCTCGTCGGGCGAGCCGATTTCCCAGGTTGGCAGCGGCAGGTCCCTCCGCGACCCTCCGGATCGAAAAAACCGCACTCACCGCACGCCATCAGCCTCATTCGATGAACCTCCTCGACGCGGCGTTATCACCGCTGAAATCGAAATCCAGGACCGGCGGCGCCCCGATGCGTGCTGTCCATAGGCGAGCCGGCTCGCGCTCGCGCTTCTGCTCTCATCGCGACGGCCACCGCGAGGGCGAACGCATTCGCGTGATCGTCGTGCTGACCGCGTGGGTGGTCCACCTGATCGCGCCCGCCCGATCGGGGGCGTCGTTCCAGAATCTTCAGCTCCCGGACGAGCTGGGAGTGCTCGACGAGTGCCACGAGACCCTGAGCGAAGAGCGGATCGACCTCAATGTACGTTTCCGAACGCGAAAGCGGTGCGTCGACGTATCGGAGCCCCTCCCGCTCGAACGCCTCACGAACCCAACCGCCGCCGTACCGGTCGCCCGTAACCTCGGTGACGTTGTACCGGCGGCAGGTCTCGCCGATCTCCCTCACGACGCCCGACAGATTCGCGCCGATCCGCCTCCACCCCTTCATCGCGTCGAGGACGATGCCCTTGTTGCCCTGGCCGTCTTCCTCCACATGGACGATCGCAGCGTGAAGGCATCCGCCCCTCCCCCCGAGGGATCGACCGCCGCCTGGTAACGCTCCCCCTCGACCCGCGGGATCTCATGGCGGCCCGTGTGGACAACCTCGTCTATCCAGGCGCCGGGCAGAAACGCCTCGATATCGTCGGCAAACTCCGCCTCGTACTCCCTCGTGTACCGCGTCGGGTCGAGCCGTCGCTCACGCTCCAACCGAGCCGAAGGCTCGGGTTCATCAGCATCGAGGGCGCCTTCCAGACGAGCCGATCGGGATCGTCTTTTCCGAATGCTTGGACGAAATCTTCGTGCAGCACGCCGCCCTTCATATACGGCGTGCTGACCTTCACCAGGCGCGGCGAGTCGAGGCCGAGCATTCCTCGGCGAATCGAGCTTTGGATCTCGGCGTCGGAGTCAGCGGCTCTCCCTCGATCCGGAAGAACGCCAGCTCATCGAGCACGCCGGCCGGAATCTCCAACCGCGGAGCGAGCTGTGGGTGGACGGAAAGCAGACGACATCGACGCGATTCGAGGGCGTATCTCCGAGGTCCGGACCTCCTCCACCATCGAGGCCAGCATTGAGGAACCGGTGAGGTAGTTGCGAATGAAGGAAAACGCGATCCGGGTGGCGCGGACATCCTGCGCGACCAGCGGGATGACAGCCCGCTCGCCCAGCGAGAGCCGAGACTCCTAATGGATTGAATCGCCAGCAAAACTGATGGGCAACTGGTCGTTGACCAGGGGACCGGGCAGTGTCGCCGGGTGCGTGGATCCCGACCTCCAAAGGCCCAGGATCGCTCCGATTCATAAGCGTCCGTCTGGATCATCGCCGCTTCCCGTCCCGTTCCGCGCCCGGGAGCGTCGAGGGCCCCAGCACCCCTTCAATTACCTAGGAACGCGGGACGGACCCTCTCTACCGAAGTCACCACCCCGACAAACGTGCTGCACTTGTAGTAGCCTCGTATCCTTCCTTCTTGACTAACTTGGTATTCAAATGTGTAGCCCAAGAAGGTCCGCTTCCAGCCTAAATCACGCACGTCTATTGGCGGCCTTTGCGGCCATCCATAGAGGAACATGATCTCAAGCGTGCAGCGCTTGCTCGCGAGGGGTCGGGAGAAGGTTGGGCTCAAGCCATTGGTGGTCATCCTTTGGTATGCGGCGATCCCAGCGAACACGAGGAATGGGAGCAAGAATGCGGCTAACTCCTTCTTCCATTTCGCTTTCTTCGGTCTCCCGGTCGGCTCCGCACCGGGCGTCGATGCGCCCGCGACCTCAGGGGCGACTTCGACTGACCTGGCGATGGTGGACGTCGGCTTCGGATCCGGTTTCAGCGAAAGTCGTTGCATCGCCACAGCAATCGCTGACTGCCATGCTTTGTAATCGCTGATGAGGAACCGCAATTCTCCTTGGTCACGAGTGGCGCACGCTAAGACATTCTCGTTTCGACCGAACTTCGACTGCGCGATAGTTACGATTGACTCAAGTGGGATGTCGAACATGAGCTTGCGGGGGAGGAGCCACACGGCCAGCAACTCACCCAAGACACCAAATATGCCAAACAACCGAGTATGTTTCTCAAACCTGACCCCGCGGGTCGTCAATACGAGGTGACCCCTAACGATGCTGTGTTCGCCCTCAATGTACGAAGCCCATTCCTGTTTGAGTATTCTCTCTGCGTTCTCGTATGCGGCGGCAAATTTCATCACGTTCGCCATGCTGATATTCTGAGGAAGCAACTCGAAGCGTGTCAAGAATCGCCCGAACGCCATTTCAGTTAACCGGGCAAAGGCGGGAAATGGGTCGGAGAGACGGAATCAAGATGGCATTCAGGAGGTCACGGGTTCGATCCCCGTCAGCTCCACCAAACAGCGTCGTTTAGACTCACCACAGGTTTCAGCGTTTCCGCGCCTCGTACGCAGGCATGCGGGTCACGGTCTCGAAATTGTAAAGAGCGATCTCCCTCATGCCGGGAGAGAGGCTCGCGTGCTCCCCGGCTCTTCTCCAGAACGTTCGGGCAAGGGCAGCGCCTTGTTCCCAAACGTCCCAGGTGTCCGCGCTCGGTGTTGGAGGGACGAACGTTCGCTCCGGAACCTGTCCGTCACTCGTAAGCGCGTAGAGCATGGGAAGCTGGTCGAAGGCAGGAGCAAGTTGGTACCGCGTGGGCTCGCGCCCGGTCGATTCGCCTGCGCCGTCAAAGTCGGGAAAGAGGCACACGTTGTGATGATGGCGGTCCTCGTTGGCGATCAACCGGGCGAAAGCCTCATAGAGGCGCAATCGGCGCGTATCCTCGGGCGACAGCAGACCTCGAGCCTCGAGACTGAGAGCGGCACGGGCCCAGGTCACGCTCGGGTCTTGATGCGCCGCGGCCAGGCTCAAAACGGCGCGTCTGCCTCGCGCTCCGATTCGGTCGAAGCGGGGCACCTCCAGGAAGGTGTGGGTCGTCGTTTCGAGAACCCTCGCATCGACGGCCGCGACCCCACCGTCGCTCAGGACCTCGAGGGCCAAGGCTTCGAGATTCAGCAAGTCCTTCCAGCGTCGAGCCGCGAGGTCGTCGCCGCCGGCGAATTTCACGATCGTGTGCCGGCCGAGAACGTAAGCCCCGAACTTCGGGCGCTCACCGCCCGCCGACGAGCCAGGCGGATCTCCGGCGGTGGCAGCCGCGGCCAGTTGCGGATAGTCGTCTCGCGTGACGGCGATCGGCCCGCTCGCGAACCACCGCTCGACGGATTCGCTCCCGACGATCAGGTTTCCGGCGAGGTCGTCACCCCGTCTGGCCAAGGCGACGAGAACGTGGTCATTCGACCAATCGGCAATCCGGGGTGGCAGCGCCAGGTCGGAGTGCTGATGCGGGAACGCGCGACCCATGTATCCCGATGGCTGCATATCGGCCAATTCGGGCGGTAACCCTTTGAAAACGATTCCCGCGGGGAGCCATGCCGTTTCGTCGGCCGC
>CAZKNR010000081.1:0-12073 GCA_964553925.1 uncultured Acidobacteriota bacterium
TTTCTAAACCGCGAGCGCATGGAGTCGTTCCGCGAGGAGATGCGGAAGTACTACTACGACGAGACGAAGTACGACAGCTACCTCGAGCAGCTCGGCATTACCTACCCGACGGTGCGTGAGGAGACGAAGAGCCAGGAGCCCTGAGCCCGACTTCAGGCCTGGGTTTCGCCCCAGAGTGTCGCAAGATCGAGCTCGATGGCTTCAAAAGGCTCGGCTCGAATCGGCGTTTCTCCGGTGTGTACGGCGGCGACCCGCCACTCGCCGTCTTGAAGACGGTACACCTCCAGCGTGCGGGCATCCGGGTTGAGGAACCACAAATGGGAAACGCGCTCCCGGGCGTAAATGCGGAGCTTTAGGCCACGATCGATGCGCTCCGTCGAGGGCGAGAGGATTTCACAAACCCAGTCCGGGGCAAGCTCGAGACGGGCCGCATCCGGGATGACCGGAAGCCGCTCTCGGCGCCACCCTGCGAGGTCGGGAACGACATAGTCCTCGCCGAGACGGAGCTCGGGGCCGAACAGGACCCACCAGCCGCCAGGTCCACCGATGCCCTCTTCAAACGGAAGCGAGACTCGTCGTAAGAGGCGCGTCATCACCAGGGAGTGACGTGGGGGAAGTCGGGGCGAGGCGTACAGCGCTCCCTCGAGAACTTCCCCAACGAAGCGATCGGAAAGCGCCTCGATATCGGCGTAGGTTGCCTTCATACGCGCTTCATCTCCGCCTCTTCGGCCCTTCGCCACATCTGGATCCTCTCCCAGAAGTGCTCAGTGAACTGTTCGCGCTCGTGCGCGGGGAAGAGGGCCTCGACCTTGAGCCGCACCGCGTTCTTCGCGGTCTCGGTTCCGAAGAACTCCCACGCGATCTCGTCGAGCTCGCTCATATGCCGGCGGCAGAACTCGTCGAAGCGGTCCTTGTCGAAGCGCTCCCGTCCGACGTCGCCGTAGGCCGCGAGCGCCTCCCGGTAAGGAAGGTTCTTCTCGCGAATGGCGTAATACGGAGACCAGTCCAGGTTCATCCTCATCGGGCGGCGGGTGGCGGCGCAGAAGAGCACCCACCGAAGTTTCGCTTTCACCAGCCAGGGGAAGTGGTAGTGGAGCGACGTCACCTGTGAATCAGGGCAGGCGTTGGCGAAGTCGATGGGGTAGTGGACGGAGTCTTTACGCAGGACCTCGCAGGAGTTGAAATCCCCAGCCGAAGAACGAAATGGACCAAAGCCTCCGCTCATGTTCTCTACGCTCCCAAATCCTCTCACGACGATCCCAGCCAGCTCTTCCCGCAGCTCGAGAAAATCGGTGCTCGCGAGTTCCTGGCCCGCGTCATCAGATCCCAGAGCCGAGGCGACATTCGCTCTTATATTATGCCCGCTATGCCAGCGTCGTCCGAGGCCGCCGGGGCGTTCTTCAGCCGGGCGCCCTGGTCCGAGCGCCTGGGCGCCATCATCCTGATGATCCTCCTGTTGTTCGCGACGTCGCGCATCGTCCACGAGTCGATTGCTGGGGGCCGGATGGGGGTGTTGGCTCCACGCGTTGGCGGTTCCCGTCCTGAGCCTCGCCCTGTTGGGCCGTCGCCAGCCGTCGCCTCTCCAACGGACGTCTGCGCGCGTCGATGGTTGCGGCCATCCTGCTCGCGTGCGGAGTGTGGACGCTCGTACGGACCGATGGGGATCGTCGTCGGCGTCGAGTCGAGAAACGGCACGACCCGCCTCTTCGTCGAGGACCAGGGTCCGGGACATACGGGAAGCAGAGCGAAAGCGCGTTTTCGACCTCTTCCACCGTCTCCCGCGGGAGGGCGCCTCGGCCATCGCGGAAGCCGGGGTCGGCCTTCTCCGCCGTTCGCGATCTGGTGGACCCGCCACCGCGGCCGAATGTACGTCGAGACCGCTTCGGCGCGGCGGCGCCTGCTAAACTAGCACGTTCCCTTACTGAAAACCACGCTGGAAACTCCCACGCGTCAAGTCGGCTCCACGGTCCCTTTTGCTCTCTTCGTCTCCTTACTGGAATCCTCGTGCGACGCTAGTTTGAGCCCAGTCTTCTTCCACTCAGGCCAAGTCGCTACTTCTTGTGAGGCCAACTTGGCGGCAGTGCGAAACTCCTTGATTTCCTTCTCGGTTGCTTTCAGAGGTTTGCTCAATTCTCGCCTCCTTCAGGAATCAGCCCATTCAGCTCATCCGCGATAAAGGTCTCTCTGTCAAGATACGAAGTCGGAAGCATCGGAATGCGAGGTTGTGCACTCTTTTTTCCCCACTCCACCTTCTTGCCTGCTTCGGCGCGCCTCAATGGGAATCCGGAGCCCAGCCTCATCGAGAAAAGATCAAAGAAACGCCTTGGTCCGACCCCGAAGAACGGCTCAAAAACCACGTTCTTTCGCTTCCCCTTTGCCGGTCCAATGGTAATTGAATCGGGATGAAGCTCTTCGGCGCGGCTCTTTGGGTAAGGTTCAATGAATACAACACGCTTAATCCCGGAACCCACAATGTGTTTTGCGCAATTGTGACACGGAAACGTTGTCGAATAAAGGGTCCCGTCCTTAGGCGTCACCCCAACACGGCTGCAATGGAGGATTGCCTCCATCTCAGCATGCACTGCGCGCCCGTACTCGGTAATGCTCAAGAGGTCACTGCCACGAAGCAATTTCCTTCCTTGCGCTAATAAATCTGCATCATCTGCGGCTGACGTCTCTGGATTTAATCGCCTCATGACGTCAGTGATGATCTCGTTTCTTATGCAAGCGTTCGAATCGTATCCTATCTTATAGTCCCTGCGGTCGTATTCGCCTGGCCAGTATAAGCCGCCTCCTGCGGCTGGAACGTCGTTCGCCCCGGTCGCAATGATGTCGTTATCCTTCGACATAATCACAGCACCAACCTGGCGAGATAAGTCCGCAGATCGGAGTGATGCGGCGTGAGCGAGATACATGGCATACTCGTCTGGCGTCGTTGTAATAAACGGATTGCCGACCCGCAAGAATCGCGCCGCACGAATGTTCGAGCGCCGTGATGGCTCATTCAGCTCCAATTATAGGAGCTTCTCTCTCTCTCTTCGTCCCTCCGCCACATTTGGATTCTTTCCCAGAAGTGCTCGGTGAACTGTTCGCGCTCGTGCGCGGGGAAGAGGGCCTCGACCTTGAGCCGCACCGCGTTCTTCGCGGTCTCGGTTCCGAAGAACTCCCACGCGATGTCGTCGAGCTCGCCCATGTGCCGTCGGCAGAACTCGTCGAAGCGGTCCTTGTCGAAGCGCTGCCGTCCGACGTCGCCGTAGGCCGCGAGCGCCTCCCGGTAAGGAAGGTTCTTTTCGCGAATGGCGTAATACGGAGACCAATCGAGGTTCATCCTCATCGGGCGGCGGGTGGCGGCGCAGAAGAGCGCCCACCGAAGTTTCGCTTTCACCAGCCAGGGGAAGTGGTAGTGGAGCGACGTCACCTGTGAATCAGGGCAGGCGTTGGCGAAGTCGATGGGGTAGTGGACGGAGTTCTTCCGCAGAACCTCGCAGGAGTTGAAATCCCAGCCGAAGAACGAGTTGATGGTCAGGGTCATGTCGTAAAGAAGCCGCTCTTCCTCGGGCGGGAGGAAGTTTCGATCGAGACAGTACCTCTCGTGAAGCGGTGCGTCCGGGTCGTAGCGGAGGAAGCGCACTTGAGGGCCGACCCCGAGACAGCGCACGAAGAGATCGAAGGGGTCGACCGCTTTCTGGAGGTGCATGATGCGCTTGCCGCTCTTGTCGTAGGCGTCCTTGAGCTCCCCCTCGTTCTTGATGCGGCTCACCCCCACCCAGGCCCCCCCGTCGTACGGCTTCATGAAGAACGGATAACCGAGGCTCCCGCCGACCTTCCCCAGATCGAAGAGCTGGGCGTAGCGCTCGAGCGTCACCTGGAGATCCGGCGCGGGCTCGTACTCCTTGGGCGGGACCATCCACGTCTCCGGCACGGGAAGCCCGAGGCGCATCATCGCGCAATAGGTCGAATGCTTCTCCATCGCCTGGATGGACCACGGATTGTTCAGGACGTAGAGGCCGTCCATAAGAACCGCCTTCTTAATCCACTCCCGGCTCGTGTGATACCAGTGGGTGAGACGGTCGAGGACCAGGTCGTAGGGGCAGGGTTTCTTCAGATCGTACGGCTCGATGGTGACGCGCTTGACTTCGAACCGGACGACGTCGCCGTCCACGGGAAACGCGGGACTCCACGTTTTGAGGATCTCCTCGAAGCAGATGGGCCAGCAGAGATCCGCGCCAAGAGAAAGACCGATGCGGCGGGTGACTTCGGCCATAGCGGGCCAAGCTTAGCATTGATTAATGCTCGCCTCGCTCTTCGCTCGGCTCGCTCCCTCGCTCCTCGCTCGGGAGGATGGGGCCCTCCGGGCCCCGCTGCTCGGCTGGGTTCCGCGCGCTCAGTCCGACGGTGGCTTCCCCTCCTTCCGCCGCACCGCCTTCAAGCTTCCAGCGCTCGAGTCGGCGGAGGAGTTGCCATGGACCGACCCCTGGAAGCCTTTGTCGTCGTTTTCGATCGTGAATTCGCCCCAGCAGCAGACCCGGTTCTTCCCGAGCGCTTTCGCCTCGTAGAGCGCGCGGTCGGCGCGCTGCAGGATCTCCTCCGGAAGGCCCCCGTCTTCGGGAAACGAAGCGATGCCGATGCTGGCGGTGATACCGAGAAGCGTTCCCTGCTCGTTCTGGAGCCGCTGGATTCCGTGCCGCAGCCGGTCGGCGACGAGGCGGACCGCGATCTTCTCCGTCTCCGGGCAGATCACTACGAACTCATCCCCGCCAATGCGGGCGGGAAGGTCGATGCGCCGGATGCGCTGAATCAGGAATTCCCCCACGTGCTTCAGCACCTGGGCGCCGGCCATGTGGCCGTCTCTGGCGTTCACTTCGCGCAGGCCGTCGAGGTCGAGAAAGATGAGCGAATAGCTCCGGCCGAACCGCGTCGCGCGCTGGTGCTCGGTCTCGAGCGAGCGGTTGAAGAACCGCAAGTTGTAGAGCGACGTGAGGTCGTCCTTGACCGCGAGCGTCCGGAGCCTCTCCACTTCGGCCTGAGAGCTTTGAAGGCGTTTCACCGCCCTCGCGCCCGCGGACTTGAACTGACGGCCCCCTTCGATGGCGCTGAGGACGAGACGGATTTGCTGCACCAGCGCCGGTCCCCGCAGGAGGACGCCGTCGAGCCGCTCGGGGATCGAGCGAGGCTCGCGGCTTCGGAGCTGGAACACCACCAGATCGACCGTGGGCTTGAGCTCGGCGAGAGCTCCGAGGAGGTTCTGGAGCGAGGCGTCGAGTTTTTCCGCCTCGATCACCACGAGAGCGGGCGCGAGTGCTGCGATCGACCGCGCGGCCTTCGGGGAAGCCGGCTCCCAGTGGAGGGGGTAGCCGAGGTCTACTAGCTTTTTCCCGATCGCTCCGCCGGGAAGGCCGGAGCCTCCCACCCATAGTAGGGGCCGGGATTGTTTCGCGTCTCGATTTTTTTTAGAAGGCATAATGCGCGCTTACGATTCCAAACTCTTCCGGATCGACGCAGTGCAGGATTGCCCGGGACTCCTCGCCGGGCTGCGAAAGATCGGCGAGAAACGGCGGCACACGGACGCGCGCCGGGTCGGTCACGATCCGGATCCGGGGTTGGTGAAGATGGTCGGAGTCGGGATTGGAGTCGACGACGACCGCGAGCTCTCCCGTTCGGAGAGCCACCGTCGAGCCGACGGGAAAGATGCCCATGCAGTTGATGAACGCCTTCACCAGAAGCGGATCGTAGCGGGTCGAAGCCCCCTGATGCATCACGGCGATCGCCTCGTCGGGGAGGTGCTGCCGCTGGTAGATCCGCTTGGTCGTCATGGCGTCGAAGGTGTCCACGATCGCGGTGATCCGGGCATACAAACTCTGCTTCTTGCGGATCTTGAGCTTTGGGTAGCCGGTGCCGTCGTAGCGAAGATGGTGCTGGAGCGAGGTGAGGATACGGTTCACCGTCGTTCGATCGAAAACGATCAAAGGAAAGAGAGTGCGTGCGGCATAGACGGTGTGGTTTCCCATCACCGCCCACTCCTCTTCGGTGAAGCCGGTGCGCTTGTTGAGGACGTCGAGGGGAATGTGGAGCTTCCCCATGTCATGGTAGAGAGCGCAAAGCCCGAGCTGCGCGAGCGAGTTTCGCTTGAGACCGAGTCTCTGGCCGAACGCTATGGCGAGGACGCAGACGTTCACCATGTGGTTGAACGTGTAGTCGTCGTGAGCCTTGATCGATGCCATGCCCGCGAGGGAGAAGCCGCTCCCTTCCTCGTAGCTCAAGTCGACCAGCTTCTGCACCGTGCGCTTCGCTTTGCGCATGTTGACTTGCGCCGGGGAGTCCACGGTCATAATCGACTCGCGGATGAAGTCGAGCGCCTGCTGGTAGGCGTTCAGGGCACGGTCCCTCCGGTCCGAGGACAGCTCGCTCTCCGGCACCGAGACTTCGTCGCGGAAGGGAAGGACCTTGATGCCCTTGACCTCCCGCTCGAGGAGCTCGAAGTTGAGACGATCGAGGAGGCTCCCCTCCTCGGGCTCCGCTTCCCGCGCGCGGCAAAAGACGTGGAGAAACGCGGTGACGGCGGCAAGGGTAGGAAGGCCCTCGAACGAGATTCCTCCGACGCCCTTTTTCCCGAGCTCGTTCAGGACGTACTTGTAGGCGTGCAGGCTCCGGAACTCCATCCGGATGCGGTTGCCGTTGGCGAAGAACTCTTCCTCGAAGCACTCCAGGCGGAAGCTCCCCTCGGTGAGGATGAGCCGGGAAATCGACTGCACGAGCTTCTCGAGCGGCTCCTCGAAAACCTGATTGCTCAGGTCGTGCAGATACGAGTTCCGGATGAGGACCGCGAGCTGCTGAAGCGTTTCGCGCGACCTCTCGAGAAACGCCCGGGCCTCGGCGCTCGTGGTCGCAATCGGAGCGGCGCTCATCGTCGTCGACATCGGTCAGCTTCGCCCCGTGCCGAGCTCTTTGAGACAAGCGGCGCGCACGAGCTTGTGCCCGCTCTGGGATCCGCCTTCGAGCATCCGCTTCGCCCGGGGGCTGCCCACCATGCGGATTCCGTGGGCCGCAGCCTCGGCGAACGCCCGGTCCCTCTCCTTCTGGAACCAGTGATCCTCGCGCGCGATCAGAAGTTTCTGGAAGGAGTCGAGGGCGGACTCACCGGAAAGTTTCGCCACGGCGGAGAAGAGGCGTCTTTTCTCGAGGAGCCCGAGCTTTTCGAAGCGTTCGCCCGCGAGCGCGCGCTCCAGGATCTCGAGACCGAGATCGACTCGGCCCCTTTTGACCAGGGTATCGAGCGCGGTGGTGCGGACCTCGGGGTCGGAATCCACGATCCGTTCGAGGCAGAGTGACAGAACTCGCTCCTCCGAGTAGCGGCTCGTGGCGAGGAAGCTCTCGCGGCGCGTTTCCGGGTCAGGGGACGAAAGGAGCTCGGTAAGGAGCGGGAGCGCTTCTTCGGACGAGTGCCGGCTCAAGGCGTGAACCACCTCGCGCACGAGCTGCCGGTGCCAGAGGCGCTCCTGCGGCTCGACGGGCGGCGGGCCGAGAGGAAGACCCTCGCGCAGTATCGGAAGGCCGCCGTTCTCGAGAAACAAAAGAGCGCCCGTGACCGCGCGGCGATACGGAGCGGAAGAAAACCGCCCCATCCAGAGAAGGAGGAGCGAGCTCGCGGAGGAACCGAGCCGGCCGAGAAAGACGGTGAGCGCCTCGGGCTTAGGGGCGTGCTCCAGCTCGACCGTCTCCATGAGTCTTTCGAATCGCTCCGGCTCGACGAGCGACCGCGTGAGCTCCAGAGAAAGCTTCTGCGCCGAGGCGGCTCCGCGGAAAACCATGGTCGCGAGGCCTTCGACGTGCTCGTGCATTCCCACGAGCTCGGCGACGTCGCCGTCCGCGATGAGGCGGTCCGCGATCTCGACGATCTCCTCCGAGATCTCCCCTTTCTCGTTCTCGCCGTCCTCGAGGAGCACGAGCTCGAGCGCGAGCTCGGCGACGACCTGCCGGAACGGCTGCTGCTCCTCGGCCGCGAGCTGTTTTTGAAGCGCCTCGATTTCGCCGGACTGCAGCCGGCAGGCCTCGACCGGAACCGTGGACACGGGCTGTTTCAGATCGAGGATCACCGCCTCTCCCGCCTGGCCCGCGGCACCGCCCCATGGGCCCTCGGAGCTCGCGCCGGTCGCGAGCTGGTCCGAAAGGCGCGGATAGGACTCGCTTCGCGCCAGCTCCTCGATCGCGAAGTAACGAATCGAATGAAAGTCCTGTTCCCAGAGGAGCGTCACCAAATCGTCCCGATCGTTCGTGAGGACCGCGACCCGGTTCAGACAGCGAAGAAATGCCCGGAGCTCCTGGTGCTCGAGACCGGGGCTGAAGGAGAGCCGGCGGATTCCGTCGCGGTAGAGAAGAAACGCCAGGCTGTCCGCTCGGTTGGCGCTTTCGAAGACCACTTCGTCCTCAGAGCGAAGCTGAGACTCCAGTACCACGAGCTGGATGTCACCCTCTTCAGAGACGAACGCGCTCAGCCGTTCGTAGAGATCGAGCTCGAGCCGCTCGGCGACGGCGTTTCTCGAGTCGTAGAGCCGCTGGGCCTTCTGGGTTTTTACGAGAAGTCGGACCAGCTCCCGGACAAGACCGGCCTTCCGGCTCTCGGTGACTCGTTCTGGCAGCTCGGCCTTTTCCGCGGGCAAAAAGAGGG
Organism: uncultured Acidobacteriota bacterium; assembly: GCA_964553925.1. Taxonomy (GTDB): domain Bacteria; phylum Acidobacteriota; class Vicinamibacteria; order Marinacidobacterales; family SMYC01; genus DAISKN01. The sequence goes on from CAZKNR010000081.1 coordinate 8,666, forward strand.
CTCCTATCGGCTCAGCTTGCGACCGAGCGTGTCCCGGCGCTTGGAGAATGGGTTGATGGAATTATCTTACGGGGATTTCGTCCAAAGTTGGAGTGCTTCGCCGGCGCCGAAGCCACGAAATCGCCGGCCAGGCGATGACGATGCCGAGAGCCAGGAGGCTCACAGCCGCTCCGGCGCGGAGGGATCCGGGCCGGTAATTGAAGAGGACGCGGTGTTTACCGGCCGGGACCCGCACCGCCCGAAAGGCGGTGTGAGCTCTCAAGACCCGGGCCGGAGCTCCGTCAACGAGGGCCGACCAGCCCGGCCGGTAGGTGTCGGAAAAGACCAGGAATCCGTCCCGCGGTGAGTCCGTCCTTATCTCGACCCGCTCCGGCTCGTATACAACCACCTCGGCGGCGTCCTTCCGGAAAAACCCCGAGGCCCCCTCCCCGGTCTCGGGATCGATCACTTGAATTCCTTGATGAACGCTCCAGCAGCCCAGGCTCTCTACGGTCTGGACCTCGCTCGGAACCTGCGAAGGCACGATGAAGTAGGCGCGAGGGAGGGCGTGAAGGTTGATGCCCATGCCGTCGATCTCGAGGAAATCGGCCTTGAGCCCGATGGGGTTGAGATCGACCTCGATGTCGTCGATGCGGATGCCCGGATTTCCCGTGGCCACGAGAACCCGGAACTCGGAGAACGCGATCGGCTCGGCGAAGCCGACTTCGAGCGAGAGGCCCTCGGCCAGGGAATGGGAGCTTCCGCCAATCTCGATGACCCCCGTCCCCCCGGAGGCGAGAGGAGTCCAGTAGAAGACGACCCTCGCCGCTTGGATCGGCGGCGAGATCGAAAGCTTCGCCGGCGTGAGCTCGGACGGAAGATCGAGGATCGGAAGCGGGGACGCGTAGCGGGCGCCGCACCACGGGTAGGCCGACGCCGGAGCGGAGCGGACGACGAGCTTCACGTTCAGGATCGAGAGAGCGTTCGCGCTTGTCGCCGCGATGCCGAGAAGCGCCTGATACCGGGAGTCCTCGAGCGACGCGTGCCCTCCGGCGGTCTCTGTTTCAAAGAGCATCGAATAGCTCTCGAGGTTCGACGCGGTGGCGTAGCGGCTCTTCGGCCCCTGCGCCGCGAGCAAGCGATGGACGGGGCGATCCTCCGCTCTCGCGAGCGTCGAGTAGGGATGCTGCGCTCGATCCTTGACGAACGCCGCCATGTCGACGGCGAAGAGCGCCACGATGGCGGGGAGCACGTAGCGATCTTTCCGGCGCCAGAGAAACAGGAGGAACAGGAGGAAGAAGAGCGCCGCGAGGAGCACCGCCCAGTGTGCCGACCCCACCACGCGCTCGACGTCCGCGGGCTCGAGACTTCCGGGATTCGAGAGAAGGCGCGTGTGGACGAGCGCCGTCCAGAGCCAGAGCGCGAGGAGAGCTGCGAACGCGCCCTGGGCCACGCTCCGGAGCCGCAGCCGGTCTTTGCGCGAGGCGCTCGCCATCGCCTCGATACCGAGACCGGCGGTGACCGAGCATCCCAGGACCCACACGCCGAGGAAGCGATAGGGCAGGCGAAAGGTGCCAAAGCCGGGTAGGGCAGCGTAGAAGAAGTCGTAGATGGGCGAGTCCTTCCCGAACGACAGGAGCAGAGCCACGAGAGCGACTGCGGCGAAGAAGAGCCGGGCGCGCTCCTTCGAGAAGGCGACGCCGATGAAGGTGAAGAGGAGCGTCCCGATGCCGGCGTAGACGTGGAGCGGGCCTGAGGGGTCCTGGCCCGGAAGCGGCACCTGACCCCGGGGAGCGACGACCGCGGAAAGAAAGTACGGCGAGAAGGCGAAAGACGTCGAGTACTCGTACCCGAGGCCGGCCCGGGTCGAATCCGACGCGAGGAGGTACGTCGGGAGGAGCTGCACGAACGCGAGGCCGACGCCGAGGAGGAGCGCGGGCAGGAAACGGAGGAGGCTCCCGCGAAATCCGCCCTCGAAGAGGGAGAAGGCGCACGCGAGGAGGAGCCCGTAGTACGCCACTTGCGGATGGCCCGCGAGGATCATCATGGCGAGGGCGAGCGCGAGAACGACGGATCGGAAGGCGGTTTTGCGCTCGAACAGCCGGCGGACGGCGAGAAGAACCCAGGGAATGAAGCTCGCGGTCAGGACGATCGCCTGATGCCCGGGGGTGGTGAAAAAGCCGGTGAACATGAACACCACCGCCGCCCCGAGGGAACCCATCGTCCGCGCGCCGAGAGAGCGCATCAAGAGGAGCATGCCCACGCCCGCGAAAGCCTGGTGGAGGAGCTGGTACGCCTCGAGCGCGACGTAGGAGATCCTGCCTTCCGAGTGGAAGGGGGCGAGGAGGTACGTCGGCGGATAGAAGATCCCGGCCTGCGGGTTCGCGTGGAACGCCTCACCCCCGAGGATGTGCGGATTCCAGAGAGGAAGATCGAAAGACTTTACCCTCGAGAGCGTGTAGCTCTTCCAGACGTAGTGCTGGTTGAGGAAATCCCCTCGAAAGATCTGCCGGTTCTCGGGGTCGGGATGGAAGAGCTTCCAGTAGAGCAGGAACGGGGTGAGGACGATAACGGCGAACGGAAGAGTCTTCTTCAAATTCAAAGCATCATTCCGCGGGGCCCGCGGGGCCTTTCGCCGGCTCCGACAGCACCCGCCCCACTTCGTCGGTGGTGAAGCGCGGAAGCGGAAGCCGCTCCTTCCCCCGGACCATGACGACACCCTGGTCTTTCGAGACGACGCGGCCGATGACGAAAGCGTCGGTTCCTTTCTCGCCCAGGGCCCCGATGAGGCCCTCGGTTGCGGGCTCCGGTGCCGTCAATACCAGAGCCCCCGAGCCGATGGCCCCGAGAAGATCCATCTGGAACCTCTCGGCGATGCGCATCGACTCCCAGAACCGGGGGATCTCGGATTCGATCACCATCATCCCCACGTTCGAGGCCTCGGCTACTTCCCAGAGCGCCCCGGCGATCCCGCCCTCGGTCACGTCGTGCATCGCGGTGACTCCCCCGGCTTCGACCGCGGCGGCGCTCGCGGGAACGACCGAGATTCCGGGATCGGTGAGAAATCCCGCGGCTTTCTTCTGAAACTCCTCGCCGAAGGACTCCCGCACCTCTCGCGCGCGCTCCTCTGCGAGGATCGCCGTCGCCTCGATGGCGATGCCCTTGGTGACGAGCACCATGTCGCCCGGCTGCGCCCCCGCGGATGTGAGGAGCTTGTCCTTCTCCACTTCCCCCACCATCGCGCCGGCGACAATGGGCCGGTCGATACCGCCCGTCACCTCCGTGTGGCCGCCGACGGCGAGACAGCCGAGCTCGCGGCAGGCGCTCGCGATGTCCGAAAGGATCTCGCGCACCATCTCTTCCGTGGCCTGGCCCGAAGGCAGGAGGATGGTCGAGAGGAAGTACTGAGGCTTTCCGCCCATGGCGGCG
>CAZKNR010000082.1:0-13572 GCA_964553925.1 uncultured Acidobacteriota bacterium
CTCTTCTTCAGCCGGGGGCCCTGGTCCGAGCGCATAGGTGCCGTCGCGCTGATGATCGCGGCGCTGGCCGCGACACCGCTCCTCCTCCACGAATCGGTTGCGCAGGGGAACCTGGGGGTTCAGTTCTTCCTCTTCGCTATCCCGGTCCTGAGCCTCGCGTTCGTCGTCTGGGCGGTCGCCAGCCGTCGCCTCTCGAACGGACTCCGGCGCGCGGCGATGGTCGCGACCGTCCTCCTCGCCTGTGGAGCCTTCACACTCGTGCGGAGCAAGGGCCTCAGGGGCGATGGCATGCCGGAGTTCGTATGGCGGTGGGCGGAGACTCCCGAGGAGCGGCTGCTGGCTCGAGCCCCGCTGCAGAACGACGAGCCGATGGCGATCCCGCCGGCCCCGACAGCGGCGGAGACCCCCGAGGAGACGCTGCGGGACGATGCGGACGCGGGCCCAGCGGCGCTGCCGCCGGCCCCGAAAGCGGAGGTGCCCGACGAGACGCCGGCCGCCCCGCCCGGCGACGAAGGGGACGCCGCGCCGCCTGCGGGAGCCGCAGCGACGGCGGCCGAATGGCCCGGGTTCCGCGGGCCCCATCGCGACGGCATCCTCCCAGGCGTACGGATCGAGACCGACTGGTCCCGATCGCCGCCGGTCGAGCTGTGGCGCCGGCCGATCGGACCGGGCGTCTCCTCCTTCGCGGTCCGGAGCGGCCTCCTCTACACACAGGAACAGCGCGGTGAGGACGAGATCGTCTCCTGCTACGACGCGACCACCGGCGAGCCGGTGTGGATGCACCGGGACAAGACCCGGTTCTGGGACTCGCATGTCGGCGCCGGTCCGCGTGCGACGCCTGCCGTCGCCGGCGGTCGCGTCTACGCGCTCGGTGCGACCGGAATCCTGAACGCGGTCGACGCCGCTGACGGCGCCGTCGTTTGGTCACGCAACGCGGCCTCCGACACGGGCGCGAAGCTCCCGGCCTTCGGCTTCGTGAGCTCGCCGCTCGTGGTCGACGACGCGGTCATCGTCCACGCCGGCGCGCTCGTCGCCTACGACCTCGTCACCGGCGATCCTCGCTGGTTCGGTCCGGCCAGCGGGAGCTACAGCTCCCCGCATCTCCTGACTATCGACGGCGTCCCGCAGATCGTGCTCCTGGAGGAAGGAGGCGCTACCAGCGTCGCGCTGGCCGACGGCACGCTGCTCTGGCAGCACCCGTGGCCGGGCATCGGAATCCTGCAGCCCGCCGTGGCCGCGGACCGCGACGTCCTGATCAGCCAGGTCGACGCCATGGCGGCTCCGATCGGCACGCGCCGCATCTCGGTCGCGCACCCACCCGGCGGCTGGACCGTCGAGGAGCGCTGGACATCGATCCGGCTGAAGCCCTCCTTCAGCGCCCTGGTCGTTCACGAGGGCCATGCCTTCGGCTTCGACGGCCGTTTGCTCGCGTGCATCGACGTCGAGGACGGCGAGCGCAAGTGGAAGGGCGGACGCTACGGCAGCGGCCAGCTCCTGCTCTTGCCCGACCAGGACCTGCTGCTGGTGGTGTCGGAGGAAGGTGAGCTGGCGCTGGTGGCGGCGACCCCCGACCAGTTCACGGAGCTCGCGCGGTTCCCAGCGATCGAGGGCAAGACCTGGAATCAGCCGGTTCTGGTCGGCGAAGTCCTGCTGGTTCGCAATGGCCAGGAGATGGCGGCGTTCCGGCTGTCCTTCCCGAGCAGCTGACCCATTTAGCCGGGGGAGGCATGAGGGCAATCGTCCACTACGAGTATGGTTCGCCCGACGTTCTCAAATGTGAAGAGGTCCCAAAGCCGTTCGCCGGCGACGACGAAGTCCTGGTCAGAGTTCGTGCGGCATCGGTGAATCCAGCCGACTGGCATACCCTGAGAGCGGACCCGTTCCTCATCCGCCTGATGGGTGATGGCTTTCGGAAACCGAAAAACAAGCTACTCGGGATCGACGTAGCGGGGGAGGTCGAAGCGGTTGGCAGAAACGTTAAGGAGTTTCAGCCAGGGGATGCGGTATTCGGGGCGAGCAAATCCGCTTTCGCCGAGTACGTGTGCGCCCGTGAAGACCGATTGGTACTGAAACCGACCGGGACGACGTTCGAGGAAGCGGCGGCGGTACCGGTCGCGGCAATCAGCGCCCTCCAGGGGCTTCGCGACAAAGGACGGATTCAGCGAGGCCAGAAGGTTTTGATCAATGGCGCGTCTGGCGGCGTGGGCACGTTCGCGGTGCAGATCGCCAAGGCGTTCGAAGCCGACGTCACCGGTGTTTGCAGCACGAGGAATCTGGACATGGTGCGCTCGATCGGGGCGGACCACGTCATCGATTACACCCGAGAAGACTTCACCAAGAATGGAGCGCGTTATGACCTGATCCTTGATGCGGCGGCGTATCGTTCGATTTCGGACTACAGACGCGCCTTGAGTCCAAAGGGAGTTTACGTCCTCATCGGTGGTTCCGTCGCGCGATTGTTCCAGGTCTTGCTCCTGGGACCATGGTTCTCGATGACCGGCAGCAAAATGGGCTTCATGATGGCGAGAATCACCAAAGAGGATTTGGTTTTTCTGAAGGAGCTTCTCGAAGCCGGCAAAGTAGTACCGGTTATCGATAGACGCTACCCGTTGAGTGAGGTCGCTGACGCTCTCCGGTATCTCGAAGAAGGACACGCCCGAGGAAAGGTCGTCATCACGGTGTGAATCACTGGTTGTACGCGCGTTCCCACATCTGAAGGTACGCCTCGGCGCCGCGCGCCAGATCGTCGACGATGTCCTGGCCGGCCAGGTGACTCATGTCCTCGATCCAATCGGGGAAGAGACCGTATTGGGACGCTCCGTCGGAGTTGAAGTCCCAGAGCCTCCGGCCCCAAAGATTCTGGTCCATCGTCGTGCCGCCGTCGAAGGTGGTGTACGGGTAGGTCACGGGATCGTTGTCCGCGGCGCCAGGGCGAGGAGCCGCCTGTGAGCCAAGCCCGTTGGTGTCGGTGCCGTACCCGATCCCCCAGACGTAGTCCCCCGGCTGGGTCTCACGTGCGTCCTGCCACGCATCGATGAACGTCGTGGTGGTGTTGGCGTAGGGCGCCACGATTCCACCGAGCTCCTGGATGCGGACGCGGCTCGTATCGTCGCCCCAGCTGTGGCTCGTGATCACACCGGAATACCTGCGCGCCTCCACGATATCCAGGACGAGATCGCGTCCCTTCACGCTCAGGTGATCGGTCTCGACGATCATCCCGATGTCGATCATCCGGTGGATCAAGTACTCTCCCAAATGGGTGAGACCCCGTACGTTGCAGATATTGCCGGGGGGGTAGGCGGGCAGATCTCCGTCGAAGAGCGGCGCCACGAAGTCGCGCAGAAACGCGTACCACGCGGCGCTGTCGAACGACAGGTTCGTGGGCGAATTGTCGTGCTCGCCCTCGGGGCACGACTCGGCCTGCCACCAGCGTCCCGTCATCTTCTTGTTGCCGACGTTCACGAGGATTCCGGTCGTGCCGCTGTCCATCGCCGTCCCGCCGAAAGCGTTGTCGAACTTGTGCACCGGGAACATGGATCGCACGCCGAGATCCCACAACTCCTGGAGCCCCTGGTCGATCTGCTCGAACGAGCACTGCTCGACGCCGTCGACGTAGAGGCAATCGAACGGTTGGGACGTCTCGACGCCCATGATTACGGCCAGGTTCCCCTCGTTGATGACGGCGCGAGCCTCCGCGGGACTCTTCACGATACGGAAGAAGCCCTTGCCGGGCCCCTTGAATTGGGCGTCGATGTAATCGGAAAGGTCGTTCAGAGCCCGCGCTTGCAGTCTCAGACTGTCCATATCGAGACACGAGTTCTTTTTCAGCCAATAGATCTCGCAGAGCGCCCGGTTCTCCACGAGGTCAGCCACCAGGATGCGCAAACCGCCCCGCCACGCCCGCTCGATACCCTTCCAATAGGTGCCTTCGTGGGTGAGCGAGTAGTATTTCGGCCACCCGTCGAAGTTCGGCCATCCGTCGGTGGAGTGGGTGCCGGTGAGACTTCCCTGCGACAAGAAGTTCTCGGCGAAGGCGAAGCGGCCATCAAAGGCATGATCGGGGCAGTCCTTCAGCGCGTCCGTGACACCGTACTTGCTCCACGGACGGCCACAGTGGAAACGGCCGCCGAGAAACTCGAACGCGGTGACGTGGACGTGCGCGTCGAGGAATCCCTCCACCTCCGCTCCTGGACCCTGCCCTATGAACGGCGTGCCCACGGCGTTGACCTCGACCTCGGGGAACGTGGAGCAGCCCTCGGCCCCTTCGAGGCTCCAGCGAATACCGGGACTCCGGCTCTGGTTCACGCGCCCTCGCCACGACACCGAGAGGTTGCCGCCCGTCGAGACGTTCCTGAGCCGGATCTTGTCGCCCCTCGAGGTGACTTCCCAGTCTGCCGTTGGGCCAGCATGGGGGCTGGGAGTTACCCGGCCGGAGTCTTTAGCCTCAGGCATGTTCCCATCGGGCCCGTACAACAGGTAGCTTCCGAGACCGGTGGCTTGCATCCGGAACGGCGTCGCGCCGTCCGCCGACGGCGCTAACGAATACCCGAAACCATCTCGACCTATGTAGCGACCCGTCGAGCTATCGCGCACGGTGACGCACTCAGAAGCGTACTGATAGATGTCGACGGTGGCGCCCCGGACCGGCGCGGCGACGGCTGTTTGAGAAAACAGCGCGGCGCCGGTGAGGAACGTGCAGCCCCTAGGCAGGCTGGAAAAAAGCCGCTTTCGACGTAGGTCGTATCGAGATGAGCGCCGTTGTGGACCGAACATGAATACCCCCCGCTCAGCTGGCGACGCCTCCATTCGGCGGCGCGCCAGGTAAGTTACCGCGTGGGTGGTTTCGAAGGCAAGCACCACCGCCTCGATTCGCGCGTCCGCCGAACGGAAATGTTCCCCTGCCGGTGCCGCAGGGACCGTGAGAGAATAGGCGCGGTGAACGTCAGCAAACGAGCCATTCCACCGATTCTCCTCGGCCTTGGGTTGGTGGCAGGGCTCCCTTCGGCCTCTCTCTCGCTTGCAACAGGGTCCGGTTCGATCGTGGACGATCTGTTGATTCAGAGGATGAGGTTTTCGGCCGCCGATTTGCGGGCGTACGACGCGGGCTCCGCGGTGATCAAGAGCCTCGACACACCGATCCGTGAGGAGCTTGCGCACGTCGCGGCGGTGTACCTCGACGCTCCTTCCGGGAGGTTCGTCGAGCGGTTTCGCGATATCGTGCAATTCGAGAGTGGCCCCGGCATCCCCCAGATCGGGCGCTTCCGCAGTCCTCCGAGGCTGGAGGATCTTGCATCGCTGACGCTACCGCCGACGGATGTTGCCATGCTGCGCGGATGTCGTCCGGGCGACTGCGACGTGAAGCTCTCAGCAGCGGCGATGCGCCGGTTCCGGGACGAAGTGGATTGGTCCTCCCCGAACGCGGCGCGCGAGGCCGACGAGGTCGCCCACGAAATGATCGTCGACCTGGTTAGCGCGTATCAGGCGGAGGGCAACGCTGCGCTCGGTCACTACCACGATGGCGACGAGCCGCTGCCCGTGGCCGAGCAGTTCCGTGCGCTCCTCGCCAGCAGCGACCCGCTGCCCGTTCCCGTGCCCGAGCTCCTGGCGTATCTCGACGACTACCCGAACGGCCATCTCGCAGGCGCCGAAGACTTCTTCTACTGGACGGTGGTCGAGTTCGGCCTCAAGCCGACCATCCGGGTGAACCATGTCACCATCTATCCGCTCGGCGGGAGCCCGCCGCCGTCAGGTGTCAGGTACGCGATTGCGATCAAGCAGCTCTACGCGAGCCACTACTTCCACACGACGCTCGAGCTGCGCTTTCTCATCGACGACGACCGCCGGGCCGGTCCCGGCACGTCTCTCATTTCGATAACCCGATCGCGCAGCGACGGGATGACCGGGTTCAAGGGATTGTTCCTGCGGCCCATTGTCCGCTCCCGCTCGCGCGACGCCGTACGCAGCTACCTCGATCAGGTGAAGCGACAGGTCGAGCGCCCCGCTCCGGCGATCCCCTAAGGCGCGGGCGGAGAGGGTCGGTCTTGAAAACCCTCTGGATCGGAGGCAGCCCGGGAGCGAGGTCTTACGTTTCAAACCCAAAACGTCGCACTGGCGACGTTGTCCGGTCGGGAGTATGTTGAGTTAGCTTGGCTGCTAGCTTCTGTGGCCGCGGCATCCCGACGGAACGATCGCCCGGCACACCGCGCCGGTCACGAGCGCGCGCACAACGTCGGTTCCTTCGCGGGCGATTCGTGGATAGAGCGAATCTTCGCGAAACGAGTCGACGTTGAACGTTGTCGTCGAATGCGAGGTCATCGCTCATCGCCCCCTCTCTTGCTGCAACAAAGAGTCGTGAAGTTGTAGTGCACGAGGTGGAGATTCTATACGTTTGTTGCAGTCGCCGCGTCCTCGTGGTTTCGCCCACCCCTGTCCGACGAAGCTCGGTAGTGGACTCGATGTAGAGCGCCTGGCGCCCGCCACGGAGCCTGCGGTCGTGCTCGGAGAGGGAGGATTTCGCCTCCGTTTCTCGTCTATCTAATCGAGGTAGGCGCAATGGGGCACGACCAGGTCTTCAAGGAACGTTCTTCACACTACACCTCCTGTCGTTCGATATGAGCGTGTTGAGATTCCATCGCCGATGCTCGGTCGACGAGTCGGTCCCAACGGCTACGGTGCTTGGTTGGCGGATTCGACCCTGGATCCTCGTACAGGAATGAGCGGCCGTTGTAGGCATGGCTGTTGACGATTCTGTGTTTCGCCCATTGGACCAGGGTCTCCTCGTGGATCCGGAGGCGATCTGCCATCTCCTTCTTCGTCAGCATTCCTCGGTCTCGTAGTCGATCGTAGCGTGAACGGAGTCCGTATCGGTCTACGATAAAAGAGACCCGCTTCTCGGAGAAGCGGTCAGCCTCCCGCCCAGGTCGGGCCGACCCGCCCGGACGTAGGCCTTGCTCGTTGAGTAGGTTGGCGATCTCAGAGTAGACGTGTTCATCGAGGAGTCGGTCGACGAGCTCGACGATCTTCGACTCCGTCTTCACTAGCTGCGCGGAAGACTTGGGGTTCAGCGTCGTTAGCGTCTCGGTGTTGCCGCCTTTGAAGCGAAGGTGGACCTTTGTGATTCCCTCTGCTGGGAACTTGATGAGCGTCGCGTCCTCTAGGATATGCGCGAGCAGTCGCTTCCGCTCACGGTTCGGCGTGGCCGGGTCGGCCCAGAGCTGCTTGAAGTCCGTCGTCATCGCGACGAGCCGTTCGCGGATTGCGTCATCCAAGACGACTTGATCCTCGCGTCGTGCACGCTCCCGTTCCTCTCGTGCCCTGGTGAGGGCGCGCAGCTTGTCGTTCCAGTCTGCCTCGAGAGTATCGGCGACGAGGCGATTACTCGGATCGATCATCATGAAACGGCGTTGCGCCAGGTCCGCTTCGGCTTGAGCTCTCTCGATCGCGCGACGCCGCAGTTGGTCCGCCTCCTCCTGCCGAGCTTCGATCTCTCTTCGGATCTCCAGTGCCAACTCGACGGCCGCGGGGGTCATTTTGTCGGCGACCAGCATCCCGACGGCTTTGTCAATGGGGCCGCCCGCGATCGACTGGCAGTTCGGCTCCGCGCGAGCCCTGCTCACGCGATCGCACATGTACCATGACTCCAACCCGCCGCGTCGTGCCGCGTAGTGCACACGCAAGTATCTGCCGCACCGCCCACACACCGCCCGTCCTTGTAAGAGGGCGGAGCCCTCTCGAGGGGGAGAGGCTCGAGGCACCTGGTATCCTCGACCGTTGCTTTCCAGCAGTTTGAGATTTTCCTGGTAGCGATCCCACGTGATGTAACCGGGATGAGCGTTCGGGATGCAAGCAAGCCAGTCGCGGCATTCGCGTTTTCGGACTGACCTCCTACCGTCAGCAGTTCGGCGGGAGCTGCGCTTTCCGAATGCGTAGGCGCCAGCGTATCGTGGATTGTGCAGTGTGCGCAGAGCCGCCGATGCGGTGAGCGGTCGAAAGATCGTATCGTTGGCAGGAAATCGAATCGGAAACCAAAGGCCCTCGCTCCGAAACAACTTGACCGTCTGGTTCGCGGAGCCCGCGCGGGAGAACGTCTCGAAGAAGTACGCGATCGTCTCGCGAACCTGTGAGTCTGGGTCGAGGACCACCTCGCCAGCCTCGTTGTAAACGAATCCGGTCGGAAGTGAACAACGAAACTCGCCGCGCCGCACCTTGTTGAGGATCCCCCCGCGTAATCGAGCATTCAGGACGTGAAGCTCCGCTTCGCTCATCGTTCCCTTGAGACCGAGCAGGAGGCGGTCATTAAAGTTCTTCGGGTCGTACACGCCATCCTCGTCGAGGATCAGTGTGTCGGCGAACGCGCAGATCTCCAGCAACCGGTGCCAGTCCGCATTGTTCCTCGCTAGACGAGAGACTTCCAGACCCATGACGATGCCAGCACGCCCCATCCCCACCTCCGTGACCAGACGTTGAAAGCCTTCTCTCCAGGCTGCCGATGCGCCCGACTCGCCCTGGTCGGAGTCGATCACGACGACCCGCTCGTCGGCCCAGCCGAGTGCGGTCGCGCGTGCCCGAAGCGCGTACTGACGCTTGGTGCTCTCGGTGTTTTCGACGACCTGCCGCATCGAGGATTGGCGAATGTACAGGTAGGCGTCGCGCTCGAGGTGGTGAGTTTGAACTTTGAGGGACTCGTTCATTGTGCTCTCCCTTTGTTAGAGCTCACGTTCAGCGCCATGGTTGCGAAGAGCTGAACGATGGCTCTGTCTTGTGGTGGTGCTGTGGAGTTCGACGAAGGCGAGCGAGTTGGCTTGTGAGGCGCGCTCGTGGCGGCCGGTGCCCGAGCCCACGCCCACATGCCTCGACGCAGGAAGAGCACGAGCCCGCTACGGGCTTCAGGTGGCAGCGGCTCACCGAGCCCAGCCAGGCGCAAGGTCTCGTACTGGGCCGCCGTCGACTGGGACGGCTCGGCCGAGCGCATCTCTGTGCTACCCGAATCTAACGCGGAGTTTTTTTTCCACCCAGTGCTCGCTCGATCGTCCTGGGATGCACGTCGAGGTCGAACTCCTGCTGGACTAGTTTCGCCAGCTTGCGCGCCCGGATCGGCTCTCCTGGAATCAGCTGCCGCTCGAGAAACGCCAATACCTCGCCGCCGAGTTTGTGGGGGCCGCGAGGTCCTCGCTTCTTGGGTACTAGCCCCGCGACGCCGGCCTCGTCGAAGTTCGTCTTGCTCTGGTAGTACGTCGGCCGGGAAACGCCGTACACTACGGCGGCATCCGTCACCGACGCATTGTCCACGATGACACGGCGCAACATCTCGTACTTGACTTGCACGATGTCGCGAGGGTCGAAGAACTCGCTGTGCTGGAACTTCGGGTCGCTGACTTTCTCCGGTGCAGAGTTCAACGTGCCCTCTTCGAGCAGGGCCTTGGCTTTCGAGCTGTTGCGGTCGTTCGTTTGAGCCACCTCGTTCTCCGAAAGATGTCCCCATGGATGTAAGTCTAACTATACCGCTTATCAGTTGGCTGTCAAGGGTAAAGACAAAATTGTATCCCCATAATAGGACATATATTTCGCATCCAAGCTCTCCTCCCTAAGGATGGCGGCGCATTTATCTTTACACTAGCGGCGCAATTCACGTTACACTTCATCGGGTATCTCCGACGAATCGCGTTCACTGAGGCGAGCCACAAGGCGCGCGAGCTCCACCAAGTCTGCGACGCGGAATAGCGCGCGTTCCTTCCCGAGCACCACCTCTGGATCCGGAACCACAAGGTCGGTCCACTGCCGTGGAACGGAGCAAACCGTCTCATCGTCCACCTGCAGCAAGAGCCGCCTGCCGTACCGGTTGTATCGCTCGCCGAGGCAAACCAACTCTCGCCCGCTGAGCGGATGGAACGGATGCGTTACCCGGACAAGATGCGTTGTCGGGGCGACATAGCCTGCATTCTGGATTGAGCTACAAGGAGTTCCTTCGGGAGTTCCTGCGGGATTTCCTGCAGCTTTTCTTTCCTGAGGTCGAGGCCCAGATCGACTTCACGGAGCTGCGATTCCTGGACTCCGAGGCCTTCACGAGCTTTCCGGAAGGAAGCTCCGGGGAGGCAGACGTCGTCGCCGAGGTCCGCTCCCGTGAGAAGACGCGGGAGATTCTCCTCATCCACGTCGAGGTCGAGGCGAGAAAACGGTCCTCGTTCCCGAAGAGGATGTTTCAGTACTACTCGCTCTTGTGGTCGAAGTACGATGTCCCCATCTTCCCCATCGTCGTATACTTGCGTGGAGGGAGAACGGGGCTTTCCGAAGAGCAACACGTCGAGACGCTCTTCGGATGGGAGCATCTGACGTTCCGCTACAAGGCGGTGTCGCTGGCGCGCCTGGAAGCTCGGGAGTATCTTGAGAAATCGAGCCCCGTGGCTGCCGCTCTCGCGGCTCTCATGAGCAGGCGGGCTCGGAAGCCGGCTCAACTTTGGCTCACGATGACGGAGCGGTTGAATCGAAGCGGGCTCGACGAGGCGCGCAAGCTCCTTTTGCTGCACATCATCAACACGTACCTCGTGGTCGCGGGAGCTGAGGAGCAGAAACTCGAGCGGGCGCTATCGCAGGAGCGTTATCGGGAGGTGAGAAAGATGCAGATGACCTGGGCTGAGAAGGTTGAGAACAAGGGCCGGAAAGAGGGACGGGAGGAAGGCAGGATCGAGGGCATGCTGGAGGGCAAACGCGAAGCTCTGCTGCGGTTACTCACTGCCAAGTTCGGTCCGCTTCCCGACGACACAGCTTCCCAGGTGCGAGCGTGCCAGTCGCTCCCGGAGCTGGACCGCTATCTCGATCAGGTACTCGTCGCCGGTTCGCTCGCCGAGATGAAACTGGAGGCCGACCGCTCGAAGAAATAGAGCGAAGCCCCTCCCGGACGAAGGAGAAGGCCTTCCTCGCCGTTGGCTTTCGCGGGGTTATGGGCAGGAGCCGTTAGTCGGCCTCGCTCCATCCCAGGTCGGGCCCGTCGCCACGACCTCGTCACCGTGCTCCGGTAGCAGGCGAGGCCGAGCGTCAAGCCGTCCTGCGAAGCGCGCTAAGATGCGCTTTCAGCCGAACTCCCCGCGGCCAAGGAAGATTCGCGTGAGAAATTCTTCGCGTCGCCGTTCTCGCGGCATCGATCGCGGCTTCTCTGTCGACGGCTTGGGGCCTCGGCGATGAAGGCGGCCGGCTCCATCCGCCTATTGCCGAGCTTGCTTCGGGGCATCAGCTGTTTGCCCACGTCGGTTCGGTCGATGAGCCAGAAGTCGGCCGGAAGCGTATCGCGCACGACGAGGTCGGCCGCGATTCCCGCCGCTCCAGGAGGCCCTGTATGCCTTCCACGTGGTGGAGGTGATTGAGGTAGTTCGACGCCGGATACTGTACCTCTATCGGGGAGGAGCGCCCGCAGCGCGGGCGCGTTCGCCTCGTCGATCGAGGCCCAAGCGAGGGGGCACAAACCAAGGATCGATGCGGCGAAAACGTACCGGGTGAACTTCTCACTCGAATCTCCCTGGCCGTGCGGGGTGGAGGAGGCCGCATCCTGGCACGGTTTCGCGAAGCGGCTTGACCCTCCGGTGGGCGTCGAGTATGTTGAAAACTCCCCACGAACTCGGCGGAGGAAATCTTGTAATGCGCCGATTCAATTTGAGGAAATGCACCGGCATCCTCGTCTTGACTCTCTTTTTCGGAAGCACCGCCTTGGCGCAGCAGGAGGAAGAAGCTTCCCTGCGCCAGCAGATCGAGGAGTTGAAGAAAGGTCAGGACGAGATCCGGAAGGAGCTCGCGGACATCAAGAAATTACTGCAGGCTTCTGCCGCGCGCGCCGCGGCGCCCGCCCCACCCCCCGCACCCGATGTCCGAAACCTCGTTCTGGATGTCGGCAGCAACCCGTTTCGGGGAGAGGCGACGGCGAAGCTCACCCTCGTCGAGTTCACCGACTATCAGTGACCGTTCTGCTCCAGGCACGTCCGTGAGACGTCCACGCAGATCGAAAAGGAATTCGTAGAGTCCGGGAAGCTTCGTCTGGTGAAGATGGACATGCCACTTCCGATCCACAAAGACGCCTTTCGGGCGTCCGTCGCGATGCACTGCGCCGAGGACCAGGGGAAGTTCTGGGAGATGCATGACCGGCTCTTCGACAACCAGCGCGCGATCGAGCCCTTGAAGGGCCACGCGGAGGCGCTCGGTCTCGACGTCGTCGCCTTCGAGTCTTGTATGGCCTCGGAGAAACACGCCGAAGCGGTGCGAAAGGATATGGCGCAAGCGCAGAAGGCGGGGGCGACTGGGACCCCTAGCTTCGTCCTCGGTCGCACCGATCCCGCCGATCCAAGCAAGGTCAAGGGGATCAGCTTCATTCGCGGCGCCCAACAGTTCGCGGCCTTCAAGACGGAGATAGAGAAAGCCCTCGCCGAAGCTGAGAAGTAGCCCTTCAATTGCGCCATCGGAGGTAGGTTCTCGAGTTCCCCAAGAAGGTCGACCGCCACCTCGAGAGTGCGCGCGCCGCGAGATCGCTCGTAAGACATGGGCCTCGGAGACGGAGGAGTCTGCCTACGTCGTGCTTAAGAGGGCCGCGCGAAGAAGCTCAGACGGGAGCTGTCGCGGGAGAGGATCGGGACGTGAAGACGATGCGCCGAGAAGCTCGAGGAGCCGCAAGGAAGGCCTGCTTGAAGGCTCCCGGGACACGCTCCCGCGGCAACTCAGAACCAGGTTCAGTCCGCTTCAGAGAAGACCGTGTCGCGAGTACACGCGATTGAGACCCCCAAACAGCTGGACCGGGTGCCCATAGGCACGGAAGGGCCAGCTCGCTTGCACATATGGGACTTCTGCGGCTCGACAGTCGAGCACACGCATCGAACTCGATAGAACCGCTGCCCTCGAGGGAGGTTCGTGCCTCGATTTCTCGTCTTGTTCCTTCGAGGGAGGACGAGACGATGGGCCACGACCAGATCTTCAAGGAGTTCCTGCACGCGTTCCTGAAGGATTTTCTCGAACTCTTCTTTCCCAAGGACGAGGCGCGGCTCGATTTCGGCTCCCTCCGGTTCCTGGATACGGAGTCCTTCACGAGCTTTCCCGAGGGCAGCTCGCGGGCGGCGGACATCGTCGCCGAGGTGCGCAGGCGAAGGGGAGCGAAGAAGATCCTTCTCGTCCACGTCGAGGTTCAGGCGGAGCGAAGGCGAGCCTTCCGGAAGCGGATGTTCGAGTACTTCACTCTTTTGTGGATGAGGCACCGGGTCCCGATCTTCCCCGTCGCCGTGTATCTGCGGGGAGGGCGCTCCACCTTGGGCGAAGAGAGGTTCGTGATGAGGCTCTTCGGGCGAGAGCAGCTCGTTTTCCGGTTCCCGGTCGTGGCGCTGGCGCGCTTCGACGCCCGGGGGTATGTTGAGAAGGACAGCCCGGTGGCAGCCGCGCTCGCGTCGCTCATGAGCCGGCGGCGAGATCGAGCGCCCCTGAACCTGCGGGCTTCGATGATGGAGCGGGTAGAGCAAAGCGGGCTCGACGATGCTCGGAAATTTCTTCTGCTGACTCTGATCGAGACGTACTTCGAGCTGGCGGAAGACGAGAAGCCGAAGTTCG
>CAZKNR010000083.1:0-2246 GCA_964553925.1 uncultured Acidobacteriota bacterium
GTCGTGGAACTTGAAGCTCGCATCGAGAGGAACCCAGCGCCGGCCGCGGCTGTCGACCCCGACCCCGCGGTAGTTGGCCCAGGGAACGTACGCCTCGACCCAGACGTGCTCCTTGTCGACCCCCGAGATTCCCCCGCCCGCAAACCGCGGCTCGTAGGGGACCGCCGCGGACGTGAACGCCCCTTCCACACGCTCCGGCAGCTCCGTTCCGATCCAGTTCTTCGCCTGGTCCAGTGTGAGCCGCACCACGCCGCGCACGTAGCGCGCGGGAATCCCCTCCGCCCTCAAAAGCTCCACCAGCAAGCGAGCGATGTCCGCGTCGTTTCCGCTTCCTTCGCGAAGAGTCTGAACCGAGCCCTTCATCGAACCGAAGTACAGCTCGAATCGAGTCTGGTTCTTCACCAGCTCGTAGGCGCCGACCGCGCCTTCCACCTGGTCCGCGAGCTCCTGGATCTCCCGGGGTACAGAGCCGATGGGATCGGCGGGTCCCGCACCCTCAGCGGAAAAACTCGAAGTCGTCGCCGGCCCCCCGAGAGAGAGCGGCGGCGGCTCGAGGTCGAGCTCCCGCAGAGGAAGCTCCTGCGCGCTCAGGATCTCCTCCCGCTCCGCCTCCGCCACGGGCGCGAGCGCTTCGATGCACGCTTCGAGCTCCGAGAGCAGAGGGGATGCGGCGAGCCGGGTCAATCTCTCCAGAATCACGACCTCGCTCCGCTCGAAAGCCTCCCGCGCACGCTCCACTCGCTCCGCCGCAACCGCACCGAGGCCAAGCTCAGAGACGAGCGCCTCCACGCGCGCGATCTCCGCCTCGAGGCGAAGCACACGCCTCTCGTACCCCGAGCGTATCGATTGAAGCTCGCCCACGACGCCCTCGGGCGCGACTCCGCTTTCGAGACGCTCCTGAATCCGCCCCAGGCTCTCCCGGATCCGATGGAGATCGACGGGCTGCGCGAAAGCGGTGGACGACAGCCCCAACACCAGAAGAAAGCTCGCACGCATCATCGGCGTCGGTGAACTCGCTCGTCGGACGCAGGCTTCCTACTTCATCGACGCCTGATCAATCGAAGGCCTCGCCTCGTCTCGGTGGTCATTCGGCGCCGAGCCTCCACGAATCCGGCCTTCGCCAGCGCCCGCCTCACCACAAGCTCCACACGCCCCTCTCTCTGGTCTCGAGGCTCAATCCCAACCGCCCACCGATACCCTTCCTCGTCGTACAGCACCACCTGCCATCGCTTTCGCCCGGGCCGCTGCACCACCACCCCCAGCATCATCGGCAGTCCTTCAACCGCTCGCTTCACCGACTCTGCCACCCAAGGCGGTATCGCGCTCGTCCTCGATATGTTCACACAAACCTTCGAGCTCCGCCCAAACGGCGGTGGCTTCACGCTCGGCGACGAGGGCCCGAAGCAGCGACCCTCCGCCAGCGCCAGCGCATATCGGTCGAAATACTCTCGAGCCATCTTCCCTGGATCTTGAAACAAATCCTCCAAGAAATGCCCCCGGTTTCGATTCTCCATCTCAAACTCCCTGGGCCGCGCTTAGACCCATCGAAATCCTCTTCATCACAGGCTCGTCCTGTCACTGCTCGCAAATCCCCTTCCAACGAGGTAGCATCTCCTTCCAGAACCTGCCACCCCCAGGCTCATCCTCGGAGTCCTCATGAGCCTCTCCTCCTTCGCCGACCGGGTGGTCCTCGCCATCGCCAAGGATCGCTCCCTCGACCGGCCCGCCATGAAAGCCCTCATGAAGGCGAGCGAGCTTCTCGGCAAGGCCCTCGGACACAGACTCACCGAGCTTCGCGATTCGGGCGACCCTCTTCAGAATTCCTTCTCCGAATCACAGACCAGCCTCCTTTTCGCCACTTGCTATCAAGAAGCCGCCGAGATCCTCGCCTCCCGTTGGGACAAGATCCCCGACAAGAACCGACCTCAGTACACCCCCGAACAGCGATATCACATCCTTCGCCTGAAACGACTTTTCGTTTGGAACGCCCAAGAAACGGCCAGGCTCTTCCGCCTGTCTCAAGACACCGTCGTCCGGTGGGAGAGGGAAGTGAACGTTCCCGACGAAAACCCGATTCCCTCTCTCGTCCGCACCAATCCTCCCGTGCGCCGTTTCGCCGACGTCGTCCGCCAGCTCGTCCACACCATGCGTCTCATAGGCTTCGGAGGTTACGAGACAATCGCCCAGACTCTGACAAGGACCGGGTGGAGAATCTCGAAGACAACCGTGGTGAGGATCCTCAAAGA
>CAZKNR010000084.1:0-63910 GCA_964553925.1 uncultured Acidobacteriota bacterium
GAACTGGAGCGGCTTCCCATAGGAATACTCGAAGGCGTCCACCGCGCCGGTATAGATGAACATGTGATCGGGGTAGCCCTGGTCCTCGCTGTAGTCCGGATCCCGGGGGGCCGTGAAGTGGAGCCCGCTCGACATGTTGAGGAGATTGCGGACGGTGATGGCTTTTCTCGGGTCACCCTCCCCCTGCCACGCGGCAACGGGCGCGGGCTGGTCGAGAGAGAGGGCGCCTTCCCGGATCAGGAGCCCGATGAGAGTGGCGGTGATGCTCTTGCCCATCGACCAGCTTTCGAGCTGCATGTCTCGATGAGCGTCCTCGCCATAGCGCTCGGCGACGATCTGGCCTTGGTGAAGGACGACGAAGGCCGCGGTGAGGCTCTTCGGGTCTTTGAACGCGAGCCCGACCGCGGCGTCGAGCTTGTCTTCGTCGACCCCCGAGGGGAAGCTCGACTTGAGCATGTCTCCCATCGGCCAGTCCTGGGTCGACGGATCGGGAAGAGTCGTAGTGACGGCGGTCGGCTGGAAGAAGACGCCGTCCTCGCCCTCGGGAATGATGACGCAGCCTTGATCGCCGAAATACCGCGCCTCGCGGGTCAAGAGGTCGCGAAGCGTGACTCGAACCGCTTTTCGATCGTGGTCCACGGAGATATCGGTGATTTGCTCGAAGTCCTCCTCGGGGACGAGGAAGTAGCCGCTGACGTTTCGCGCATCGTCGAGCTTTCGGCCGGAGACGAAAACCGCCGAGCAAAGAACTTTGGCGTAGCCGGCGATCCCGAGGTTACTCGGGGTGACGCTCGGAGCGTACGGAACCTCATCGCTCGGTCGGGATTCGGCGGCCTCGTCCACGGCGGGTGGAGGCGCGGCGCAGCCGGCGGCCAGGAGGGCGATGAGCGGGAGGCATTGCTTCAAGGGCTTCATGTCGAGTCACCTCGGAGGGATTCTAACCCCGGGGATTGGTATATTGGTGAGCGTGAGCCGAATCGAGAGGGACAGCATGGGGGACATCGAGGTTGCCTCCGATAGGCTCTGGGGTGCTTCGACCGAGCGCTCACGGCGAAACTTCCGTATCTCGACGGAGCGCATGCCGGAAGCCCTGATTCGTTCGCTGGTACTGGTCAAGAAGGCAGCTCTGTCCGTGAACCGCGATCTGGGTCTCCTCGATGCCGATAAGGCCGCGGCAATCGAGAAGGCCGCGGACGAGGTCCTCGAGGGAAAGCACCCCGACGAGTTTCCTCTTCTGGTCTGGCAAACGGGAAGCGGAACCCAGACCCACATGAACGTCAACGAGGTGCTCGCGAACCGCGCGAGCGAGATCCTCGGCGGGAAGCGCGGTCCCGAACGGCTCGTCCACCCGAACGACGACGTGAACCGCGGCCAGTCGTCGAACGACGTCTTCCCGACGGCGATGCACGTGGCCGCGGTCGAGGCTCTCCGCGAGCGCCTTCTTCCCGCGCTTCAGCGCCTCCGGGATGCGCTCGCTTCGAAGTCGGGAGAGCTCGCCGACATCGTCAAGATCGGACGAACGCATCTACAGGACGCGACGCCCTTGACCCTCGGGCAGGAGTTTTCCGGCTACGTCTCCCAGCTCGACCACGGGATCGTCCGTGTCGAGCAGTCGCTTCCGCATTTGCTGGAGCTCGCCATCGGGGGGACGGCGGTCGGAACGGGGCTCAACACTCATCCGGAGTTCGGCGAGCGCGTGGCGGCAAGGCTCTCAGAGCTGACGGGACATCCATTCGTCTCGGCGCCCAACAAGTTCGAAGCGCTCGCGTCCTGTGACGCCCTGGTCTTCGCTCACGGAGCGCAGAAGACCCTGGCCGCGTCCCTCATCAAGATCGCGAACGACATCCGCTGGCTCGGCTCGGGGCCTCGCGCCGGACTCGGAGAGCTCCTCCTCCCAGAGAACGAGCCGGGAAGCTCCATCATGCCGGGGAAGGTCAACCCCACGCAGTCCGAAGCGCTGACCATGGCGGGGGCGCGGGTTTTTGGAAACGACGTCGCGATCAATTTCGGAGGCGCCTCCGGAAACTTCGAGCTGAACGTGTTCCGGCCCATGATCATCGACGCGTTTCTCCAGAGCGCGAGGCTTCTCGCCGATGGGTGCGAGAGCTTCCGCGAAAACTGCGTCCTTGGCATCGAGCCGAACCGGGAGCGGATCGCGGAGCACCTGAAAAGCTCGTTGATGCTGGTCACGGCGCTCGCACCGCACATCGGATACGACAAGGCCGCACAGATCGCGAAGAAAGCCCACGAGGAGGGGACCACGCTGCGCGCGGCCGCCCTTGCTCTCAACTACGTGAGCGCGTCCGACTACGACGCCTGGGTGGACCCGAAAAAGATGACCGGCCCGCGCGGTTAGCCTGAAGCCGGGTAGATGCGTCTAAACGTCGGCAGTTGAGGGATTGGCGGCTTCGGGCAGGATCGCAGTGGCGACCGTTCACAGTGTCGAGCAGATCCGTGCGGCTCCGTCCTGACGGAGCTCGAGGCGCTGAGCGCCCCCTCTGTGCAGCGAGCGCCGCGTCCCGCACAACCATCGCGGCGCTCGTCTGCTCCAACCGCTTGTTGGACGACACCCCCCGGGGCGCATCATTCATCTTCCAAGAAAGCTTCGCGCATCTTCCAAGAAGCTTCGCGTCCAGGGAGACTCCACGCTGCATCGTCGAACTTCCGCCGCCACTTGACGCTGAAGCTCTTGTCGGCAGATAGCTCCGCCAGCCGCTCCTGCACCAGCTCGCGCGGGAGCAGTGTGAGGGCCTTCAGGACGCCATCCAGGTAACGACGAGTCGCGTTGCTCGACTTGACGCGGTGAAGCTCGTTCGCGAGGGCATCGACTGCCTCTCGGCCCCGGAACGCCGCGACGGCACGCACGACCCGAGAGAGCCGTTGAAGATCATCGCGGTAGTAGGAAAGCAGACCCAGGAGAAAGACCCCGGCTTCTCGCCGGCCGTGGCTCACGATCGTCTCCAGGAGAGTGCAAGCGGAGTGGAATCGCTCCTCGTCCAGCTCCAGCGCCTGGCGGAGTATTGGCTCGAGAGGCAGTTTGGCAGGATCGATACCCGTCGGGGTGATCCACTCTGGCAGCGACTGTGGTCGCCCTCGTCCTCTCACGCTCGTCCCTCCAATGTCGTCCAACCACCGCCGTTCAGCGGCGTGGCCAGCCTGAAGTGAGCCACGATTTTCACAGAAGGCGACTCTTGGTCATACGTTATCCATGCTCAACGAAGAGGGCCACGTCCGCTGCGACGCGTTGTTAGGCTCGCCCCACAATCAGAACTCGTATCCCATCTGGATCCAGTAGTGCCAGTCTGCAACTGCCTGCCTCGTCCGCTCGTCCACGCCGGCGTTCGGCTGTAGCTGTGCGAGCGGCACCGCCAACTCGCCGAAATCGCTCCGGATGGTCACGAACATCTCGTGTCTGCATTCGCCCTCGCCGGCCACGCCGATGACTTCGACTTGCTCCTTCACATGGAGAGGAGAGGTGGCGCGCTTTGTGACGCAAGCTGCACGGAAAGGGAAGCACAGCTGCTCCTCAAGATAGTAGTACCAACCCATGGATTGTTCTTCACCATCGTGGGCATCAACGACGATCTCCATCATGATGCGCCGCTCGCGCTCGGAGTCACGCTTTCGCCTCCGCACCGCGCTTTCTCCTCCACGCCCCGCGTCGCGAGCGTAACACTAGCGATGGGCGGCGTGGCCAAGCCTACCGCAGCAGCAAAGATGTCGCCCGAAGCCTACGGGCTCTCACTGGACCTCCGTTGTCATACGAAGGGAAAGGCCACGTACCGCTCCATCGCCAAGTTAGACGACGATGATGCCGAGTTAAGACGCTTCGAGTAGCGAGAGTTGAACCGCCTCGGGAACTTCGATCGGAACGAACCACTCCGCGGGGTATAAATAGTCCTCGCCGCTTTCGTCAATCACGCGAACGTCGCCATCCCTCTGCGCCTCGAGGTCCGGGACGACACGATAAATCTTGTGCTGTTCGAGCGATGCCTCGTACCCTTCGTTCCGCACGCAGACTGCAAATCGACGTTCTTGACTCTGTTCCGTCATGGTCGTCAGTCTAGATATCGTTTGCGCTTGAATTCCTTCTTCCCGATGCCGTGCGCCTCGTACCAGTGGAGTTCTGCCTTCCGAACACGGTCGCTGCGAAGACGAATAAGCGCGACACCCTTCATCTTTCTCCAGTTTCCCTTCCCGTATAGCTTCTGAAGTCGATCGCGATCCCGGATTCTGCTTCCGACGGCGATGATCTCAATCTCGCCTACTTCCCCCAGTATATCGAAGTCCATCGTCGGGCGTGGAGTACAGAGTTCTTCGTCTAACACTGCGGTTGAGCAGCGGCACGGCTTAGCCGCTTTCGAAGCCTAGGCTCTTGTTCGAAAGGTCTCATGTCTTGCCGAAGGCGATGTGCCGTCTGCTCGAAGCCGAAGTTAGACCGATCGGTCACTTCGAACCTTTCTTGCCGTATCTAGCGAGTTCCTCCCGAACAACACTCCGCAGGGTTGATTTCAAGCTTTGCACTTTCCCGTCGGTATGCTCTCGCAGCGCGGAGTTGATGAGTGTCTGGTAGTTCCCGCCCCCGGCATGGTGGACTTGGTCACGAAACCACTGAAGCAGGTCGTCATCGATTCGAATCGTGATCCGAGTCTTTCCGGGAGGCGTCTTAATGACCGCGCCTCGTTCACCTCGACTAAAGTCGTACTCTTTCTTCATCTCTCGTCTTCGTATCGACCACGTTCCGAATCCGTCGCGACTCGCGCTGAGATGAATCTGACGATTTCCTCCCGCCACGTGTAGACGACAACGAGGCACCGCCCGAGAGCGTCCATACAAGGGTAACGTAACGCTCCTCCTCGTTCACCGAATCGTTCAAGACCGTGATCGCCATATCATCGAACAGAACCGTTGCGGCGTCAGCAAAGTCGACACCGTGTTTCTCGAGGTTGGAGTCAGCTTTGCGCTGGTCCCACTCAAGCTCCACGGTCTAATAATATGCACGACCGTACATACAGTCAAGCGACGGGTGCGCGGGCCGGCGGGCCGGCGACAATCGGTCTAACGCCAACCTTCAGCCGCAAGGACATCACAACCGACGCGGCGAAGCCGCATCCCAAAAGTCCTTGGCCGCTGCAACGTTTTGTTAGACAGTTCCAGTTCATCGTCGAGGGTGTCGCCCTGCTCTTCCTAACGTCCCTTCCCGCTTCGAATCAGCTCGCGGGTGAATTCGAGGACCGTGTCGCGGCCTTTTGCGAGGTCGTCAATGGTCTGTGTGACCGCGTGCGTCGGTAGCGTGCCACGGCGGCGGTTACTCTTATCGACTACGCTGAAATAAGATTCCATGGGAATCCCTAAGTGGAGATGGGACTCAGGGAGCGTGGGACCAATGTCCTCGCCCCCAGTGTCACCTTCGGCAGCACCACCGGTCTCTTCGCCGATGAATGTCGCTCGCTTGTAGAAGTCAGCCGTCGCGGCGAACTCGGCGGTGGCAGAAAAGCTGCCTCCGTCTATGAGGACGTAGACCGTTCCGTCAAAATGATTCTCGGAGGGCTTCTGCACGCCGATGATCGGGTACTTCTCAGTCATGAGCCAACCGCCATTGGGATCGGGCTTGTAAACACCAAATGCGGAGCTGTAATACGGGTCAGTCGCGGGATCAATCTCGGGGAGATCCGTGTATTGTTTGAAGCTCGGCTGGTAGGTCTTGATGTGGTTTCGTTCGATGGCACGAAACTCCTTCGAGGTGAGGTAGGAGAACAGGAGCACAGGGTATTGGTCGAACCCCCCAGTGTTCCCCCGCAGATCGACGATGAGGTTCTTCGCCCCATTGCTCCTCAGTCCGGCAAATGCCTTCCCGAGGAAGTCGGGGAAAGTTCCGCGTTGGAAACCAGGGATCCGAAGAATGGCGGTGTTCTCACCGTCGAGATACCGGATCGATTGTTGCGAGCCCAGGGCCCGGAGAGTCCCGAGTCCAGCGAGCACGTCACGGTTCACCGGGTTCTTTTCCGCGTTGACCGCCGCCTCAGCGATGGTGACCCCAGCGAGCTCCACGACGACGGTCTTCCGCGTATGCGGATCGCGGAGGGTGGTCCTGAAGCTTGCGGGATTCCCGATGTACAAGCGGTACGACTCGCTGAATCCCGTTCTGCCGGGACTCCCGAGCTGAAAGAATCCCTGGGAGATTCCCAGCCAGTACATCTGGTAGGTTCGAATGTCGCCGTCTTGCGGCAGATTCGGAAGAATTCGCCGCAGAATCCCCGCGAGCGGCTCTCCGTTTATGGCCAGCACTTCCATGCCTGGCTTCACGCGGTCGTCGAGTCCCTGATTCAGCACCACGAAGGCGCGCGTCGACTCGAACTTGAGTGCAAGCGGAAACTGTTTCGCCGAATTGATCACAGTGCTGATCTCGTCCCCTTGGTACTCTGTGAAATGGGTGTGTCCGTCCTTGAATGCGGCGAGAACCGGCGCAAGCACGTTGCGGAACTGGAGGGTGGTCATCGGCCGCGTGAGCTTGGATTCCGCCCTGGCGAACTCTGCATCCAATGCCCGCTTCGTCGTGTAGCGGTAGAGCGCCGGGTGCGCTTCTTCGAGCGCCTTGCGAAAGAGCGCGAAGTCGGACTTCAACTGCGGCGGTTCGAGAGTCGTCTCGGTCACTCGAGCCTGCTCCCGCTCCGCGGCTGCCGGGACGACGCGCACGGATAGGATGTCGATGCTGCCAGGCGTGGGCGCGTAGAACTGGAGCCCTACCCGCCGCCATGGGCCGATTGGCTGGCTCCCCCAATCAAGATGGATTCGGTAGGTGTGGACCAAGCCGTCACGCACTATAGGGGTGACGCCGCCCCTCGCCTGAAACGTCGCTTGCGTAGCGCCCGCAGGAAGGACACCTTCCCGAGGGTTGAGGCCGATAGACATGTTGTTCACGCTACCTGTCGTGCGGGCACGCACCACCACCTCGGCCCACTCCTCACGGCGCCAATCGGGCAGATCGACGTAAATGTCACCCACCAGAGTTCTTTCGGAAGGATCGGGACTCGTCGGCAGGGTCACACGTAGGGCGTCCGTCGTGCGCTGGAGCTCCGCCGTCTTTGAGTCGGGAAGGGGCAGCCCGGGTTTCCAGTCGGGCTGCGGCTGATCGAAGCTCCATTCGACTGCACCGGGAATCGTCGCCGGCGAAGCGGGCCGATCAACCTGCGCCGCATCTCGATCGCCTTGGAGGGCCGGCGGACTCCCGCAACCGGTTACCTCGATCACGCCAACCAATGTAAGCACACTTAGCGTTGCTCGACGCATAGCCTCTCCACTGAGGAACTGAACCTCCTGCAGTCTCGTACCGCCAGCTGTCTAACGCCCTGCGGCTCACCCGCGGCGGCCGCCAACATCATTTTCGAGTCAGCTCGTTGCTCGCGCGGCCGCCGTCGGGTGCAGCCGCTGTTAGGCTGCGCTGTCGGGTGACATCTCCACTGCTCGGTGGCCATTCTTTGAAATACTCAGACTGCCTGCGCAGCGGGCCAACGCAAAGGCTGAAGACGCGCGTAAGTCAACGACCGTAACACCCACTCTGCGGGCCCGAGACGGAATCGCGCGATCCACCATCGGCTGAATGCGGCGAGTGTGCCGAAAAGGATGACGGCGGCGACTGCTCCGAGCTGCGGTGTGAGCCGCACGCCAAATCCATACTGATCAAGGAGGACGCTTCGCACTGCGAACTGTAGGATGTAGTTGGTGAGCGCGAGTCGGCCGGCCGCGCCGAAGATGACGTCGAGCCTGTGTTCCGACGCCTTCGAAAACCCGACGAGCCATGTGATCGCCCCGATGTAGGTCAGCGAGAGGTACACCCCGTCTTCGGAACCAAACACGAAGCCGTTATAAATCGGCCGCGCAACCTGGACGCCGGGAATCACTGGCAGCCATGGCCAAAGGGTTTGGTGTAGCGCCCAGATGTCTATGGCCCACAAGGCGGCGCCCACGAGCATGGCGGCGACGAGGAGGCGTCGATGGTCAGCGGGCCGCTCGAACACGCCGAGGCGAAGGGCGAGGAGGCCGATCAGAAAAAATGGGAAAGGTCCATTCAGAGAGTCCAGCAGCGCGCCGCGGATCCCTCGTTGCCAGTCTCCCCGGAGATCGGTATAAGGTCCCCAGTAAACGCTGCTGACGACGTTTGCCGCAGCGAGCCTCGCGAAGTTCGTTCCCTGCCGAGCGGCTCGCAGTCTCTCGTCCGCCGCTTGATTGGCCGGCGGTACGGGGCGCGGGGACTCGTAGACGGCATTCGCGCGCTCGACGCCGATCGTGGCCCACTGATAGCTCCCCACGGCAACATTCCACACACCAATGAGCGTAGTGCTGGCCAGGAGCGCGACACCCAGCGCGCGCGTCGACCAGCGCCGAACGAACAGGAGCCACACGCCGGCGTAGGCGTAGCCGATTAGGGTGACGGCGCCAGCAAGGGCA
This sequence comes from uncultured Acidobacteriota bacterium, assembly GCA_964553925.1. Taxonomy (GTDB): domain Bacteria; phylum Acidobacteriota; class Vicinamibacteria; order Marinacidobacterales; family SMYC01; genus DAISKN01. Next base: position 8,449 of record CAZKNR010000084.1, read on the forward strand.
GCGGTCACGACGCCGAAGGCCGCCACTCCGAGCAGTCGTCGGAGAAAGCGCCAGCGAACGTCCTCTCGGCGGGCATCCGCTCGGCGCAACTGGATGGCAAAGCCCACCCCAAAGAGAATGGTGAACGTTGTGGCGGCCTTCTCGTGAACGAACCAGAGCATCGCCTGAAAAATCGTGGCGCCGGTCGGCCCCCCGACGGCTTGGGCCTCGGTGACAGTGTCGGGGCCGCTGAAATGGACGATGATCATCCCCAGGATCGCGAACCCTCGGAGGATGTCGAGCAGGCGGAGCCGCTCGGACGCGGCAACAGGTCCAAGTGTGGAAGGAGTCGCCGGGGTGGTGATGGCAGATTGGACCGTGGCGGCCATGATCGTCTTGCGTTTTCCGGCTCCTTTTTCCGAACGCGTGCGGTGCAGCCTGACGCGGCGCTTCAGCGGCGTGGCCAGCCCTATGGCGGCAGCAATGAGTCGCCCGAAGCCCACGCCGGTGACTGCCTGCAACCATGCTACTCGAAAACAAGGCCACGTCCGCTGCAAGCCAAAGTTAGGCCGTGTCTGGCTCAGCAAGCCTCTTCTAGTCATTGACCTCGAAATCTTCATCACAGGAATCGCAATGGAACACTGACTTCTTGCGCTCCTCAGGGGAGAGTGCGATTGAGGCTCCGCAGTCGGGACAGCGAAAGCGGTGAGGCAGAAGTTTCGCTTCATGCTCCTCGCTCAGCCGGCGCCAGTTGTCGAGAGCAAAAAGGGCGAAGAAAACGCCAAGGAAGAAAATCGTGTAAGATTTCTCGTCGCGTAGCAGTTCTGCCAGACCGTAGCCAATAGCCAAAGCTGAAATGACCCCGTACAACATGATTCGTGCGATGTGAGGTGGAGAGCGAAAGTGTTGACCGGCCCAGGTAGCTTTGGCGCGCTGCCTCATGCGGCGTCTCATGCTGCGCAAAGCCATGGAGGCTCCTATCGGCCTAACACTAAGTATACTATGCGAATATCCGATAAAGGCTGTGACCGTTTGCGGGATTGTCCAGTTGACGGATCGGCCATCATCGCTCGCTATCGTATGTCTCAACGGGCTTTGCGTGCAAAACACGAAGCTGAGGCGTATGGGGATATCTTGCGAGGTCTGACGGTGTAGCGCGATAAGGACCGCTGTGAGCGCGTATATCTGATCGGTCGCCGGAACTGGTCCATCACTTCTTTTCCATACTCGCGCTCGGCCAGGTAAGCGTTATGGGATCTGCACATCAGGCTGATCTTGTCTGGGTCGTGATCCCCTCCTCGGCCGAAAGGATCGTGGTGGTGGAACTCGAGCCCTCGCCGCTCCGTGCAGCGCCTGCCGTTCTTGTCGACGAACCGGCACTGGCCGGAATCGCGCCTTCGCACCACACGCCTCACCGCCGCCGGGATATACCGCGACCTCGGCGACGTATCCGTGTCTTCAACGGTCTTTCTCGGATTCTTCGTCTCTCCATAGCGCTTGGCTTCGACTCGTTCGAGCTTGTCGGCTACCGCGGCCTCGATGACGGCCGCCAGGTCCCCGTTCATTAGCGCTTGGAGACGCTCGAGCTTGTCCCGGAACTCTCTGCTTGCTGTGAACTGGATCCGGTAACGGTCCGGAGAGAGAGGCTCCGGCCTCGGAGACACTGGAGGAACAGGCAGGGTCGGCGGGCCAGGCTTCACCGCTTGAGTGGGCGGAACAGGCTCCTGGGGCGTCGAGCTCCCGACTCCGTCCGGACGGAGCTCAACCTCATTATTGGTGGGCGCCGGCGGCTGGTTAGGTAGCTTTCGTATCGTCGACGCCACGTCGGGCTTGGGCGCGAGCTCGGCAGCGAGCTCCTCGATCTGGCGCTTGGACTTGTGCGCCGCCCGAGCCAGGACTTTCTCGCGGTTGTCTTCTGTGAGGTGCGGCGCAAGTATCGCGATGCCACTCAAATGAAGACGACCATCACCCAGCATCGCAAGGAGCGCTGGGTGCTTCCGCGTTGCCCGAGCTACTGTGATGCGAAGGTATGCCTCTGGCTCCGAAGGTGCAAAACCTCAATTGCGTAGACGAACATCGACGAGCAGGCCTCTCTAGCAAAGAGCCTGCGATCGTCGACTTCGCCGATGTGCGCGATCAGGTCGGCCTCGACTCGGCGGGATTGCTGCACGAGCTCCGTGAGACGGCGAAGCAAGTCGTCGTCGGAAATCGATTGGAGTTGGTGAATGCGTGTCATGCTTTCTTTATAACACGCACCTTTTTTCCCTTCCTGGCGGGGCTTCGGTTCGGCGATTAGCGCACGCGACATCTTCGAAGGTTCTCCGCGTCATTCACGAGTGCGTAGAGGGCAGCGGCACGTTCCAGCACGTGTTCTAGATGACGACCGCGACTCTCCTCGATGCCGCGTCAGAAACTTGTCAAGAGAAAAGTGAATGCGTCGTCTCTTTTTTTTCGAACCGCGCGCTCAGCGCTCCGCCGAGCTCCGTCCGGACGGAGTCGCGCGGAGCTGTGAAACGAGCGGAGTGTGCCCCTATCCCCCTTGTATTGGATTTCCTTCTTTGCGCCTTTGTTGTTCTTCTTTTCCCCAGTGAGCCGGGAGCTACGATTTCCTGCGCGGAAGCTGCACCAGAGCCATCGCGAGCCCCGCCATCATCCACGGAAGAACCACGACGGCGAGCGCCGCGACGAAGAGGACGCCGACCCCGTTCTGAAGCAAGGACCCGAGCAGTTGATCGAAGAACGCGCTCACCGTGAGGGGAACGAGTGGGACGGACGCTGGTTGGCAGGGGAGGTCGGCGAGCGCGGGGATCGCCAACAGGACGACCAATCCGATGCCCACGAGCACTTCCCGAGACGTCACGATGTGGCCGGAAGTGCATCTCTCGTGCCAGCCGCGGTAATGCCGTAAACTATTGCCACAAAAGGGCTCAGACACAGGGAGCGCGATTTCGATTCGTAAAGAAACTGTACGCACCCAGACAGCCCGCATCCCAGTTTCGGGATTTGGCCTCAGTAGGCGAACAGCCGTTCCTCGGGAACTTGCTCGCGAAGGCGTTCCCGGCAGAATCCCATCATCTCCTCTTCGACGGCGGACTCGTAGGAGATCATTCCCGAGCGTTCCTCGAGAGGTTGAGCGAAGAGCCTCTCCTCCGGGTACAGCCGCGCCATGCGCGTGAAGTAATCCCGGGGAAGGCGGAAGGCGCCGAACCCGACGGAGTGAATCGACTCCTCTGGTATCGCGCGAAAGACCTCCTCGAAGAGCTCCTGGTACAGGTGCTCGTAGCCGGGTGCGTAGAGAAGAGGATCGAACCTCAGACCGATCCGCCATCCGCGCTCGGCCAGTTTCGCCGCGGCCGCGATTCGCTGCTCGATCGGCGGAACTCCATGCTCGAGCGACTTCGAGAACGCCTCGGGGGTGAAGCTGAACGCGACGACGCAGTTCGGAAAGGCATCGCGCGCGAGGAGGGGACGGATGGCGACGCTTTTCGTCCTGAGCTCGAGGACGAGCCTTTGGTTTCGTTCGAAGAATGGAAGGAAGGCGCCGGCGAATCCCGTGATCGACTCGAGCGCGAGGCTATCGCCGTCGTAGCCCGAAAAGAAGCAGGCCTCTTCGCCCGGAGACTCCTCGGCGGTCCGAAGGATCGCGTCCTGAAAATCTTCATAGTTCACGAAGACGACGTAGTGGGCCGAGCGGTACATGCCCTGTAGAAAACAGTACCGGCAGTCGTAGAGGCAGTTCAGAACGTGGGAGAAGTAGAAATTGCGATCGCCTCCGATTCCGTAGGGAGCCTTGAGGACGAGGCTCCCGCGCTTCTTCGCGAGAACGAGCGAGGGCTTCCGCTTCTGCAGCCGAAAGCTCTGGTGGCCGCGGTTGAAGACCTCGCCGTAGCCGCTCACGGGAACGACGAGCGCGCGAGGGTGCCTGGCGAGAAGGCCGCGCACCCGTGGATGACTCGCGGCCTCTTCCTCCACGTAAATGGTATCGATCATGTCCTCGACAGGAGAGCTTCGATGACGACGGCGAGGCCCGCGAGACCGGAAGCGACGAGAATCGCAGTCCGGGTATAGCCTCGGTCGAGGATCGCGGCGAGTCTCGCGGAAAGCAGGAACCCGATGACGACCGCGGGAAAGAGTAAAACGGAGGAGACGATCTCGGAGCGGCCGAAGCGGCCGATGAGAGCGAGCGCTCCGAGCGAGATCACGAGTCCCACGAGAAAGAACCCCGAGAGCGTTCCCCGGACGCGATGGCCATGCGAGTCCTGGTAGAGAAGAGCGATGGCCGGCCCTCCGATGGAGGAGGTCGTGGCCATGAAGCCCGAAACCGTCCCCGCTCCGAAGAGCGCGGAGCGGCTCCTCGCGACTCTCGTGCCCGCGCCCACCAGGCCGACGGCGATCAGTACCATGGCGCCGACCAGGAGCGAAGTCTCTCTACGCGGGATCGCCGCGACCACGGCGGCCCCGAGAATCGTTCCCGGCACCCGGCCGACCAGTGCCCAGCTGACGCCCCGAAGGTCGATCGCCCGGTGCTCCCGAAACGCCACGAGGATCGTGAGGAACAGCGCGGCCGCGAGGAGCGGTCCGGGTACCAGAGAGGGGTCGAGGAGCACCAGGAGCGGGGCCCCGAGAAGGCCAAGGCCGAAACCCACGGCTCCCTGGAGCGCCGAGCCTACGACGACGACGAGCGCAACCGAGAGCCACTCGAGAGGCGTCAAGGGCGCTCCTCCCGTGCGAGTGCGTGGAGGCGACGCTCGAGGTGGTCGAGTATCTCCGGCGCGGTCGCGCCTTCGATGTACTCCGGGCCCCGCTGAGCTTCCGGCTCGAGGGCGGCCCATCGCCGAAAAAGACGCCGCAGACGGCGGGCTTCGGAGATCGTGAAATGGACTCGCTCTCCGTAGGCTTGAACGAGCGCGAGCGAGTCCGCCTGCTCGCGGCAGAGAGGCGCGAGATCGTCTGCGATCTCCCGAAAGCGATCCGCGGCCTGCGCCACGACCGAGGCGCAGCTCTCCACTAGATCCCGCACGGCCGCCGCTGTCGACACCGCGGTCGTGGTCTCGCGGTTGTCGCTCACGACTTTTATCGATTGCACCAGCTCCGACGTCGAGAAGCGAAGCGCTGCGGAGACGAAGCCGTAGGCTTCCATGTCGTAGGCGGCGTCCGAATCGAAATCGAACTCCGGACGATCCACGGTCCTGACCTCGACGGGCTCGAGATCCGGGCCGTCGAGCCTCGTCGGATGGAAGCGCGCACCGGACGCGGCATCGGTCACGGTGTGGGCGAGGAGGACGTCTCCGCGCGGGCGATCGCGGTGTCCCGCGGTTCCGAAGTTGAGCCATACCCCGAGGGGCTCCTCTCCCGTTTTCGCGTGGAGATAGGACGTGGCGGCGGCGGCGGCGATCTTTCCGATTCCCGAGATCACCAGGGCCGCCTCGCCGGAGCGAAACCATCGGAAGGCGCCCTCCTGTGGCTCCATGCGATAGCGCCGGACGAGCGCGTCGGCCTCGGGAGCGAGCGCGACTACGAATCGGATCATGGGTGTGCGCGCTTTCGGGCGCCGCGAGCGAAGATCTCCAGCTTCTGCGCGAGCATGGCATCGGCCGCGCGGCGGTAGTCGTCGGGAAGATCTCGCTGCGCGAGGATCTTCTGGAGAGCCTGGATCCGAAATCGATCCATTCCCCAGTGGCGCCGGGAGAGCTGGTCCTCGTGCCCGCCGTGCTTCACGATCAGGGGCTCGTCGACGAAGAGGACGGGGAAGCGGGCGCATACCCGAAGCCAGAGATCGTAATCCTCGCAGGCAGGAAGGCTCTCGTCGAAGAGCCCGACCTCGTCGAAGAGACGCCGGTCGACGAGAACCGACGAAGGCGAGATAACGCAAAGGGGGAGCGCCTTCTCGAAGATTCGCCCTCCGAATTTCTGGTGCTTCTTCATGGGATTGACCCGGCGGCCGTTTTTGATCCAGATCTCGTTCGTGTGGCAGAGAAGAGCTCCGGGGCTCGCCTCCATCGCCTGGAGCTGGCGTTCGAGCTTTTTCGGCAGCCACTCGTCGTCCGAGTCTAGAAACGCGATGAAGGCGCCCGTGGCTGCGCGGATTCCCGCGTTTCTCGCGGCGCTGACGCCGCGGTTGGGCTGGCGCAGCACCCGGACCTCGGGATAAGTCTCCGCGATGAAACGGGCGGTGTCATCGGTCGAGCCATCGTCCACTACGAGGATCTCGCCCGCCGGCCGGCTCTGCGCCCGCACCGAGTCGATGGCTCGTGAAATCAGCTCCCGCCGATTCTGGGTAGGGATGACGACCGAGATGGTCGCCGCATCAAGGTGTGACACTGCCGTCGGTAGAGACCGCAAAGCTCGAGACCGAGAGCAGGACACCGTTCGCGAAGAGCTCGCCGCCTCCGCACCCCTCGGGGGCCGTGACCCGCACTGAATGGCGGCCCACGGGGACTTCCTCGAATCGGGCGCTCCAGGAGCTCGAGCCCAGGGGGATCATGGTCACCTGGGCGAAGCCCCAGAAGCTCGGGTGGAGTCGCACGTGTCGGGAGCAGGAGAGATCGGTTGCAACCGAGGAGGCCTCCACCTCCGCCAAAACGTAGCGAAACTCCACCTCGGCGGTGACGGGTGACGGACCCGTGGGCAAGCTGTTCCCCCCGCTGCACGAGATTCCGGCCGCGAGGACAACGGAGGCGAGAAAGAATCTCTTCACCTTATCAGTGTATCGCACGGCGTCCGGCTACCGCCCGAGAACGACGCGAGGCCAGAGATAGGGAAGCGCCTGCTTGCCGCCCCACTCGAAGGCAGCCCAGGCGATGCCGCTCTCGCTCACGTTCGCTCCCACGCGAGCATCCTTGGCATCCCCGTCGTAGACGACGATGTTGATGCCGATCTCGTCACCGGCCCGCGGTTGATGAGGCATGACCGCCCAGGGGATCTTGGCCTCGACGACGTAGCCATCCTCGAGTCTTCGAGAGGCGACCTCCATCCCCGGCGCGGTCTCTTCCATGAGCCCCTGGTTGGCGTCGGCGTCGCGAAATCCACGGGCGGCGAAGCCCTCGGTGGTGCAGGGAAAGGCCGCCGCCTGGAGGACGGTCGACGTGTCCCGACTCGCGCCCGAGGGATCGACGGTGATGCCGACGGCGTCCGATCGAAGCTGAGCCTTGACGTCGTCGGGCGCGATGTTGCAGACGACGACGTCGTCCCGGACCTCGATTCCGGCGTACAGATTCGCGGAGTCGTAGGCGAGGTAAAAGACGGCGCTCGAATCGGCGGGACCCTCCGGCTTGCGGCGCCACCAGAGATCCTCGGGAAAGATCTCTCCGCGGGCGAACGCCTTCTGGTCGCTCAGGTCTCCGTCGATCCGTGGCGCTGCCGCGACACGCGGGATGGCGAGCGTCGGAAGGGCATAGACTTCGGAGACGTCCTCGCTCACGAGCCCGAGAGCGCCGGCGCGCACTTTCATGGATACCTTCGCCGAGTGACGAGACGCGGGCAGGACCCGCTCGTCGACGCGGAGGCGAAGGGATGCTTCCGCGCTGCTCTTCCTCTCGAGGGCTTCGAGCGTCAGCTCCACCGCCTCTTCCAGGGCAATGCCCGGGGGAAGCTCGAGCGAGAGAGTCACGCGCGCCTCCGACTCGGAGGCATTGGAGGCTTCCACCTTGACTTCGTTCGTCCGCCCGATAGTGACGGGCACTCGCGTGGGGAGAGTCTCGATGACCCAGTCCGTCCGGGTCTCGCGCGCGAACCTCCGGTAATCGGCGACGTCGAAAAGAGGCGAGAATCGAACCTCGACCGGCGCTCCCGCCTGGATCCAGGTGAAGTTCTCTCCGCCGATTGGCCGCTCGCTCTCGAAGGCGCGATAGGCGGCGACGAGCCGCTGATTGAGATCGAGAACCGCTTTCACCGTAGGCGACACTCGAAACCGCGCTGTCGCGCTCTCGCCCGGGGCGAGCGAGTCGATGGACGCGCTGCCTTCGAGGCTCCATTCCGGCGGAGGCTCGAGTGAGATCTCGACGTCCGTGAGCGACGTTGCGCCACCGTTCACCAGAGTCACCGCAACGCCAAGCGGAACGCCGACTCCGGTTCGAAATACTTCGGGCTCGACTCGTAGCTGGATGGAGCGGGGCCAGGCGCCCGCGAGCAGGTGGGACTCGGGAAGGGAGACGGGGACTCTCGAGCGGATGAGCAGGAATCGCTCCGGGCTCGGGTTCTCGACGGGTATCTTTGCCAGCCGATCGAACCCCTGGGAACGGTACATGGACACGGCCAGCGATTTGATTTCCGCATAGCTCCTGTAGAGCGACTGTGAGTAGTCGGCGGTCGAGATCTCGACCGCGGTCGGGCCTCCGCGGTCGTAGTAGTAGAGCTTCAGCGGCGTGAAAGGCCGAAGGAACTCGCGGTCGGTCAGCTCGGGGCAGAAGGTGGGATCGGAGGCTTTCTCGAAAGCGAGGGTCGCCGCCCGCGCCGCCATCTGGTGCTGCCCGTGAGTGCCCGGGCCGGGCCACATGGTGACGATGACCTCGGGGCGCTCGAGCCTCACGTGGCGCACGACGTCGCAAACGAAAGACTTCCCCCATTTTCGCTCGGTCTCCTCCGCGGAGAGGGTGAAGTAGAAGTCGGGAAGCGCGAGGAAGGACGGCGAGTCGACTCCCACGAGCGCGAGAGCGCGCCGCTCTTCTTCCTTGCGGATGAGGGCGAGAGACGGGCCGGCTTCGACTCCGATGGCATTGCCGCCGCCGTCCCCGCCCGTCGCCGTCACCACGGTCCCGCGAAAGCCCTCGTCCAGCAGATACCGGGCGAAGGTGGCGAGGATCCCGGTGTCATCGTCGGGGTGCGCGCCGACGAACATGATGTCGACGTCCATCAAATCGAGCCCGCTCTGGGCCGAGCTCGTTCCCGCGAGGAGGAGCCAAAGGGACAAAAGCGTAGGGGTACGTAGGCATTTCATGGCGCGGCCCATTATAGGTCTGTAGGGGAACGTCCACAGGGAGACGTACGGGCGAACCGACGGATTGCCGTAACTTTCTGTGTCACAGTCGGTTAACACGCCAAGGTCCGGGCGGGCGAAATGGCCTCTCCCTTGCTTAAGACAATGCTCGGGATTCCGTCCGTTCGGGAAATCAGCGCCCTTTTTGACCGATGAGCGATACCCTGGTCCGTTTCAACAACCGAGTCGCCCGCGCGATGCGCAGCACGTACGAGGGCGAAAAAGACGGCGCCCTCATCTCGGTAACCGCGGGCGCCAAACGGCTGGTGTTCTTCGAGAAGGGGTACCTGGTCGGCGCGAAATCCGAGCTGGCGCACGAGCGCCTGGGCGAGGTCATCGTGGCCGAGGGAGGAGTCACCCGGGCCGAGCTCGAGGAGGCCACTCGATTCATCCGCTCGGGCCGGAAGCTCGGGAACATTCTCGTCGAGCTCGGTTATCTGAAGAGCGGCCAGATCGAAACGTACGTGTGCCGCCAGATCGTCCGGATCGCGAGCGCGATGCTGCTCTCCGAATCGGAGCGCCTCGCGTTCTCGACCGTGATTCCCATCGAAGCCCTTACGCTGTCGCCGGTTTCCATCGGCGACGTTTTCCTCGACGCCGCTTTCCATCTGACCGACATCGCCCTGTACCGGGAGAAGTGGCTCCTCGACGACTACGTTCTGGCGCAGACCCGGGATGCTCTGGCTCTGGCAGGGCAAATGAACCTCGCGACCGACGACGCACTGGTGCTGGATCTGGTCGATGAACGAAACACGGTGGGAGAGATCGTCGCCTCGTCGCCGCTCTCGGAAGATCGAACTCTGCGGCTTCTCCTGGCGCTCCGCCAGGCCGGAATCGTCGCCCTGGTGCCGAAGCAAGAAGAGGCCGGAGCGCCGGCCGACGAGAGCGCGCCCCCTGAAGGCCCAGTCGCGGCTCCAGAGCCGCCGCCACCCCCCGATCCGTTCGAATCGGAGCTCATTTCGGCTTTCAACGACATGCAGTGCCAGAACCATTGGCAGGTACTGGGGCTCGAAAGAAACGCGACCTACCAGGAGATCGATCGCGCCTATCAGGATCGTGCCCGGCGTTTCGATCTCGCGAACTGTCAGCATATTATCGGAGGAGATTTCCAGGAGAAGCTCTCTTCCGTCCGGGCGCGGCTGAAGGAAGCGTTTGTCACTCTATCCTCGAAAACCTCGACGAAGGTCTACGACCGTATGGTGGACCGCGAGGGACAATACGAGGAAAAGAGGGAGACCTGGGAGACGATAAAAAACGCCAAAGCCGAGCCCGCGTCTGGCGCGTCCGCTACCGCGGCAGAAGAGTCCCCGGGTCATCCCAAGAACACCGAGGAAGCGAAGGTCCTCTTCATGCAAGCGAAGCGGGCCTACAAGGAGCAGGATTTCTGGCGCGCCATCGAGCTCTGCCGGGCCTCGCTCGAGCTCTCCGAGGGCAACGACCCCGAACGCTTCCATCTTCTGGGAAGAGCCCTCTCGGAAAATCCGCGGTGGCGGCAGGACGCCGAGCAGAATCTGCAGATCGCGCACAAGCTCAAGCCCTGGGAGCCGCGTTACCTGGTGTCCCTGGCGAATTTCTATGAGAAGGTCGGGCTTCAGCACCGCGCCCAGCGCCTGTACGAGCAGGTGCGCGTCATGGACCCCGACTACGTTATCGGAGACGATCTCGAGGCCAGGAAAGCGAAGAGCGAAGCCGCGGAGGACGTGCTGGACGTGGAAGCGGTCTAGGAGTTCCGATCGAACGAATAGCAAGCTCGCGCGGAAAGTGTTAGGCTCTCGGCCCCAGTGGGCCGTTTTACCGGTGTTTTGGGCCTTGCCACCATGGTGGCGCTGGCCTACTTCTTTTCGACCGACCGCCGTGCCATCCGGCTCAAGACCGTTCTCTGGGGTCTCGGACTTCAGATCGCCTTCGCGTTCTTCGTCCTGAGGTCCGAAGACGGCCGCGCGCTCTTCGAGAGAGCGGGGGCTCTGGTCAATCGCCTCCTCGATTTTTCCTACGTCGGCTCGGAGTTCGTCATCGGCAAGATTGGCGCCAAAGGGTCGGACTTCGGATTCTCCTTCGCCTTCCAGGTGCTCCCGACGATCATCTTCATCGCCGCGTTCTTCGCCCTCCTCTATCACATCGGGGTCATGCAGCTCGTCATCCGCGTCGCGGCGTTCGTGATGTCCCGATTCATGGGGGCGAGCGGGGCGGAGTCTCTCAACGTGGCGGCGAGCATCTTCATGGGACAGACGGAAGCGCCTCTCACCATCCGGCCTTACCTTCCGCAGCTCACGCGCTCCGAGCTGATGACTGTCATGACCAGCGGCATGGCCCACGTCTCCGGCGGCATCATGGGCGCATACCTCGCCTACGGGATCGAAGCGAAGCACCTCCTGACGGCGGTCATCATGACCGCCCCAGGCACGATCCTGATGGCCAAGATGCTCGTTCCCGAGACCGGGACACCGGTCACCGCCGGGCGCACGAAAATGCCCAAGACGGAGAAGGAGCGGAATTTCCTCGCGGCCATCGCCCGGGGCACGACCGACGGCCTTCACCTCGCGCTGAATATCGCGGCGATGCTCATCGCCTTCATGGCGCTCATCGCGCTCGCCAACGCCCTTATGGGAGGTACGCACGATTTTCTGGCCGCGCGAGGATTCCACTGGTTCCCCGAGAGCCTCGAAACGATTTTCGGATTTCTTTTCGCCCCCGTCGCCTGGGTCATCGGCATTCCGTGGAAGGATTGCCTCTCCGTCGGAAACCTCCTCGGGACGCGGATGGTCCTGAACGAGCTCGTGGCCTTCTCCGTCCTCGGGGCGCAGAAGGCTTCGCTCGATCCGCGCTCGTTCACCATCGCCACCTTCGCCCTCTGCGGGTTCGCGAACCTGAGCTCGATCGGAATCCAGATCGGAGGTCTCGGGGCGCTGGCGCCGACGCAGCGCGACCAGCTGGCCTCTCTCGGGATCCGAGCGATGCTCGCGGGGACCATGGCGAACCTGATGTCGGCCTCGATCGTGGGCATGCTGCTGTGAGCCCGGAGCTCGACCGCGGCGGAATCGCCGGCCACCCTCGCGGTCTCACGACCCTCTTTTTGACGGAGTTCTGGGAGCGCTTCAGCTACTACGGCATGAGAGCGATCCTGTTCCTTTTCATGGTCGCCTCGGCTGAAGTAGGCGGGCTCGGATTCGACACAGAGAAGGCGGCGCGGATCTACGGCCTCTATACCGGCTCCGTCTACCTTGCCGCCATTCCCGGAGGGTTCATCGCCGACCGTCTTCTTGGCCTGAGGCGCGCGGTACTCGTGGGTGGAATCCTAATCGCCCTCGGCCACTACACCCTCGCGATTCAGGGCGGTCCGACGTTGTTCTTCGCCGGGCTGATTCTCATCGTTCTCGGGACCGGGCTCCTGAAGCCGAACATCAGCTCCACCGTCGGCCAGCTCTACGCAACGGATGACGACCGCCGTGACTCGGGATTCACAATCTTTTACATGGGCATCAACCTCGGAGCCATGGTCAGCCCGTTAATCTGCGGATACCTTGGCCAGAGGGTGGGCTGGCACTGGGGCTTCGGCGCCGCGGGCGTGGGAATGACCCTCGGGCTGCTCCAGTACGTGCTCGGGCGAGGGAGGCTCGGGAGCGCCGGTCTTCTGCGCGAGCCCCCGAGGAACGGGGGAAAGATCTGGCTTGCGGTGAGCGCGTCCGTCGTGGCCATCGGTGGCGCGCTCATCCTTTCAGGACGGTACCGGGACTATCTGATCGTAGGCTCCGCGGCGGTGCTCTTCGCCTGGCTCCTGTTGAAGGGCGCCGAGAACGCCGTCGAGCGCAGAAGGATCGGTGCCATCGCTTTGCTCTTCGTCTTCGCTTCGCTGTTCTGGATGGGCTTCGAACAGGCGGGCTCGAGCCTGACTCTCTTTGCCGATCGGCTTACCGACAACCGATTTCTTGGTTGGGAAATGCCCTCCAGCTTGTACCAGTCGGTCGAGCCTTTCTTCGTGCTCAGCCTCGCTCCTTTATTCGTGTGGATGTGGACTCGTTTGGGGCGGCGCGCGCCATCGAGCCCGGCGAAGTTCGCAATCGCCCTTCTGTTTCTCAGCGCGAGCTTTTTCGTCATCGCCTTCGCCTCGACACTATTCGGGCAGCAGCAGGTCAAAGTGAGCCCCCTCTGGCTCGTCGGAGTGTACTTTCTGCACGCGCTCGGCGAGCTGAGCCTCTCGCCCATCGGGCTCAGCATGGTGACCAAGCTCGCGCCGGTGAGGATCCTTGGCTTCATCATGGGAATCTGGTTCCTGACGAACGCCGTCGGGAATTTCACCGCGGGTTCCGTCGCCGGGTACTTCGATCGGCTTCCGCTTCCCCAGCTCTTCGGCGCAGTGGGCCTCGTAACGCTGGTGGCGACGGTGGTGCTGGCGCTTCTGGTAAAGCCCATCCGTGGGCTGATGTCCGGCGTTCACTGAGCCGCCGTTGAATCGCCGCGCGTTTCTCTTCGCGGGCGGAGCACTTCTCCTGCCCCGGCGATCCCCGGTCGCGATCGACGTCCGCCTCGAGCCACAGGCGGGAGTCGCGGGGCCGGAGATCGTGAGCTTCGGCTTCCCCCTGCCTCCCGAGCTCCTCGACGACCCCGACGGGATCCAACTCCTTGACGGCGAGGGGCGCGAGGTCGAGGCCTCGGTGACACCGCTCGAAAACTGGCGCATCGGCGGTCGAGAGGGGAGCCTCCGCTCGGTTCTGGTCCAGACGGAAGTGGACTTCGCGGGTGACGAGAGTCGTCGGCTTCAAGTGCGACTCCAAGCTCGGTCGAGAAAGCGCGTAACTCCTCTCGCCCCTGTCCCGGATTCCATCCCGCGGGTCTGGGCTCTTCTGCCCAATGAGTGGCTCTGCGCGAGCGAGGTCGCGGGTCCCCAGGTTCCCGCGGCCGACGCCGGCGCTTTCGCCGACTACGATCGGCTGGCGGAGCGCAGCTTTCCCGGATCTCTCGAATATCTCGATAGTCCCGTCTTTCATCACTGGCTCTTCGACCGGACGACTTGCTACTACAAGCTCTACGTACGGACGGGGGAGCGGCGCTATCTGGAGGCCGCCCATCGCGCTGCGAGCTTCGTTCTTCTTCACACGGAGATGGATGGGGCGGACGCTGGCGCCTTCACTCCCAAAGGGCCGGACGTGAAGTACGTCTACCCGCGCGCGATGCATCTTCATTACCTCCTCACTGGAGACGAGCGGGCGAAGGCGGCCGGCGAGTCGATGGCCCGATTCTGCCTCGAGCGCTGGGAGCCCCGGTATCGTCCGGAGCGCTATCGACCGGTATCTCCCGACGTGGACCCCGAAGCCGGGCGGGAGTTCTGGTCGCCGCGCCACGAGGCTTACGGTTTTCTCGGAGTGCTACATGGCTGGGAGCTCACCGGTAACGAGCGCTACTGGAAAAAGGCCAGGGAGTATGCGGACGCCCTCTATCAACACCAGACGCGTCCGCCGGACGGGCGGCCCGCTGACGGCTCCTTCCGCCAGGACTGGGGCCTGTACGATCCGAGCGAGTCGCGTCTTCCTGGAGCCACCTCCGCCTGGATGACGGCGATTCTCCTCGACGCGCTCTTTTCGTACTGGCGGCTCAGCGGCGACGAGCGCGTGCCGGGGATGGTCGTGCGCTTTTGCGATTTTCTCGACCGGCGGGGCCTCGTGCCCGACGGCTCGCGGGCCTACTACGTGATCGACTGCTTCGGCTCGGAAGCGGCTCTCGACGCGCCCGGTCCGCAGGATCAGGGCATGGAGCGCCACGACACCGAGATCGCGGCGAGCTTCGCGATGGGAATCTTCTTCTCGCGGGACCAGGGCGAGCGAGAGCGTTTCCGCCGGCGGTTCGACCGGCTCTTTTCCGAGGCGCTGCGGCTCGACTTGAACCGGCCGCCGCGATGCTTCAACTGGGCTCTCCAGTCTTCGAGCCAGCTCGTCTACTTTCTCCAGAACTAATTTAGTTAATGCACGCGGGTGTCTCGGCCCGAGTAGTTATAGCGAATCTCCTCCTCGAGGTTCTTCGCTCGGTCCTTCGCCACCGAGTGGCCTCCGAGGAAGAAGTTGAGCGCCTTCGGAAGCCCGCGGTGCTTTTCGGCGAATCTGCGCCATAGCTTCGGGCCCTTGCTCACGTCGTAGCCCGCCTCGTAGGCGTACCGCAGACCCACGCGGTCGGCCTGGTCTTCGGCCGAGCGGCCGTAATCGTTCATCCATGCGAGGGTGCCGGCGAAGATCCCGACCTTGGTGGCGATGCGTGCCCCGTCATGGTCGATGGAATCGGCGGCCGCGGTGGCGCCCCATCCGAGAAGACTTGCGAGCATCGACTTCTTGAGGGAACGGCGCGAGTGCTCGTGGGTCGCGTGAGCGAGCTCGTGCCCGAGAACGATCGCGACCTCGTCATCGTCCATGTCCGAGAGAAGGCCGCTGAAGACGTAGATCGCTCCGTTGGGCGCGGCCATAGCGTTCCACTCCTCGTTCTCGACGACGTAGACGCGAAAATCCTCGCGGTCCAGGTAGGGAGGAGTCAGCCGATCGGCGATGGTACGCACCCTCTCGACCTCGGAGCCGGATTCCAGGAGCTCCCCGTAGTCCGAGGCCACGTGGCCGTATTCGTCAACCTCCGCCACGCGTCCGTGGCGCCGGAACTCCTCCTCCATGGCATCGGCGTCCGCCCGAATCGAGCCCTCGTAGAACGCGCTCCCGTTCGGTTTCGCTTCGATCTTGCGCGCGAGAACCGTTCCGTCGGCGAGCCTGATGCCTTCGACCTTCACTTCGTAACCGAGAGGGATTCCCTCGAAACGCCGCGCGCGGCCCTTTCCCTCGAAGCGCGCGTCTGCGGCCGGCGTCACGCGCTGTCCGTCCACCACCAGGACTCCGTCCGACCTCCATTCGGCGTAGCCGGAAAGCTCGATCTCCTTGGCCCGGGTGGGAGGCTCCGCGGATGCCAGGGAAGAAACCCCGAGGACTATCAGAACTTGAGTGATTCGTCTCATGGCGCTCCCCCTTTTGAAGACTCCGAGTTGCAACATCGATTCCAGTTTCGGCTATGGCCTCAACTGTCCATGTTCAGGGGGTTTCCGGCGACGCAGGGGGACTTTACCCCGTCGCCCGGCGAGGACGGGCTACTCTTTGAAGGTGACGCCGCCCTTCATCACGAAGCGCACGCGCTCGAGCTCCGTGATGTCTCTGAGCGGGTCGCCCTCGACGGCGATGATGTCGGCGAGCCTTCCGGGGGCGATGGCGCCGACGCGATCGCTCCAGCCCAGGACGTCGGCGGCGTTCCGAGTGGCCGTCAGGATCGCGTCCATCGGCTTCATGCCCCACTCGACGTAGTCGCGGAACTGCTTCGCGTTCTCGCCATGGGGGATCATCCCGGCGTCGGTGCCGAAGGCGATCTTGACGCCGTGCTTCACCGCGAGGAGGAAGGCCGCCTCGTGGCCTTCCACCACCTTCGAAAGCTTCTCGAGGATGATCGGCGGGTACCCCCATCCCGGGGCGCGCTCGAGAAACCACCGGTCCTCGTAGGAATCCTTCACCAGATAAGTGCCGTGCTCCACCATCAGCCGGGCGGCTTCTTCGTCGAGGAACGTTCCGTGCTCGATGGAGACGACCCCGGCTCTCACCGCGCGCTTGATCCCTTCGGCGCCGTGCGCGTGGGCGGCGACCCGCCGGCCCCAGGCGCGCGCTTCATCGACGAGCGCGTCGAGCTCCTCCTGGGTGAAGAGCGCCGCGTCGACGGACTCCTCTTCGGACATCGCCCCCGCCGTGGCAGTCACCTTGATCACGTCCGCCCCGTACTTCACCTCGAAGCGAACTTTTTTCCGGATCTCATCGATGCCGTCGGCGATGCCGGAGAACTCGTGAAACTCGACGAACGGCGAGAGCCCGTTGACGTCGCCGTGCCCGCCGGTGGCGCTGATGGGAAGGGTCGCCGCCTGGATCCTCGGTCCAGGAATGTCGCCGCGATCGATCGCGTTGCGGAGCGCCACGTCGACGAACTGAGGGGCGCCGACGTCGCGGATGGTGGTGAAGCCGGCCTCGAGAGTGGCCTTCGCGTAGGCCGGCGCGAGGATCGCGGCGTCGAGGAAGCTCGAGCGAAACGACGAGGCCGCGCCCGGCGCGCTCGTGATGTGCGTGTGGCAATCGATGAGCCCCGGGAGCACCGTCATCCGGGAGCGATCGATGACTCTCGCTCCCGCGGGAATGGCGAGTCCCGCGCCCGCCGCTCGGATGTGCTCGCCTTCGATGAGGATGATAGCCCCTGTCAGAGGAGCCCCGCCGAGACCGTCGATGAGACGCCCGGCCCGGATGGCCACCCATGCCGGCTTCGGGGTCTGGGCCGCGGCCGGAGCCGCGAGGAGCGAGAGAGCTGCGAGGAGAAAGGGGAAGTGCCGCATGGCGCGAAGGATAGGAGAGCGGGGCGGCCGCTTCAAGCGGGAACCGTCTCACGGTTGAAAAAAACTGGCGATACCACTAGCATGGCGCGTTTTCACTTCGAATACGAGGGAGGCTGATTCATGACGCGCTCGACATTCGTGCTCTTTGCTCTCGCATCCGCTTTCGCCGCCGCCGCGTTCGCCGACGTTCGGGCGGAAATCGAGGCCGCGAACCGGCAGTTCGAGGCGGCTGCCGCCAAAGGTGACGGGACGGGGGTTGCCGCCCTCTACACCGCTACCGGTCAAGCGCTCCCCGCGGGAAGCGACGTGGTGAGCGGCACGGAGGCCATCGGCAAGTTCTGGCAGGGTGTGTTCGACTCGGGGGTCAAGGGAGTCCGGCTGAAGACGCTCGAAGTCGACTCCGCGGGCGACAGCGCTACCGAAGTCGGTCAGTACGAGCTCCTCGACGCGGCGGGCAAGACGCTCGACCGGGGCAAGTACGTGGTCGTCTGGAAGAAGGACGGCGGGCGGTTCAAGCTCCACCGCGACATCTGGACGACCAGTATGCCTCCCGCGAAATGACGCCTACGCGAGAAGATTGAACGTCGCCCAAACATGAGAATACCGATGAGCCTTGCCGCGATGCTCGCGCTCGCGGGATGCTCGCGCGAACCTCCACCCGGAGCCGAGGCGCGGGCCGAACGCGATCGCGCGTTCGAAGAAATGATGACCAACGTGAGCCTCGTCGGGCAGTCGACGAGCTTCGAGGGGGAAGGGATCGCCGGCGAGGAAGAGTACGCGATCGAGAAGGTCTCTCGGATCGCAGGCGATCGCTGGCTCTTCCAGACCACGTTGAAGCTCGGCTCCGGCGACGTCACCGTGCCCATCCCCGTCACCATCCTGTGGGCGGGCGACACTCCGGTCATCACCCTCACCGATCTTTCTATCCCCGGGATGGGAAGCTACAGCGCGCGGGTCCTGCTTTTTCGCGACCACTACGCCGGAACCTGGCTGGGCGGCGAAGGCGGCGGTCACGTGTTCGGGGACATCGTGCGCCGCGACGACTGACCGCGAGTCCGTGGCGAAAGAGGCGGCCGCCGAGGTTCTCACGATCTCGGGCCGTGAGGTGAAGGTTTCTAACCCGGGAAAGCTGTACTTCCCCACGGCCGGAATTACCAAGCTGGAACTGGTGCGGTACTACGTCGAGGTCGGTGAGGGAGCCCTCCGCGGGATCCTCAATCGTCCCATCGTCCTGAAGCGCTACGTGCACGGCGCCGAGGGAGATTTCTTTTTCCAGAAGCGCGCGCCCGAGAAGCGGCCGGAGTGGGTGACGACGGCGCGCCTCCAGTTCCCGTCGGGCCGGACCGCGGATGAGATCGTGGCGACGGAGGTCGCGCACATCGCCTGGATGGCGAACCTCGGGTCAATCGATCTCAATCCGCACCCCGTGCGCGCGGACGATCTGGACCATCCCGACGAGCTCCGTGTCGATCTGGATCCCGGGCCGGGGGTGGGCTTTCCCGCCGTTCGCGAGACGGCTTCGGTGGTGCGCGAGGTGATCGCCGACTTCGGCCTCGTCGGTTGGCCGAAGACATCGGGCTCCCGCGGCATCCACGTGAACGTGCGGATCGAACGGCGGTGGGGCTTCGACGAGCTGCGCCGCGCCGCTCTCGCGCTCGCTCGCGAGGCGGAGCGGCGGGCCCCGGATCTCATCACCAGCAAATGGTGGAAGGAGGAGCGACACGGGGTCTTCGTGGACTACAACCAGAACGCGAAGGACCGGACCGTGGCCTCGGCCTACTCGGTGCGGCCGACGCCGGACGCCCGGGTCTCGGCGCCGCTCACGTGGGAGGAAGTCCCGCGGTGCGAGCTCTCCGACTTCACGATCAAGACGATGCCGCAGCGATACGCGAAGCTCGGGGACCTGAGCGAAGGCATCGACGAAGCCCCGGGCTCGCTCGAACCGCTCCTCGAGCTCGCGAAGCGCCACGAGGCGGAAGGCATGGGCGACGCGCCCTGGCCGCCCCACTATCGGAAGCAGGAAGGCGAGCCCCCTCGAGTTCAGCCGTCGAAGCGCAAAACGATGCCTCTCGTGACCGTCGCCAAAGCGGCCAGGAAGGAGGACGCGCTTTCCGGCCTTTCGCGCTGGAAGCAGCGCCACGGGCAAGCCGCTCCTTATATAAAGGAGGAGGACGTGCTCGTGGACGCCATGCGGGGCCGCTACACCACCTGGACCCGGATCCGCGTGAACCTCAGGAACGTGCCCAAGGAAAAGCGTCCCCCCGAGGAGCCGCCCGATCCCGACTACGACCCCTGGACCTCGCGAGAGGGGCGAGAGGGGATCTCGTAGACGAATCGCTTCGGTTCGCCCAGAGTTACTGAGGGAGGGCGGAGGCGGTCCTTAGGTTATGCATCAGGACGTAGCTGTAGGCGACGCTGAACCCGATGCGGGCGACGAGCGCCATCCTGGTCTTGCCCTTGTCGTGGAGCTTGTCGGTGACCCAGTACATGAAGGCGGGGGCGGCGACGTGCGTCAGGATGCGAACGCTGCGGTTGCCCTGCATGGGGTTGGACTCGTAAATGCCCCGCCGTGAGAGACCGTGCTCGGTCGAGGCCAGGTCGGCGCCGGCGGCGACGAACATGCCCACGCCGAACGCGTTGAAAGACGTGCTCGAGGGCCGCTCGAAAACGCCATTGGTGATGGATGGGCGCCTGAAGTCGGCGGAGCCGGTGAAGATCGGGATCGGGTTCTGCGCGGCCTCGGTCAGCGAAAACTGAGCCTCCGCGGGCTCGGCTTCCGCTTCAGGCTCTGCGTCCGCTTCACACTCGGCCTCGGCGAAAGCGCGGGACTGCGCTTCGAGCAGTATCGCCATCATTATCGCGGAAAGAGTTCTACAGTTCATTGGAACTACGCTCCGTTCGTTCTTGGGATGTACATGAAGCCGCGGAAACGTTGGGAACAACTCAAACCGCGTTCCTCTTTACACCTCCGGCCCCTCCTTCTGCAACTGGCCGAGTGAGACCGGCGGCCGTGATACTCTCCCGAGAGGGACTCCGTGGACTTCGTGGCGGTACTTCAGGAGATCCTTCCGTTCTTCGAAGAGCGGAAGGTTCGCTATGCCGTGATCGGTGGTGTCGGACTCGGTGGGTACGGAATGTCGCGAGCGACCGTAGACCTCGACTTCGTCGTGGACGCACCCTCTGTGAATGCTCAGCAGGAAGTCGTCGGTTTCCTGGAGTCGCTCGGCTACCGAACGCTCCATCGCTCGACGGGTTACTCCAACCACCAGCATCCCGATTCCGAACGGGGCGGAATCGACCTGGTGTACGTTCAGGAGCCCACGAGCGGCAGGATCTTCGCGGCGGCCCGGATCCTGGATGGACCGGGAGGAATGAGGATTCCCGTCCCTCGGCCGGAGCACCTCATCGCCATGAAAGTGGTCGCGATGAAGAACGATCCGTCTCGGACCTACCAGGACATGGCCGACATTAGGTTCCTCTTGAGTCTTCCAGACGTTGATTGCGAAGAGGTCCGCGCTCAGTTCGAAAAGCACGGACTTCGGGAGCGCTACCGTGAGCTCGAAGGGTCCTGAGCCGCTGGATCTGGAGAGGGACCTGCCGACCACGGCGGACGACGTGGCCGCGCTCAGGCGAATCCGCGAGAGCCGGCGAATCTCGTTCGCGGACTATCTCCGCTTTCTCTCTCGACAAAAGCCGCCCGACGGCCCAACTCGCCGCCGAAAGACCCACGAGGGGCAGGAACCGTTCGAGTTGTGAAAGCCTGACCGAGCGCTATTCTCCCAGACCCCCTGCCTCGCGAAGCAGAGGGACGTTGCGCCAATGATTGACGAGTGCGATCGCATGCTCCGTTGGCACGACGTCTTTGTCGCGGACAACAGCCCAACTTGTCCGCAGTTCTTGTGCTGTCGTGCCAGCGATTCTAGCTGCTTCGTCCGGATCGCCGCCGGCCTTCCTGGCAAGGCGTTGAAACGAATCGACACCCACGCGCCCAAATTCTTTGGTGCCAGCAAATTTCAAGGCGAGTCGACGATCGAGCTGAGGCCACGCGATGGTGGCTACTTGGTCGTACACCGGAGCAAGCTGGGGCTTCCGTTTGTCGGGATAGATCAACGACCAGTTCTTGAGGTGAGCATCGCTGTTGCCGATTGCGATCGCGAGCGCGAGTCGCCGAATAAACTCGCGATATGAATCGTCGCCCAGTAACGTCCTCACGATAAGGCCCAACTGGTCATAGGAGCCGTCATACTTCCTTCGAGCTTCCGCGCCGATCATTTGGGCAAAGTCTTCCTGGTGAATCGATTCACCGCTGATTCGATCGTAGCGCCGAACAGCGAAGACCGGCGCTGCATCCGGCAGGTGACGGCGAATCGCTGATACGGCGTCCGGTTGCAGCAACTGGATGTCGGGGACATCGAACCCCGCGGCGCGGCTCCAAGACATCATCGCGTACTCGTTCGCAGCCGATCCCGGATACTCCGGCGATCCGATTTTTACGATCCAATCACCCTTTTCGTCATGAGCGGGTAGCGTGAAACGCTCGCCGGCGCGGCTCATCGAGAATTTCAGTTGAACGCCCGCCAACGAAAAACGAAGACCCTCGTGACGATCATCGCCGTTTCCGTTGGCACCGCCCACTGGGGCATTCTCAATCTCGACCGAATCTGCATCGGCGAGCCTGAGGGTGACGGCTCCTGGGAGATCGTGTCCGACGGCAGCAAGCAAGCCGAGATCGTCATCCTCGGAAACGCCAAAGCTGGTTTCTAGAACCGAGCGGAGCTTCCCCTCGGGAAGAAGATTCCCGAAGAACGAGGGTAGCCGGCCGGGGCGTTTTCCCCAGTAGGTCCTTTCAAGGTTATCTTCGAACGACTGACTCAGTACCGGCCGTACAGGCGACTCACGGTATGCGGGAGAGAAACGAAATCCGATTCGGCCGTCGTTATCCTCCGTGAGCGTCCCGACGGTATCACCGCGCAGCGACACTTCGTAGAGGCGCAGAGTCACACTAGCTCGCCTTGGCGAAGTAAGTACTCGATCGACGGGCGATCTCGGTCCCCGCGTTCCCATCCGGCAAAGAACGTCGCGAGCGCCGAAAGCGACCGCGTCAACTCCCGTTCGCGGATTTGGAGAAACTCGCTCAAAGCTCCGGCGGCAAGTGCTTTCGCGGCCGGAGGAGTGATCGCGTGTGACGCGAGAATGCCGCCTTCGTCGCCGGATTTGACCCGATTGAGGAGCGGTCCCAGGAGTGGACCAACGCCTGGGTGAAGCATTCTGTTCGCTGGACCGCGAGCGAGATTGGGTACGCCTTTGCGCAACCCGATGATTGTTCGAAAGGCGCCAGCACTTTGCTCTTCGATCAACTCAGCCACGTCAATGATTTGTCCCGTGCCAAGGTCGCGGGGGCGCAGCCCTGGTAGTGCGAGGAGCGCCAAACGGCTCCTGGCGCTTCGAGCATCGAACGAATCAGGAAGCGAGACTGGGATCGGTTCGCGTGACAGCAGCCCAAGAAGTTCCTGTGCGCTGGCCTCTTCGTTGTCACCGATCGCTGCGATGGCCCTTCGGCGAAGGGTTCGTTCGTCGTATGTCGTGGCGCCGAGCAGCGCACGCCACACCCAACGAGACAAAAGCTCCATCGTCCGAGGGCTCGGTTCCGGATGGAGCGCGAAGAAACGAGTCAACGCCTCGAGCACGAATGTCCGCGGCAGGAGCCGAAGGTGCGGGACGCCGGCATGTTTCCTGAGGAACGACAAGACCTGACGTAACACGGGGAGAGCGTCGAAAACCGCACCGCGGAGCACGGCCGGACTCCTTCGTCGGTGCTCTGCAAGCGTTCTGGTTACATCCAACCCGCGCAACGCGACCAGGCAGGAAGTAAGGTCGTCGCCCCTGAGTTGGCCCATACCCAAACTGGCGAGCGAATGCGATAGTTCTTTCGTCGTGGAGGGTGACGCTCCATCGTGCCCGTAAAGCGCATCATGTACCTCGTTCCAGGTCAGGGGCTTGCCGGCCTTATTCACACGAAAGAAGATCTCTTGGAGCACTTCGCGCTCGTCGGTGTCGATAATGTAGAGAGGAACACGGTATTCTCGCAGGCGCTTGCCCGCTTCGAACACAGCGCGAACGAGCTCTCGATTGTCCTTGTGTTTCCACTCAAAAACCCACTCGCTCAATGAGGCGGCGTCCAGAAGGAGTGGTAGCGGAACCCACTCGGAGGGTAGATCCCCCTTGCTGTGTGGGGCGTGAAAGGTTCGCCTTACAGGGTCGAAGTAGACGACGAACGGATCGGTCGGAAACCGAGAGAGCGGCAGGGGACGGGCCAAGCTGGCCGCCAAGGAAGTCAGCCGTTGCTGCCCGTCAACGACCCACCACCCATCGGATGTTGATTCGGCATCGATGGCGAGCGGTCCTAGGTGAATTCTCTCAGCCTCCGCACGCCGCCTCTGGAGCAAGAGTGAACCGATGGGGAGACCCCGGTGGATGCTATCGAACAGGTCCAATACCTGCTGGCTGTTCCATTTGAGACCGCGCTGAAAATCGGGAACGCGGATGCGTCCAGAACGGCCGTAACGGACGAGGTCCTCGACCGTTTCTGCCCTGGCCTCCGGCGGCTTTTCCAAGGCAAGAGTCGCGGCCTTCATAGCGTCAGCCAATGTACCATGTGGCCTGATGCACTGCTCTTTCTGGATGGCTGGGATGGCTGCGACGTTCAGAAGGGCGCCGTGAGTTCAGCGCCGAGGGTTGCCCTCACGAAAGATCCGCTCGAGCTCGTATGGCGGGGTCACGTCGAGCTGGGAGTAGGTGCAGTCGGCGGGCGGCTTGTCGGGACGCCAGCGCACGAAGTGAGCCGTGTGGCGAAACCTCGTTCCCTGCATATGATCGAACGAGACTTCGAGGACCCGTTCGGGGCGAAGAGGCTCCCACTCGAGAGTCTTGTCACGGTTCCACCGGCTCTTGACCCCCGGCACCCGCTGATCGCGCTCCCACTCGGACCATTCTTTCCACGGATGATCCGCGGCCGCGTTCTCTCGAAGGGGCGCGAGCTCGGAAACCAGCTCGCGCCTCCGTTTCTCGGTGAAGCTCGCCGCCACCCCCACGTGATGGAGGCGCCCTTTTTCGTCGAAGAGTCCGAGAAGAAAGGAGCCCACGGCCTCTCCCTTCGCGCTCTTGTGCCACCGGAATCCGGCAAGGACCACGTCAACGGTGCGGTGGTGCTTGATCTTGAGCATGACGCGCTTGCCAGGCTGGTAGATTCCGTCCGCTTGCTTCGCCATCACTCCGTCGAGCCCCGCTCCTTCGAAACGATCGAACCAATCGGCGGCGACCGCGCGGTCGCGGGTGATCGGGGTCAAGTGAACGGGCGGCCGTGCCTTTGCGAATGCCTTCTCGAGGCGGGCGCGTCGCTCCGCGAAGGGCAGCGAAATCAGACTCTCGCTCCCTTCACAGAGCAGGTCCCAGAGGACGATCGACGCCGGGATCTCGGCCGCGAGCTTCTTGACGCGGGACGCGGCCGGATGAAGCCGCAGCTGCAGGGTTTCGAATTCCAGGCCGGCCTCGCCCTTGATGACGAGCTCCCCGTCGGCGACGGCGCGCTCGGGGAGCGATTCGAGGAGAGGTGCCTCGAGCTCGGGAAAGTAGCGGTTCAAGGGCTTCAGGTCGCGGCTCTGCAGATACCACTCGCTCCCGTCCCGGAAAACGAGAACCCGGAATCCGTCCCACTTCGGCTCGAAGATCCAGGAGTCGCCCTCGGGAAGAGCATCGACGAGCTTCGCGAGCATGGGCTCCAAGGGGGGGTTGAGGGGAAGGTCCACGCCGAAATCTTAGCAGTCCTGGCCGCTCTCCGGGATCGTGGTAAGCTGAGCCCAGCTGCGATGAGAATCTACGCCGCGATTCTCGGTTTTCGAGTTCTCTTCCTGGCGGGGCCTGCCGTCGCCGCTCTCTCGCCCGAGACCGCCAAAGCGGTTCTCGAGGAAAGCTGCCAGCTCTGCCACAACGATGCCTCACTCGCCGGCAACATGTCCCTCGACGCGTTCGACGTGTCGGCGCCCGAGGCCGCGGCGGAGCTCGCGGAGAAAATGGTCCGGAAGCTCCGCGCGGGCATGATGCCTCCCGCCGGTGTGCCCCGGCCCAAGGAAGAGGATCTCGAGGCGCTCGCAACTCATCTCGAGACCCGCCTCGACGAGAACGCCGCCGCGAATCCCAATCCCGGCCGGCGGACGTTTCAGCGCCTCAATCGAGCCGAGTACGAAAGCTCGATCCGCGTTCTCCTCGCGCTCGACATCGAAGCTGGGGACTACCTTCCTCCGGACACCAAGAGCGCGAACTTCGACAACATCGCGGACGCTCAGATGCTCTCGGCGACCCTCCTCGAAGGGTATCTCCGCGGGGCGAGCGACCTCTCCCGACTCGCCGTCGGCGACAAGTTGGCCTCGGCGCGGGAGGCTACTTATAAGGTTACGCGGTGGGTCTCGCAGACGGAGCAGGTGGAGGGAGCGCCCTACGGGACGCGCGGAGGGGTCTCCGTGGTCCACAATTTCCCCGCCGACGGTCACTACCTCTTCCGGGTCTCGTTCCATCACGAGACCACGGGCGCCCTCCATGGAAGCGGACAGGCGACACTCCATACCTCTACCGAGAATCCGGAGCAGATCGAGATCTCCGTCAACGGCGAGCGGGCCGCGCTCCTTCCCATCGATCGCTGGATGCACGTCTCGGATCCGAACGGGGTCAATCTAAGGACCGAGCCCATATTCGTCCGGGCGGGTCCGCAGCGAATCTCGGCCGCGTTCCTCAAGAAGTTCGAGGGACCGGTGCAGGACCTCATCCGGCCGCACGACTGGTCCATCGCCAGCACCAGTATCGCCGACGCCTACGGGATGACGAGTCTTCCGCACCTGCGCGACCTCGCCATCACCGGTCCCTACGATCCCACGGGGGTCTCGGAGACTCCGAGCCGGCAGAGGATCTTCAGCTGCCGTCCCGCTTCGGCCCCCGATGAGCCCGATGAGATTGATGAGCTCTCCTGCGCCGAAGCGATCGTCTCCCGGTTGGGCTCTCAGGCCTACCGAAGGCCCCTCGGTCCGCGCGACCTCGAGCCTCTGATGTCGCTCTACCGCGTCGGCTCGGAAGAAGGCGGCTTCGAGGCGGGCGTCCGAACGGCGCTCGAAGGGATCCTCGCGAGCCCTCATTTCGTGTTCCGCCTCGAAGAGCCGCCGGCGAGCGCCGGTTCACGGAATTATCCGATCCACGATCTCGACCTGGCATCACGACTGTCCTTCTTCCTCTGGGGCACCGGCCCCGACGAGGAGCTCGTGAAGATCGCCCAGGAAGGCCAGCTGTCGGATCCGGCTGTCCTCGAACGACAGGTGCGGAGAATGCTTTTCGACTCGCGCTCTCAGGCGCTCGCGACGCGTTTCGCCGAACAGTGGCTGCGGCTCCCCGACCTCGATCCGATGCACCCGGACGTGCGGATGTATCCCGATTTCCACGATCAGCTCAAGACGTCGATGCGGCGCGAGACCGAACTGTTCTTTGGAAACCTGGTGCGCGAAGACCGGAACGCTCTCGAGCTCCTCACCGCGGACTACACGTTTCTCGACGAGCGGCTCGCGCGCCACTACGGCATCCCCGGTGTGACGGGCGAGGACTTCCGGCGGGTTTCCTATCCGGATCCGATGCGCCGAGGGCTCCTGGGCCACGGCAGCATCTTGACTCTCACCTCTCACCCCCACCGGACTTCCCCCGTGCTCCGGGGCAAGTGGGTCATGGAGGTCTTCCTCGGAAGCCCGCCACCTCCACCGCCGCCGGACGTGCCGGAGCTGGAAGAGTCAGGAGAAGCGGAACAGGGTCGATTGCTCTCGGTGCGCGAACAGATGGAGAGGCATCGAGCGAGCCCCGCCTGCCAGTCCTGTCACGTGATGATCGATCCCATCGGTCTCGCGCTCGAGAACTTCGATGCCACCGGCGGCTTTCGGATCAAAGACAACGGGGTTCCCGTCGACACCTCGGGCGAGCTCTACGATGGAACGCCGCTCGAAAGCCCCGAGGATCTGAGGCGAGCCCTTCTCAACCACTCGATCTCGCTACTTCGAACGTTCACCGAGAACCTGATGGCCTATGCCTTGGGCCGCCGGGTCGAGTATTACGACATGCCCGCGGTGCGAAAGATCGTGCGGGAGGCGAAAGCGGACGACTACCGGATGTCGGTGTTCGTCCTTGGAGTGGTGAGAAGCCCGGCGTTCCGGATGAAAGCGGCAGCGACCGCGGAAGAGACTGAAATGCACGGAGGCAATCGATGAAGATCCTCACCGGCAAACCCATACCTCGCAGGACTTTTCTTCGGGGGGCTGGCGCCACGGTAGCGCTTCCGTTTCTCGAGGCGATGCTGCCCGCGCGAAGGGCGTCTGCGGCGAGCGCGGTTTCCGCCTCGCTCGAGAGAACGCGGCTCGTCGCCATCGAGATGGTGCACGGCGCCGCCGGCAGCACCAAGTGGGGAGCGACCCAGAACTTCTGGGCCCCCGCCGCGACCGGCCGCGATTTCGATCTCGCCCCGACGGCGATGAGCTCGCTCGAGCCGTTCCGGAAATATCTCACCATCGTGAGCGAAACCGACGTCGAGAACGCCGAAGCCATCACTCCGCCGGAAATCGGAGGAGACCACTTCCGCTCCAGCGCGGTCTTTCTGACCCAGGCGCATCCCCGGCAGACGGAGAGCTCCGACGTCCTGGTCGGGACGTCGATGGACCAGATCTACGCGCAGCGCTTCGGCCAGGACACGCCGATTCCCTCGATCCAGCTCTGTATCGAGAACGTGGATCAGGGCGGCGGGTGCGCCTACGGCTACTCGTGCGTCTACACCGATACCGTGAGCTGGGCCTCACCCACCGAGCCCCTTCCCATGATTAGGGATCCGCGCGCGGCGTTCGATCTTCTGTTCGGCGCCGGGGGCACTCCCGAAGAGCGGGCCGCCCGGAGGCGGACGAGCAAGAGCGTTCTCGACTTCGTTCTCGGCGAAGTCGATCGGCTGAATCAGGAGCTCGATCCCGTCGACCGCCGCCGCATGGATCAGTACCTCTCGAACATCCGGGAGATCGAGCGCCGGATCCAGAAGGTCGAGGAGCGCAATCTGAGCGGGGACACAAGAGAACTGCCGACGGCTCCAGCCGGGGTTCCCGACTCCTTCGACGAGCACGTCAAGCTGATGTTCGACCTCCAGGCGCTCGCGTTCGCGGGAGACATGACGCGCGTGTTCTCGTTCAAGATGGGGCGGGATGCGAGCGGCCGCGTCTACCCCGAGAGCGGCGTCGACAAGCCGTTCCACCCCGCGTCCCATCACGGAGACAAGGAGAAGAACATCGAGGAGTTCTTCCGCATCAATCGGTACCACGTGGGCCTGCTTCCGTACTTCCTCTCGAAGCTCGCGAGCATTGAGGAGGGGGAGAAGACCCTTCTCGACAAGACGATGGTGATCTACGGATCGCCGATGGGCGACCCGAACGTGCACAACCACAAACGGTGCCCGCTGTTCATCGCCGGAGGCGCCAACGGACAGCTCGAGGGCGGCCTCCATTTGAGAGCCGATGCGGGAACGCCGATGGCGAACGTGATGCTGACCCTGATGCACATGCTCGGCCTCGACGATGTGTCGAGCCTCGGCAACAGCACCGAGCCTTTCTCTCTCTCTATCTAAGGAGGCGGTATGCGAAAGAGTGCGATCCTGTTGAGCGCGGCTCTCTTGCTGGCTTTGTCTCCCTCGACCGAATTCCTCTACGACGCGGCCGGAAGCGACGACGTCGAGAAAGTGCGCGCTCTTCTCGAAGAGGGCGCCGATGTGAACGCCGCCTCGGGCGACGGCATGAGCCCCCTTCACCGCGCGGCGCGAACGGGAAACGTGGCCATGGCCGAGCTCTTGATCGGCGCCGGGGCCAATCTCGAGGCCAAGACCCGGCTCGGCTCCCACACGCCGCTCCACGTGGCGAGCGCTTCGGGGAGATCCGGGGTCGTCGCCTTGCTGGTCGCGGCCGGAGGAAGCGTGAACGCCCTGACCACAACCGGAGCGACGCCTCTTCATTTCGCCGCGGCGTCGGGGAGCGCGGATGCGATAGCCGCGTTGTTATCGGGCGGCGCCGAAGTCGATCCTCGGGAGCCGGTCTGGGGACAGACGCCTCTGATGTTCGCCTCTGCTTCGGGCCGGACCGAGGCGATCGAGGTGCTGCTGGAGAAGGGCGCCAATCCCGCGCTCACCGCCAAGGTCGTGGACGTGGTCGCGCGGGACAAGGCGGATCGGGCCGAGCGCCGGAAACGCAACGAGCGCATCGCCGCTTCTCGCGACCCGGCGGCGGCGGAGAAGCAAAAGGAGCGGGAAGAAGCGGAGAAGCGGGGGAACGAGCCCGAGCCCCTCAACTACGCGGGCCAGGTCGGGTGGCAGGGAGGACTCACACCGCTTCTCCTCGCGGCGCGCGACGGCCACGTCGAGGCGGCGCTCGCGCTTCTCAAGGGAGGCGCCGGCATCAACCAGGTGAGCGAGGCGACGCGGATGAGCCCGATGCTCATCGCCACGATCAACGGCCACTTCGACCTTGCGCTGCTCCTTTTCGAAAAGGGCGCGGACCCGAAGATCGCGAGCGAGGCGGGGGACACGCCTCTCCATGCCGCTCTCAACATGTACTGGGCGCCCAAGGCGCGTCATCCCCAGCCCGTCGCCTACATGCAGCAGAAGACGACGTACCTCGAGATGATGGAGAGGCTCCTGAAGGCGGGCGTCGATCCGAACGCGCGCCTCGAGAACACGCTCTGGTACACGACGTACAACCGCGATCTCCTCGGGGTCGACCGGACGGGGGCGACGCCGTTCTGGCGCGCCGCCTACGCCCTCGACATCGAAGCGATGCGCTTGCTCCTCCGGTACGGCGCCGACTCGACCCTCCCGACCCTCAAGGTGCCGGAGCGAGTCGATGAAGAGGCGGGCGGAGCCGGCGATGGGAAGGACCACTCGGGACTTCCGGAGATTCCTTTCGGCGGCCCAGCGGTCTATCCCATCCACGCCGCATCCGGAGTCGGCTACGGCCAGGGCTTCGCCGGGAATTCGCATCGTCACGTGCCCGACGGATGGCTCCCGGCGGTGAAGTTCCTCGTGGAAGAGCTCGGAGCCGACGTGAACGCGCGAGACCACAACGGCTACACGCCGCTCCACCACGCGGCGGCGCGCGGCGACAACGAGCTCATCCATTACCTGGTGTCGAAGGGCGCCGACGCGACCCCGGTCGCGCGAACCGGCCAGACGACGGCCGACATGGCGAACGGGCCGGTGCAGAGGATTCAGCCGTTCCCCGAAACGGTAGAGCTTCTCGAGAGTCTGGGGTCGAAGAACAATCACCGCTGCATGAGCTGTTAGTGTCTTCTGAGCATGGCGCTCGAGGACGATGAGAACCCTCCTCTGAACTGGAGCGTTTCTCGGACTGACCAAAGTCTCGACGGGTCTGCCACCTGATCTCGGCCAGTGGGTCGTTCTTGCCGTTCGGTCCGGGCACCGATATAGTCATCCATATGGCGACCCTCAAGGTTGAATTGCCCGAGCAGCTGCATGAACGTCTCCGCGAGCTCGTGGCGCAAGGTTGGTTCTCGAGCGAGACCGACATTGTGCAGGACGCCGTTCGCCGGTTCCTCGAAGCGCGCGCCCCTGAGATGCTGTCGCGTTTCATCAAGGAAGACGTGGAGTGGGGCCTCAGGGGTAGTGACTGAGCTCGTAGTCTGCAACGCCGGGCCTCTCATCCATCTCGATCAACTCAAGTGCCTCGACCTCCTCTCCGATTTTCTCACTCTACTGGTGCCGGAAGTGGTCTGGAACGAAGTCCTCAAGTACCGTCCCCGCGCGCTCCCGCAGTCGTTCGCCACTCTGGTGCCCGCGCCTCTGGTTCCCGAGGCGAAAGTGACCTCTCTCTGCAGAGCCTTTTCCCTCGATGCGGGCGAGGCTGCTTGCCTGGCCATCCTCGCAGAAAGGGGCAGTGCCATCTTCTTGACGGATGACGCAGCCGCGCGCCTCGTGGCGGAGGAGATGGGCATCGAAGTTCACGGCACCCTCGGCGTGCTCATCCGGAGCGTTCGGCGGGGAAAGCGGACACCTCCTGAGATCCTTCGGTTGCTCGACGAACTCCCGAGCCAGTCCACCCTCTTCATCAAAAGCACTCTTCTCGCGGACATCAAGCGGAAGCTCCGCGAAGAATGGCGCCTTGGAGAGTGATGAGCGCGGCGCAAGCGAGCGAGCTGCTCTTCGCCACAGAGGGCCCGCATCTTCTATGCCATCGACCGGTTCGCCGGCACGGCGCCCCAGTTCGACGACATCACCGTGCTGGTCCTGAAGAAACTCAGAGCCTCGGGGATTCGGGTGATGAGTCGAAGAACAATCACCGCTGCATGAGCTGCTAGAAACTTACCTTCCCGGAACACCGATTGCGACCGGCCGCACCGGCGAGCCCGCGCTTATGGCGGCGCGCCGTCAGATTCTCGCAGGATCAGCGCGGGACACTCGTGCCCGACACCACGAACAGCGTCGAGGGGAGGCTCGTGTAGTTGTAGGCGTACCACCGGCCGTCATCGACCCAGTTGGTGACCGCGATGGACGCGATCGTACCGACGCCCTCCGGCAGCAGTCGAGCGACGACCGTCCGCTGTCCGGTCGCCAGGTCGACCTGCTCGACTGTTGCGGGCAGGTCGATACCACGCTGCACGAACACGGACCGACCGTCACGACTCCAGGCAATCTGCCTGTCCTCTGCGCGCAGCGCGCCGACCGGTTGCGCGGCGCCGCCATCGATCGACGACAGCTGAAACGAACCGTCTGGCATGGTCAGCAGCAGCGTCCGGCCGTCGGGAGCCAATGTGGCCAGCACACCCTCGGGCGTCAGCGGCGTGGGTGGCGAGTTGGCGAGGTCCTGCTCGAAACAACGCGGTGCGCGCGCGGCCTCCGCTCCGCAGACGAGCAGCCGTGTGCCGTCGGGAAACCACTCGGCCGATCCGTAGCGGTCGATCGGCCCGGCGTCGATTCGAATCGCCTCGCCGGCACCGGTCGGATACACGACGAGCTGCGGCGGCGTGGCGATGATCGCCGAGGCCCACTTCCCGTCGGGTGAGAGTCGCTGGGAGTAGCCCTGGCCGAGCCGTACCGCCTGCGAGGCGTCGGTTTTGCGCAGCACGACGCCGTAATTCTCGCCACCGCTCACGCCGACATCGACCAGCAGCAGCCACTCGCCGTCGGCGGACATCCCTGTGGCGCCGGAGGAGCCAAGCCACGACAGCTCCCGTTCGGTCGACTGGCTCGGTACTCGCGCGCGAACGCCGAACGAAAGGTCTTCGCGAACGGCCAGCCAGCGGCCGTCGGGCGCCATGTCGTGCACGATGAACCGGCCGGGCACGCCAAGCACGGTCTGCGCCGGCGCGCGGCCGGACGCCGGCACCGACATAGGCTGCATGACGTATCCCCCGTCGGCATTGCCCGAGAAGACCACGGTCGAGCCGTCCGGCGTCCACACAAGCCCCTCGAGCCCCCAGAACTCGCCGGCCAGCGACGTCACCTCGCTGGCGCGATCGACGACCTTGACCCACCCGCGATCGTCGAATCGCGATTGATGCTCGAAGAAGGCGACGCGGCTGCCGTCAGGGGAGACGCGCGGATCGCTCAGGTAGCCGCTCACCTCGTGCAGCGTCGTGCCAACCGGGTACTCGAGGCGATCGCGACCGTTGCCGAGATCGTGGACGATCGCGAGCGACTCCCCGTCGGGCGACCAGTCCGCTTCACGCACGTCCTCGAGCATCGGTCGCGGGGAGCTGCCGATCGTCATGCGCGCGAGCGTCCCGGCGAACAGGCGATGGCTGAGATGGCGTGCACCCACGATAATCGCAAGCTCGCCCTTCGACGACACCGACAGGAGCTGCGCGTTCGAGACGCCGAGCGCCCGCGGCGCCTCCGCGCTCGGACTGATGATGAACAGATCCGGGGTGGATCCTCGAGGCGCGGCACTGTAGACAATGGTCTGACCATCCGGCATGAAACGCGCGTTCATGATCGGCAGCCGGTCGAGCGTCCTGGCCTCAAAGCTCGCGACATCCGGCCGCATCGCCGCCGGCCGCCGCGCCGCCGGCCGCCGCGCCGCCAGGAACCCGATCGCGACTCCCGCCGCGATCGCAGCACCGATCGCGGCCCCTTTCCACCAGCGCCGTGCGGGTGCCTGGGCAACCACTGCCGACGACACGGTCGATCCCGACAGCGCTTCGAGCGCAAAGGCAATGTCGACCGCCGACTGAAACCGATGCTGCGGGCTCTTCTCCAGACAGCGCCGGATGATGCGATCCACAGCTGGCGTGATCGTGCGATCGCCAGTGGTGATTTCCGGCAGATCGTCGTTCAGCACCGCCGTCATGGTCTCGACCGCGGTGCCGCGGGCGAACGCGCGACGACCCGAGAGCATCTCGTAGAACATCGCGCCGAAGGCGAAGATGTCGGAGCGGTGATCGGCGGCCTCGCCACGTACCTGTTCCGGGGACATGTAGCCGACCGTGCCCAGCACCATCCCTGGCGTCGTCGCCCGTTCCATCGTCTCGGCCTGTGAGAGACCCGCCCGCGCCTCGGCCGACTCGAGGACCTTCGCCAACCCGAAGTCGAGGATCTTCCTACGGCCGTCGGTAGTGAGGAAGATGTTCTCGGGCTTCAGGTCCCGGTGGACGATGCCCTTCTGATGCGCGGCTGCCATCCCATGCGCCAGCTGAACGGCAACATCGATGGCCGTTCTCTGCAGGAGTGCGCCGTCCGAGAGCGTCGCGCGAAGCGTCTTGCCTTCGAGCAGCTCCGACACGACATAGGGCAGCTCACCCTCGATGCCCACGTCGAAGACCGCGACAATGTTGGGGTGGTTGAGCGCGGCGGCGGCCTTGGCTTCCTGCTCGAAGCGCGCGAGGCGGCTCGGGTCCTGCATGAGCGCGGTCGGCAGCACCTTGATCGCGACGTCGCGGCCGAGCCGCGGGTCGCGGGCGCGGTACACATCGCCCATACCGCCGGCGCCCAACAGTGCGAGGATTTCGTACGGACCGAGTCGCGCGCCTATCTTGAGAGCCACAGCGCGATTATACAGGGGTGCGAAATCGACATCGCGATTGAGATCACAAACGCTCAGGAGGCGGCCCGGCCAGCCGCTAGCGTCGGCGAGCCCCTGCGCTTGAGCTTTGACTGCCCGACTTCGATCTGGCGATGCTTCTTTTACTCCTTGCGCTTCTTCAGAAGCTTCTTCAAGAAGTCGCTCGCCAGGTTCGATTCCTCCTTCTTTCGTGCCTCTCGGTCGGAGTAGGCTTGAAAGCACGCTCGGGCACGCTCGAACTCTTCCCGGTCGCGAACGGCAATCGTGATCTGGAGCGTCCCCGGAAAGTTTCGGCTCCCTCGATCGATTTCGTCCAGAATCGTCTCCAGAGACGATTCGACGGACAGTCCTCCGACTCCGGCCCCGAAGAGGGGAAGGCCGAGACTCTTCACACCATCTGATGGCGCCTGGCGTAGAACGTTCTTCATCACGGTCGCGACGTCGGAAGCCGCCGTTCCCTTGCTCACGTCGTAATCGATCACTACGGCGTGGTACACGTAGCGAGCGTTGAGCTTTCCCGCGCCGGTGCGAACTACGCTTCCGAGGGCAGCCGGTGCGTGTCGTATTGCCTCCTGGTGGATCTCGATTCCGCCGCGGGAGCGAAGCGCCGCCGCCACGCCGCCTCCCATGTGAAGCTGTGTGTTCGCGGCGTTCACGACAACGTCGGTCTGTAGCGCCGCAATGTCCTCCTGTACGAGGCGAATGGAGATAGGTCCGAACTGCCTGCTGTCCGCGAGCTTCGGTTCCGCCATGGGACGCTCCTCGTTTCCCTGCTTCTTTCGACAAAAGGCCTTGGCCCAAATTCCAAAAACCTGTCCGTGGGTTCCATTCCTTCCAAATCTCGTTCGGTGCCGAATACAAACACCTATATCCGTAAACCGGAGGTGGTCGTCGAGAGGTGTTCCCTGAAGCCTTGAAGCCGTTGGCAAGTCAAGCGTTCTACGATAGAATGTTTTTGCTACATATCCTTTCCGTTTCTTGCAAGTTCACTAATCGGCGCTGGTTGCCGGCGAGGAAGAACGGTCGCCTCATCCCCCAGTCAGCCAGGCCGGAATCTTAACGCGCGAACGCACGCCACGAAACGGCTAGGACCAGCTGGGGTCGGACCGGACCGGTCGCAGCGAGCGCGATGGATGGCACCCCATGCGGATCAGCGGCCACTTCGGGCCGACGGCGCTTGGCTCATGAATCAATCCCAACTTCGCATCTCGGATATGCTCCGAACTCGTCCATCGGAGCTGAAGGTCACGAAAAAGGAGACCCTCACCGGGACCCCGTCGGAGGAGAACGAGAGGTGCAGCGTCTCGTACTCCGAGCTTGAGGCATGCTCCTGGAACCATTTCAGGGCTGCGTCGCGACTCAGAGAGCTTCCATGTTGCCTGTCTTCGTCCTCTATAGCCCACGACCGCCCGTCCCAGCTCCAGATGCGAAGGTACTTCTCTGGCGAGCCGCTCCGCGCCGTGGCTCTCAACTCACCTTGTGCAACCGCCAGAACTTCTGACAAAGTCATGCCTGGTCGAATAGCACCGTGGGCCTTCGAGGCGTTGCGTCCCGGTTCGCTGATTTTCCACAGGGCCCAACCGGAGCAGCTTCCCAGGAGCAACAAGCCCGTGGCGCAACCCAGGGCATTCCGCGCAATCCAGCTCCGGTTCGTGGGAGTTGGACTGTCGGGAATCGCTTTGGGCGGTGCCAATTTCCTCCGCGGGCGTCAACCCCTGTTCGTCGGCGCCTTGCTCTCAGCGCCCACTCGACGAGGACGGCGCTCAGCACAGGCGTCCAGAGAATCCGGGGAAAGTAGAGCTTCGCGATCGTTAGATTTTGAATTTATGGTGACGGGAGCGAGTCGGATTGTCAAACGTCGCGGCCCTGGGTAAAGGGGGGAAACCATGGAGAGCGCACCAAAGCCCACTCTGGCGTCGGGGCCCAACCGCCGCTGGCTCGGGGGCGTCTACCTGTCGACGGCGGCTTCCATCTCGTCCCTCGTCGCGCTGCCATTTTCCGATCTCGGAGAGCCGCTTCTCATGTTGTTGGCTGTGTTTTGCCTCGGTCCTTATCTCCTCATTCTCAAACGGCTCCTCACAGCAGATTGGACCAAAGGCCTGGCGCTGGCCATGGTGAGCGCTCCAGGCGCTTTCCTGTTAGTCGCGCTGGTGATCCCCATCGTCGCTCCCTACCCACGTGACCCCCAGCGGCTGAACATCAGCCTCCTATCTCTCGTGCTGGCGCAAGGGCTTCTGCTGGCCACAGCTATCAAAACCTACCTTTCGTTGGGCCGCGGAGACCGGGGCAGGCTGTTAGTCAGTATCCTTCTGCCGCCGGTCTATTTCACGCTCGTCGCCAGTTTCTTCTGGGCTAATGCTTCGCATTTCCATAAACGCCAGCGCATGAACGCCGTGGATGCAGTCCAAACCTTGGGGACCTTGCGCGAAGCTCTGCATATCTACAAGAAGGAGTGCGGAGGCTTTCCCGAGACGCTCCGTCGTTTAGCCCCGCCTCCGAGCGCGGAGGAGCCCGACTGCGATCACCTCGACGCCCTGAGACTCGCCGTCGAGGGGAAATACTTGCCCAACGGTTTCCTCGCGGGGCAGGTCGACACACTCCTGCGGATCATCGCCTCGGGCGACAGCCGAGGCTATCACTTCGTCTATTGGCCGAACGAACGAGCCTCCTCCAGCGATACGAAGCAGCTGCTCTACGAAAGCTACGAGATCCGGGCCGATCCCGTGACGCGAAGTAAAACCGGATTTGCCTCGTACTGGCTGAGCCAAGAGGGAACGATTCACGAAAACTGGTGGGCACCTGCCGGCCCCTCCGATCCCATTCACGACTAGAAGGCTGTTGACGACGCTGGCGCGAACGGGGTAGAACCAACCGAGGAATCCATCTGATTACTAACGGTGTGTCCAAGGTGTGCTCGCGGTCGACGGGAACGGTCGAAGCGAGCCGATCGATGAAGCGACCCACTCTCCTGCTGATCTGCGCGCTGGTCTCCTGGGCCGCCGCGGCCGAGGCGGCGCGCCACCCGGAAGGTGGGCGGCCCTTCGTCCGCAGCTACGGCCCCCGGGAGTACGGAGCGCAGGAGCAGAACTGGACCGTCGTCCAGGACGACCGCGGGGTCATCTACGTCGGCAACAACATCGGGGTGCTCGAGTACGACGGCGTTTCCTGGCGCGCGATCCAGGTGCCCAACCAGAGCGTCATTCGCTCGCTCGCCAAGGACGACGAGGGTCGCATCTACGTGGGGGCCCTCGGAGAGCTCGGCTATCTGGCGCCCGATGCCCAAGGCCAGATGCAGTTCGTGTCGCTCCTTGACCACGTCCCGGGGGAGGACCGCGCCTTCGCCGACGTTTGGCGGACGCTGGTGACTCCCCAGGGGGTGTATTTCCAGTCGGCGCAGCGCCTGTTCCGTTGGGCGGACGGGCGGATGCGCGTCTGGAAGCCGACCAGCAGATTCCACCGCGCTTCCGTGATCGGCCCCACGCTCTACATCGGACAGCCCGAAACCGGGCTGATGCGGATGGTCGGGGACTCCCTCGAGCCCCTTCCCGACGGACAGCGGTTCGCGGACGAGGTATACCCGGTCATTCTGCCGTTTGATGAGGGGAAGATCCTGATCGGCACGCGCGCCCAGGGGCTCTTCATCTACGACGGCACCGCGGCCCGTCCCTTTCCAACGGAGGCGGACGATTCCCTTCGCAGTGGAGCGCTCTACCGGGGAGTTGCTCTGCGCGACGGGACTTTCGCCCTGGCTACGACGGGCGCGGGCCTGGCGATCATCGACCGACAGGGGCATCTGGTGCAGCTCGTGGACACGGCCGGCGGGCTGTTGAGCGACAGCGTCTACTTCGTGTTCGCCGACCGTCAGGGGGGCCTGTGGCTGGCGCTCGATGGCGGGATCGCCCGGGTAGAGACCCCTTCCCCGCTTTCCGTCTTCGATCGAGGAACCTCAGGGCTGCAGGGCTCCGCCGTGGCGATTCAGCGCCATGATGGTACCCTGTACGTGGCCACCGGCCGGGGCGTGTATCGCATGCGATCGCAGTCCTCGGGAGGCCTGCCTCGCGGCGCATTGACATCGTCGCTCGCGGATTTCGTCCCCATCTCCGGCATCGACATGTCGAGCCAGGCCTGGTGGTTCCTTTCCATGGACGATCCCGATGGGAAACGCCCGTCTCAGCTGCTGGTCGCCGCGGGTGACGGGGTCTTTCGGATCGAGGGCGAGAAGGCAACCCCGGTGAAGGAATCTGTTGGCGGGTCGTTCCAGCCGAGCGTTTTCCACCGCTCCCGGAGGGATTCAAACCGGGTGTTCGTCGGCCTGTTCGACGGCCTGGCCTCCCTGCGGCTGAGCCGGGGGGAGTGGGTCTTCGAAGGGAGGGTTGAGGAGATCGGCGACGAGGTGCGTACCCTCGCCGAGGCCGAGGACGGCATGCTGTGGCTCGGCACGACCGCTGGGGGCGTCGTACGGGTCGACTTCTCGGCGGTTGTCGCCGGCGGGTCGCTGCCGTCGAACCCGAGGATCGAACGCTTCGGCACCGCGGAGGGGCTGCCAAGTGCCGCCGTCGGCGTCACCTGGATCGATGGTACACCGTTCTTCTTCTCCGGCTCGGAAATCTACCGTTTCGATGATTCCCGGCGCCAGTTCGTTCCCGACAGCACGTTTAGGGTGGTGACGATCGACCCGTCGGGAACCGGGGACTTTGCAGTGCTCAGGCAAGACGGCGGAGGCAACGTCTGGATCAACTTCGGACGCGAAACCGCGGTCGCGAACCGAAAGCCCGACGGCTCGTACACGGTCGAGAAGCAGCCGTTCCTGCGGTTCTCGGACTTCTCGACTTCAGCCGTTTACGCCGAAGCCGATGGCGTCGTCTGGTTCGGCGGCCGGGACGGCCTGATCCGCTACGACGGCAACCTGCGGAAGGACTACGACGCCGATTTCTCGGCGCTCATCCGGAGTGTCGTGGCCAACGACGATTCGGCGATCTTCTCGGGTGCGACGGAGGCGGCCGGGGCCACGCCGGCGCCGTTGAGGTACGAGGACAACGCGCTGCGCTTCGAGTTCGCCGCGCCCAGCTTCGACGACGAGTCCGCCAACGAGTTCCAGCACTTCCTCGAAGGGCTCGACCGCGGCTGGTCGGAATGGAGCAAGGAGGCCCGCAGGGATTACACCAACCTGCCCTTCGGAGATTTCCGCTTCCACGTCCGCGCCCGCAACCGCTACGGGCACGAAGGAAGCGAAGCGGTCTACGCGTTCACCATCCTCCCGCCCTGGTACCGCACCTGGTGGGCCTACGGCTCGTATCTTCTGGTCCTGGCGGCCAGTGTCTTCACGGTGGACCGCGTCCAGCGACGCCGCCTGCTCGGGCAGGAGCGCGAGCGGTCGGCCTTGCGCGAGATCGAGCTCCGCGCGGAGGCGGCGGAGGGGCTCGCGCGATCGGAGAGCGAGCGCACGAAGAACGTCGAGCTCCTCTCCGAGATCGGCAAGGAGATCACGGCGTCGCTCGATTTCAACACGATCTCCATGCGGCTCTACGATCGGATCAACCAGCTCCTCGACGCCACCGTCGTCGGCGTCGGCCTCTACCACCAGAAAAAGCACCAGATCGAGTACGGCCTGGCCGTCGAGCGGGGCAAGCGCTACGCACCGTACACCCGGGACACCGGCGACAAGAACCAGTTCGCCGTCTGGTGCGTCGAGAACCGCAAGCCGATTCTCATCAACGACGTGGCGAGCGAGTGGGGTCGCTACCTCGGCGCGTACGAGGAGCCCGGCCGCCTTCTCGAGGACGGTTCGGTGTCGCAGGCGCCACAGTCACTCATGTACGTGCCGCTCGCGACCGCCGAGCGCGTGCTGGGCGTCCTCACCGTCCAGAGCTTCCAGAAAAACGCCTACACCGAGTACCACCTCAACCTCCTGCAGAACCTGGCCGCCTATACCACCATCGCTCTCGAGAACGCGTACAGCTACCGTCAGCTCAACGAGCAGGACAGCCAGATCCGGCAGCGCGCGGCGGAGCTTTCGACGATCAACAGCATCAGCCAGGCGCTCGCCTCGGAGCTGGAGCTCGACGCGCTCATCCCGCTGGTGGGCGAGCAGATACGACAGGTCTTCGGCGCGCAGATGGCCTACGTGGCGCTGCTCGACAAGGCGACCAACACGATCCACTTCCCGTACGGGTACGGAGACACCTTCGACTCGATGCCCCACGGCCACGGGTTGACCTCCCGCATCATCGACACAGGCGAGCCGTTGCTGATCAACGAGAACGTCGACGAGCGGACCGCGCAGCTCGACATCAAGAGCATAGGAATCCCCGCCAAGTCCTACGTGGGCGTGCCGATCCCGGTGGGTAACGATGTGATCGGCGTCATCAGCGTGCAGAGCACGGAGCGGGAAGGCCGCTTCAAGGAATCGGATCTGCGCCTGCTCGCGACCATCGCCGCTAACGTGGGCGTGGCCATCCACAACGCCCGTTTGTTCGAAGAGACCCGGCAGGCCCGAGCCGCCGCCGAGGAGGCCGACGCGGCCAAGAGCGCATTCCTCTCCACCGTGAGCCACGAGCTGCGCACCCCGCTGACCTCGGTGCTCGGCTTCGCCAAGATCATCAGGAAGAGGCTCGAGGAGCGGATCTTCCCGGCGGTGAAGAGCGACGACAACCGCGTTCAGCAGGCGATGCAGCAAGTAGGCGACAACCTCAAGGTGGTGGTGAGCGAGGGCGAGCGTCTCACCAAGCTGATCGACGACGTGCTGGACCTGGCCAAGATCGAATCGGGCAAACTGGAATGGCACATGGAGACGCTGACGGTGCCGGACATCATCGACCGCGCCACCGCCGCCACCTCGTCGCTCTTCGAGAACAAGGGCCTCAAGCTGATCAAAGACCTCGCGTCGGAGCTGCCGGCGGTCTCGGGTGACCGCGACCGGCTGATCCAGGTGGTGATCAACCTCATCTCGAATGCCGTCAAGTTCACCGACACGGGCTCGGTGACCTGTCGGGCGGTCGAGCGCGGCGGCGAGATCGTGGTCAGCGTCATCGACACCGGCCTCGGCATCGCGCCCGCCGACCAGCCCAAGGTTTTCGAGAAGTTCAAACAGGTGGGCGACACCCTCACCGACAAGCCCAAGGGGACGGGCCTCGGGCTCCCCATCTGCAGGGAGATCGTGGAGCACCACGGCGGCCGGGTGTGGGTTACGAGCGAGCCGGGAAAGGGCAGCACCTTCTCCTTCACCCTGCCCTTCACGTCCGAGCCCGCCGCGACCTCGGCGGCCCTCACTCTCGAGTCCCTGGTCAAGCAGCTTCGCGAGCGCGTCGACGTCAGCGCGCCGAAACCCAAGGGGGGGCAGCCTTCCATCCTCGCTGTCGACGACGACCCGCACATCCGGGAGCTGCTGAGGCAGGAGTTCAGCGAGGCCGGCTACCGCCTGAGGCTCGCCGCCGACGGTCGCGAGGCGCTGGCCGAGATCCGCAGGGAACGACCCGACCTCGTGATTCTCGACGTGATGATGCCCGAGATCAACGGGTTCGACGTGGCGGCGGTGCTGAAGAACGACCCGCTGACGATGGACATCCCCATCGTGATGCTCTCGATCGTCCAGGACAAGGAACGGGGCTACCGCCTCGGCGTCGACCGCTACTTGACCAAGCCGATCGATACCGACCTGCTCTTCAAGGAGGTCGGCGCGCTGCTGGAGCAGGGCAAGTCCAAAAAAAGGGTCCTGGTGGTCGACGAGGACGCCTCGGCGGCGAGGACGCTGGCCGAAGTGCTGCAGGCGCGCGGCTTCACCGTGATGGAGGCGAACGGGGAGGACCTGGTCGCCCGGGCCCTCGAGATGCAGCCGGACATCATCATCCTGAACTCGGTGATGTCGCAGCGGCACGAGAACGTCCAGTCGCTGCGCTTCGAGAAGGGGTTGGAGAACGTGCTTTTCCTCGTCTACCAATAGAGCTTCCCTGGTGAAGCCCGTTAACAACTGGGAGTATTCGTGAAAATCTTGATCGTAGATGATGAACCCCATCTCCGGAGCCTCATCCAGCAGACCCTGGAGGAGCTCGAGGATGAAGGGGTGGAGCTTTTGACCGCGAGCAACGGAGAGGAGGCTTTGGATCAGATCCAGGCGAACCAGCCGAAGCTGGTCTTTCTCGACGTGATGATGCCGAAGATCAGCGGCTTCGAGGTGTGCGACCGCGTCAAGAACGCCCTGGGCCTCAAGGACGTCTACATCGTTCTTCTGACCGCGAAGGGCCAGGAGTTCGACCGGCAGAAGGGACAAGACGTCGGGGCGGACGTGTACATGACCAAGCCCTTCGACCCGGACGCGCTGCTGGAGAAGGCCAGACAGGTGCTAGGGCTGTGAGCAGGGAATGTCACGCATCACCCTCCGCGGCCTGATCGGCCCCAAGAAGGACGCAGCGCCGGTCGTGGCCGCGCTGGTTTCGGCGCTCGGGGCCCCGATCGCAATCGAGGACGCCGAGGGACTCCTCCTCGCCGGCGCCGCGCTCCCCTCTGTGACCGACCCGAAGGAGCGCCACCCGGTCGCGCTCGACGGGCAGACCTTGGGATGGGTGAGCGGCGGCCCAAAGGCCGAAGCGGTGGCCGCGCTTCTCGCCCACCTGGCCAGCAAAGAGTCCGAGAAGAAGACTCTCGGCAGCGAGGTGCTGCATCTCTACCGCGAGGTGAACCTCATCTACAACTTCTCGGAGAAGCTGGCGGCGCTCCTGGAGGTGAAGGCGGTGGCGAGACTGACCCTCGAGCAGGCGCGCCAGCTGATCGCCGCGACCGACGGCGCCGTGATGCTGCTCGACGAGGAGACGCGGGCGTTCGAGCCCGTGGCCGACTTCGGTGTCGGACTCCCGTGCTCCGAGCCGTACCGATGGGGGGAGGGCCTCATCGGCTCGATCGCGGCGAGCGGCAACGCCGAGATCGTCAACGA
This sequence comes from uncultured Acidobacteriota bacterium, assembly GCA_964553925.1. Classification (GTDB taxonomy): domain Bacteria; phylum Acidobacteriota; class Vicinamibacteria; order Marinacidobacterales; family SMYC01; genus DAISKN01. The sequence continues at coordinate 51,834 of CAZKNR010000084.1, forward strand.
CGTCCGGGCGGACCCGCGCTTCCGCAACGAGCGCGTAGGCTCGCTCCTCTGCGCCCCGCTCAAGGTCAGCGAGCGCGCGATGGGGGCCATCGTCCTCGCGAGCGTGGACCCGGTCAACTACGCGGCTTCTGACCTGAAGCTCCTCAATACCCTGGCACTGCAATCGGCCACCGCCATCGAGAACGCCCGGCTCTTCGAGAGGACGGTTTCGGCCGCGCGGGACCGCGAGCGGCTCCTGGCCCTGCACAAGGAGCTGGAGGTGGCGAGCACCATCCAGAAGTCGATCCTCCCGTCCGAGTTCCCGCCCTTCCCGGAGCGTCACGAGTTCGAGATCCACGCCGCGATGACCCCGGCGATGGAGGTGGGCGGGGACTTCTTCGACTTCTTCCTGATCGACGAGGCTCGACTGGGCTTCGTGATCGCCGACGTGTCCGGCAAGGGCGTTCCCGCGGCGCTCTTCATGGCGGTCAGCCGCACCCTGATCAAGGCGACGGCGCTCGGCGGTCTCGCTCCCGAGGAGTGCCTGAGCCAGGTCAACCGGGTGCTGACCTCGGAGAACGTCTCCGGCATGTTCGTCACCGTGTTCTACGGAGTTCTCGACCTCTCGAGCGGCGAGGTCGCCTACTGCAGCGCCGGCCACAACCTCCCCTACGTGATGCGGCGCGACGGCCGGGTCGAAGCTCTGGAGCGAACCGGGGGCCTGGCGCTCGGGGTGTTCGCGAGGGCCGCTTACAAGTCCAAACGCATCCGGCTCGAGACCGGGGACGGCCTGTTCCTGTACACCGACGGGATCACCGAGGCGATGGACGCCGACAAGAATGAGTTCACGGACCACCGCCTCGAGGAGTTGCTGAGGAAGCTGCCGGGCAAACCCCTGGCGGAGATCATCGATGGGGTGGTCAGCGAGGTGACGTCGTTCGCCTCAGGGGCGCCGCAGGCGGACGACATGACGACACTGGTTCTGAGATTTGGCGGGAGAGAGGTCCCGCGCCGCGACGAGACAAAGGCGGCCGTGAGTCTGGCCTGAAGCCTGAAGCCTGAAGCCTGAAGGAGGATTCCCCGTGAGCAGCCTCTTCAAGATCGAGTCGTCCATCCGCGACAATCTCTCGGTCGTCTCTCTCGAGGGCCACGTCGACGCGCACACTGCGCCCCGGTTCGAGGAGGTCGTCGTGGCCGAGCTCGCCGCCGGCCGGCGGCAGATCGTCGTCGACTGCACTCGAATGACCTACATCTCGTCGGCCGGCCTGGGCGTCTTCATGAGCTACGTCGAGGAGATTCGCGGGCAGGGCGGAGACCTCAAGATCTGCGGGGCGATTCCGAAGGTCCAGGCCACCTTCGAGATCCTTGGCTTCGCTGAGATCTTCGACATTCTGCCCGACCTCGAGGCGGCGGTGCGGCGCTTCCGCGACGTCCCCGTCCGGGAGAGCTGAGTTGGCGGGTGTCGAACGCCGGTTCCTGCTGACGGTGCCCTCGTCCACCGAGAACCTGGTCCTCATCCGCGAGTTCGTCACCGCCGTCGGCCAGCAGGCGGGCCTCGACGAGGCTGATGTGGGTCAGCTCGAGCTCGCCGTGGACGAAGCTTGCGCCAACGTCATGGAGCACGCCTACGGCCACGACGATACGAAGGAGGTCGTGGTCCGGGCGACCTTCGACCCCGAGATGCTCCACATCGTGGTCGAGGACACCGGTCTCGGCTTCGATCCCGGCTCGGTCCGGGAGGAGCGTCTGGAGCGGCTCATCGCGAGTGGCAAGTCCGGGGGCCTGGGGATGCGGCTCATCAAGTCGCTGATGGACGAGGTCCGCTATGAGTTCGTGCCCGGCCAGAAAAACGAGCTCCACATGCTGAAGCGGATCCGCAAGGCCTGAGGGTGGAGAAGACGTCTCTCGGAGCCTCGCGCCTGGAGGCGCTGCTGGAGTCGGCGCGACTCCTGCACGGGGCGCGCGATCTGGACGAGCTCTTGGGTCACCTGCTGCGGTCGGTCATGGGACGGCTCCTCGTGCGGCGGGGGCTCGTCGCGCTCGAGCGGCATGAGTCGATGCGCCTGGTCCTGCTGCGCGGTCTGCCCCGTCTGACGGTGGGCGACGTCTTCGACGCCGCCGCCGCCGAGGAGTCCGGGATCGAGCTGGTGCTTCCGATCGGCGACCGATCGGAGAAGAGCCACCCTCTCGGGCTCCTGGGGCTCGGGCGCCCCGGCAGGCCCGGCCGGGAAGCAGTTGGGGAGGAGGAGAAGGACTTTCTCCGGGCGCAGCTCGGGCTCGCAGCGAGCGGCATCGAAAACGCCAGGGTCCACGAGGAGTCGCAGCGCCTGAATCGCAGGCTCGATCAGAAGGTCCAGGACCTGAACTCGCTCCTCGACCTGGTCAGGGGCCTGAACTCGACCCTCGAGGCGAGCGACGTGGTGCAGTTGCTCATGCTCACCCTCGCCGGCCGCTGGATGCTGCGACGCTCCGCGCTCGTCGCGTGGAAGCCGGGGCATCCTCCCGCCCTGCGGCAGCAGGGGATGGACATCGGCGGGCTACTGGACGACGAGGACGCGCGTTCCGGTCTCAAAGGGTTGCCTGACGCGATCGCCGTCGCCGAGCTTCCCGAGGGCGCGCTGAAGGAGCGGCTGTCGGCGGCACAGGGCGAGCTGGTGCTCCCGATCAAAAGTGGCGAGGGCGGAGTCGGAGGCCTCATCGTTTTGGGGCCAAGGCCCGGTCAGCGTCCCTACGAGGCGGCCGATCTGGAGTTCGGCGCGGGCCTGGTGTCCCAGGCGTCGGTGGCCCTCGCCAACGCGTGGCACTTTCGCGAGACCCTCGAGAAAAAGAAGATGGAGCGGGAGCTGGAGCTGGCCGCGAGCATCCAGGCCAACCTGTTCCCCTCCGAGCTCCCACCGCTAGCCGGCTACGACGTGGCCGTTCGCAACCGCCCGGCGCGTCAGTGCGGCGGCGACTACTACGACGCGCTGCCGGTGCGCTCGGACGGCGGTGAGCCTCGGGTACTGCTGTGCGTGGCCGACGTGTCCGGAAAGGGCCTGCCCGCCGCGCTCCTCATGAGCAACATGCAGGCCACGCTGCGCGCGCTCCTCGGGCGACTGCCGTCCCTTTGCGAGCTCGCGGCGCAAGCGAGCGAGCTCCTCTTCGCCACGACCGCCGCCAACAAGTACGTCACCGCGGCGCTTTTGGAGCTCACGCCCTCGAGCGGCGCCGCGCGCTACGTGAGCGCGGGCCACACCGACTGCCTGCTGCTCAGGGCCAGTGGCGAAGAGGTCTGGCTCAAGTCGACAGGCGCGCCGCTTGGGTTGCTCGTGGGCGTACCCTACACGGATACCACCTTCGCTCTCGGTGCCGGGGACTGTCTGGCGCTCTTCTCGGACGGCGTGACCGAGGCCCAGAACGAAGCGGACGAGGACTTTGGCGAGGCGCGCCTGTGCGACATCGTCCGCTCGTCCGCCGGAGAGTCCGCCAACGTTCTGGTGGCCCGCATCTTCGATGCCGTCGACCGGTTCGCCGGCACGGCGCCGCAGTTCGACGACATCACCGTGATGGTCTTGAAGAAGCTCGGCATTTCGGAGAAGTAGCCAAAACCCCGACATCGTCTCGAGCCCGGAGACGCCCTGCTCCCTCCCCTGTCCCAGGAAGAGATCGACTCGATCCAGTGGCGATGAGCGCGGGTTCTTTGGTCGAAGAAGTCTTCAGCCCTTCAGGCCCAACTGCGACATCAGCGTCGCCATGTCGAAGTACTGGCGCGTGCTCGCGACCTTGCCGTCTTTGACCTCCTGAATCTGCACCGCTCGCAAATTGATGCTCTTGCCCGTGGGAGCGACCTCACCGGAGGGCGTCGCAAGCGGTCCGGTGTGTGTGCCCTTCCAGGTCAGCTCCACCACGACGGTATCCCCGCTGGCAAAGGCGTCGTGAAACGTGGCCTTGGAGTCGGGGAAGGCTTTGGCCCAGCCCTTCCACACGTCGAGAACGTTGTCGATCCCGTCGACCGCGCGGTGGGTCGCCACCTCGTCGTAATGGTAGTTCGGCGTGACGCATGCCCTCGCTTTGTCCCAATCCTTCTCGCTGTAGGCAATGACCGGCGCTTTGCCAACTTCGATAAGTGTGTCTGACATCTCGTCCTCTCTTTCCCATCTGGCCGGAACCCAGGGCTCTATTGCCCTGCGTTTCCGAAGGGGTTGGAGGGTAGCACGAAAGGAGCTGAGCAGTCTTGTCGAACCCGAACGACGGATGGATCCCGGATCTGGTACCGCTCCTCCCCGCCCTCGAGTTCCTTCGGACGCCGGTGTGAGTGACGCATCCGGCCAGCGCAGCAAACTAGAATCCGTCAGTCCCCGTAACGCTGCCGGAGTTGGGCTGTTAGAAACTTACCTCCCTGGAACTCCGATGGCGACCGGCCGCACCGGCGAGCCCGCGCTCCCTTTCTCACGCAACGGCAGGATCATCGTGCACGAGGTCCACACCTGGTCGCGCGCGAGCTCGTCGAGCTTCGCGTTCTCGACGAGGTGGATTCCCATCTGGGTGAGCAAGTGGTGGTGCGACGCGAATGCGAACCCGGGAGGCGTCCCCGGCGCGGGGCCAACCTTGCCGGCGAGCTGGCCCTCGGCCATCGCATCCACGAACGGCGTGTCGAGCGCGACCACGACGACTCGCTTCTCACCGAGGTACTTCACCGCGTCGTAGGCGAGCCCGGGGGCCATCGCGTAGTAGACCTTCTCGGTGTCGGGATCTTTCCAGCGGTCGCTCCAGCCGGTGTAGACGTAGACCGCGTCGCCGGGAAGGATGCCTCGCTTTTGAAGCCCTTGAGCCTCGACCATCTCGGCGACGTGCTGGGCGGTCACGACGTCGCCGGCCTTCATCGCCAGTCCCTTGCCTACGTGCCGCTTTGCATCGAGCAGTACCGCGGTGGTGACGATGGGTGGCACTTTGTCGATGCCGAGCCGGAGCAGGGGCGACTCCGGAGTGGGCTTTACGTCCTTCTGCGTGAACCCGCCGTAGTAGCGGGCGGAGTCGGAGGGAAGGGGTGACGCTCCGTCCCAGGGGCCCTCGAGATAGCCGAAGTGCCCGAGGGCGTCCATCTGCGTCCCCTGCTGTCCTGGGTTCGCGCCCTCGTTCAGTACCTCCATATTGAACACCTGCGTCGAGCCGGGAAGACCGCCGGTAGGGACGGGTTTCGGGACGTATGGGCCTGCGAATGGAGAAAGGGGCATGGTGCCCGTGCGCAGCTGCGAGACCTCGTAGACTTTCGCGCTCGATTGCGAAAGGAGCGCAGCGCAGCGGCCCCAGGTTTCGGGGCCGATCGCGTTCGCCATGCCGCGCTCGTCGCCCGCGGGCCAGGGCGAGGCCGACTCCTGCGCGGTTGCGACCGACGTCGCGAGCGTGAGACCCATCAGGGAAATTAGGAGCTCTCGGTTCATGATCCTCTCCTCTCGAGATCGAAGGCTGGAGAATATCCCGCCGCGAGCGATTCCTCAACGTGTAAAGATTGCGCAGCAAATGCCCGCACGTCGACGCGCGATAGCTGGCGTCCGAGCGCCTGTGTTAGGCTCGCGGTCAATGACGACGACTCCAGAAGACGAGGACGAAGACTTCGCTCGAATGCTGGAGGAGTCTCTCCAGCCGAAACGCTACCGGGAGGGCGACGAGATTGCGGGGAAGGTGGTCGCGCTCGGCGCCGATGTGGCCTTCGTCGACGTCGGCGGGAAGGGGGAAGCGACGATCGACCTTGCGGAGCTGACCGATCCCGACGGCAGGATTCAGGTCTCGGTCGGAGATACTGTGAAGGCGATCGTGGTTTCTACGGCGGGCGGACTGAAGCTGTCCCACAAGCTCGCCCGGCATGCCGCGACGCGGGAGGCGCTGCGGGACGCGTTCGAGTCGGGCCTTCCCGTCGAGGGCCGCATCGAGGCGGTCATCAAGGGCGGATACGAGGTTCGATTCTCGGGCCAGCGCGCGTTTTGCCCCATCTCCCAGATCGGGACGGCGTACACCGAGGATCCCGCGATCCATCAGGGAAAAGTGTACCTCTTTCGCATCGTCGAGTACAAAGGCGACGGCAAGAACATCGTTGTGTCGCGCCGCGCGCTTCTCGAGGAAGAGGAACGAGAGCGAGCGGTAGAGGTCAGGAAACTCGTCGTGAAAGACGCGGTCCTCCGAGGACGCGTGGTGTCGGTGCGCGACTACGGCGCTTTCGTGGATCTCGGAGGGGGAATTCAGGGGCTCCTCCACGTCTCCGAAATGGGCTGGTCCCGGGTGACGGATCCCGCGGCCGTGGTGCAGCCGGGAGACGAGATCACGGTCAAGGTCCTGGGGGTAGACGAGGAGAAGGGAAAGATATCGCTCGGACTGAAGCAGCTTTCGGCGGATCCCTGGTCCTCGGTCGCGAGCACATTCGAGGTCGGTCAGGTTTTGATGGGGCGGGTCACGCGCTCGGCGGACTTCGGCGCCTTCATCGAGCTTTCCGCGGGCATCGAAGGCCTGGCGCACGTGTCGACCTTCCCGCCGACCGGGAAGGCGGATGCCTGGAAAGCCCTGGTACCCGCCGGCGAGCGGCTGGCCGTCGAGATCTTGAGCATCGATCCCGATCGCAAGAGGATCGGAGTTGCGGTCATCGAGCAGGGCTCCGCGAGGGCGGAGAAAGCGGAGCCGATACAACCCGGCGCGCGGCTCATGGGCAAGGTCGAGCGCCACGAGAGCTACGGCGTCTTCGTCTTCCTGAAGGCGGGCAGCACCGGGCTCATCCCGCTCGAAGAGACCGGAGCGGAACGAGACGGTGACCTCCGGAAGCTCTTTCCGGTGGGAAGCGACGTCGAAGTCATCGTTCTGGACGTCGACCCTTCCAACCGCCGGATTCGCCTGAGCCGCAAAGCGCTCCGGGAGACGGCGGAGAGGGAAGAAGCCCGGGATTACGGGGCGCGGCAGAGCGCGGCCGAAGCCCAGGCAGGCGGATTCGGCTCCCTCGCCGATACGCTCCGCAAAGCGATGGAGAAGCGCCCCAAGTAAGGCCGCGGCCAAGTCAATTTGAGACGCGGACCGGGATCCGCTAAACTCTCGCGCGTCCTCGAGCGAACCAGCCCGGCCCCCTCCGTGCGGCAGTCTCGGCGGCATACGATTGCCGTCGGGCCCTTTGCGGGGGTCGCATCATTGCTGGTCTCCGTCAACTCCTGCCGAAGTCAATCTCGATGACTTTCGCTTCCGGCTCGAAGCTCAGGACACGTCCGTTGCCGGGGAGTCGGTCAGCGTGATGCTGAGCGGGAGCTACGCACGAGGGTTTCCGGCCTTGTGGCCTCCTCGCTCACGGAGCAATGCTCCCCCTGCGTTTTGGCTACATAACGCTGGCTGGGCGGGGAAGATGCCTCCTTGCGCCGCCGGAATATGCAGCCGGCTCCCCCGACATTTGATCGATTGACTGAGTAGTTCTCTTCGTCAACCGAATCGCAGCCGGCCGAGTGGACGGCTGACCGTTTGCGCGCGATCGCCGTCAGAGCCACAATTAGGTCCCGCGAACCATGGGGCCCGACCGGAAGAGAATCCGCATCGTTCTGGCAGAGGACCATCATGTGGCCCGCGCGGCGATCGCGAGTTTTCTTTCCCGAGAGCCGGACTTCGAGATTGTGGGAGAGGTCGCAGACGCGACGGAGCTCTTCGCGACTCTGGAAGCGGCGCGACCCGACTTGCTCGTTCTCGACGCTCCCATGCCGGGCCACCGAGTCATCGAGAGCGCCCGGGGCCTACTGGCGGAGGCGGAAGGGCGGTACAATAGGCCCCTGAGGTTAACGCCATGACGATCGACGTGGACGCGGTGTACGAAGACGGCGTGCTCAAGCCCGAGCGCCCGCTCGCGCTCAAGGAGAAGTCCAAGGTCCACGTGACCATCGAAGCGGGACCCGAGGCGGCGCCCGCGCCCGCGGCCGAGGATGACGATCCCACCGGGTGGAAGACGGCCATGGAGCTCAAGGGCTGCATCAAGGTCGCCCCGCCCGACATCGCCGAGAACCACGACAAGTATCTCTACGGTGACTCCTGCTCTGGAATACTTGGGTACTTGGTGGCGCGTCGGTCTCGCGGACGGCGGAAACCGAACGACGGATAGGTAGTTCTCTTCGTCAACCGAATCGCAGCCGGCTGAGTCGACGGTTGGCCGTTTGCGCGCGATGGCCGTCAGAACCACAATCGATCCCCCGCATGGGGCCCGATCGGAAGAGAATCCGCATCGTTCTGGCAGAGGACCATCATGTGGTCCGCGCGGCGATCGCGAGTTTTCTTTCCCGAGAGCCGGACTTCGAGATTGTGGGAGAAGTCGCAGACGCGACGGAGCTCTTCGCCACTCTGGAAGCGGCGCGACCCGACGTGCTCGTTCTCGAAGCTCACATGCCAGGCCACCGAGTCATCGAGAGCGCCCGGGCGATCCGACAGAGGCACCCGAAGGGTGCTCGTTCTCTCCGCGTACAAGAGGAAAGAATATGTTGTGGGCCTGATCGAGGCCGGAGCTGCGGGCTACGTCCTCAAGGACGATCCGCCCGACAGCGTTCTTCAGGCCATCCGGTCCGTCCACGACCGAAGGCGCTGGCTCTCGCCGGGAGTGGCCGAGGTCCTTGCGACGTCCGTCGTCCGTCACTACCGGGACGAGCTCACCGAACGGGAGACGGAAGTGCTCCAGTTGCTGGCGCGAGGCTATCGCAAGGGCTGGATCCCGATTCGCTTTCCCGCGGTTCTTGTGCAATCCGTCCGGATCCTGATCGGGGACTCCTGGCGGAGTTGGAGTGTGTCCGAAGCACGGTTTCTCGCCGTTTCCCGGCACCGTTAGTCCGCTATTCCAATCAACGACGGCACCCACACCACCTCCCCCGCCGGGCGAACCGTCTTCAGCGAGCTCGAGCTTCAGGCTATTCGGGCGGTTTATGCCTCGGGTCTCGAGCCCGGCGCGACGCGGGCCGATTTTCAGAGGGTGGGGCTTATCCGGTGACGCGTCGACGAGTCGCTCAGCGGGCTCGCGGGCCGCTCAGAGCACCGGCCACCTCTATCGCTTCCAGAAGAGCCTCCTCGATGCGGTTCCCCTCGCGCTTCAAGCGGACGTTGAGGAACCGGGCCTCGTCGCTGCCACGGTCGAGTTTCGAGAGCTCGGAAGCGATCGCGAGACCGGGAAATCGCGGGATGAGCTCGTTCGTGTCCTGATCGTAGGGGCCGCTTCTGCTGTAGTAGACGGAGTTGAGCGCGCGGCTGATGCGGATGAGCCCGTCGTTGAACGCGCGGGGGTCCGCGACGGATTTCTCCGCGAGAGACGCCAGGGTCTCGGCGGTTGCGCCGAACCGTTCCACGAGCGAAACGAGGTTCCCTGTGTCGTAAGGCGCGATGCTTTCGAGCTTCTCCTTCATCTCCTTCGCCGTCGCGCGGAAGTCGTAGGGGATGAGAGCCGGGCTCGCCAGGCCGTAGGTCTGCGCCACGAGGAGATCCGTCTCCTCGGTTAGAAGGTCGAGGTCCACCTTGTCCCGGCTGTCTTCCCGCGAGTGCCACCACCAGGACCCCCCGCTCCCGTCGGCGACCCCGCGATCGGGGGAGCCCTCGGGAATCGACTTCGAGAACCGCACGCTCGGAATTCCAAGACCGACGAAGGACTCGTCCCCGATCTTACCCGGCCGCGACCCTTTGGGCTCCTGTCCGGTCTTCGCCCGGATGAGGCCGAGATTGAAACTCTCGAGCTCCGCCATGTGCGTCGCGGAGTACCGGGTCGCGCTCCTCGTTCCGATGGAGTCGATGTTGATGTGAGCCACGGCGTTTTGCCGGAGATCCGAGAAGAAATGGTCGGCATACCACGCCGAGCCCGCGTAACGGCCGGGTGAGTGTCCCGGCCACCAGGCGATGCGCACGCTCCTCAGGAGCCGGTCCCGGCTCCGATGGAGAAGGCGCGCCGCCTCCAGCATCGCGGCGTTGCCGGTCGCGTTGTCGGTGACTCCTTCGTGCCAGGAGTCGATATGGCCGCCGATGAGGACGAACTTCTCCTTTTCGGCGCTCCCTTCGACGCGGGCCACGATGAGCTCCGTCTTTCGCCAGCGGGTATCGACGACGCCGTCGACTCTCACCCGCACCTTCTCTCCCCGCGCAAGCCGATCGCGAAGGGCATCGCCATCGGGCCTCTTCATGGCGACGATGGGATTCCGCGGGAGAAGCGACGCCGTTTCCGGGGTCGGCGCTCCCCAGATGGTCGTCACCGTCATGTTGTGGAGCCGGTCGTCGGGGTTGATGTAGATCTGGGCGAGGGCGCCCGCTCTCTCGGTTGCGAACGCCCGATAGGGAGCGGGAAAGCCGTCGTCGAGGACGATCTTGCCTTTCACGTCGATGGCCTCGTAGTCGACGAGCGGAGCGTCGAACGGGTCCGCCGTCATGTTCCGGCCGATGTACACGAGCTCGCCCTCGACGCCGCCCGCGGGAGTCGACCGGGAGAAGGCATGGTTGATGGCCTCGAGCTTCGCGGGCTCCGGGGTCAGGACGGTGACCGAGGCGCTCATCGGGTGGCTGAGGTAGAGCTCCATCTCGTAGGAGTCGAAGGGCACTCCGTACTCCATGAGCTTCCTCTTCAGATACGCGTTCGCCTCGCGCTCGCCATCGTTTCCGGAGATGCGGTCGAGCACCGCGAGACGTTCCACGGTCTCGGTGAGCTCCGTTCGAGATACGTCTTCGGCGGGGGCGGCGAGAATGGCGATGAGTATGGGGATCATAGACACCTCTATTTCTTGCGCGTCAGCTGTGGAATCGTGACGCCTTTCGCGGAGACCTCGATCAACTGGTCGAGCCGTTTCAGCCTGGTCTCTTCCTTCTTCGCGCTCACCACCCACCAGGTTACGGTTTTCCGGTACCAGGGAGACTGCGCCTGGAACGTCTTCCAGGCGGCGGCGTTCTGTCGGAGCCGCTTCTCGTACACCGCGGGCAGGGTCTGCGGCCGGTTCTCGTAGGAGTAGATTCCGGACCGATTCTCCTTTCGCTTCTCAAACGCTCTCAGGCCCGCGGGATGCATCCTTCCTTCTTCGATGAGCGCCGTCGCGCTTCGTATGTTGATGGTGCTCCATACGCTCGAAGGCTTCCTCGGGGTGAAGCGGATGGTGTAGCTCGACTCGTCGACCGACTTCCGGACACCGTCGATCCATCCGAAGCAAAGCGCTTCGGAGACGGACTCGGGCCAGGTGATGCTCGGCTTCGTGCCCTTCTTGTAGAAGCCGACCCAGAGCTCCGCAGCCTTCTCGTGATTCGGCTGGAGCCACTTTCGGAAGTCGGCGGGGGTTTTGAAGAACTTGAGCCGCACCGCGGTAACTTAACACGGTGCCCTTCGTTTGACACCGACTCGTGCGAGCGCTACTCTCCCATAGGCCGTCTATGGGAAAGTCCGAAACGCCCGTAAGCAAATCCGAGCTCCTTCCGGGCACGCTCGAGATGCTCATCCTTCGATCTCTCGAGCGTAACGGCGAGCCCATGCACGGCTACGGCATCGCCCACTTCATCAGGAACATCTCGAACGACGTGCTCCACGTGGAGGAAGGCTCTCTCTATCCGGCGCTCCAGCGTCTTTCGCTCAAGGGCTTCTTGAAGGCCGAATGGGGCCAGTCGGAGAACAACCGCCGGGCCCGCTTCTACCGACTGACGCCGTCGGGAAGAAGAGAGCTCCAGAAGGAGGTCGCCGACTTCGAGAGAGTGATGGAGGGGATCCTTCGTCTGATGCGGCCCGCCCGAGGGGAATGAGGTGCCCGAGGTGAATGAGGTGAATGAGTCATGGACGTTCTCCGGAGATTGCTGTTCTACTTTCGCCGTGAAGAATTCGAGCGCGATCTCGCCGAGGAGATGCGTCTCCACGTCGAGATGAAACGCGAGGAGAACCTCGCTTCCGGAATGCCTCCCGCGGATGCACGCCGGACGGCCGAGCGCGATTTCGGCCGGAGCAGCCGGCTCATGCAAGAGAGCCGCGACACCTGGAGCTTCGCGCTCCTGGACTCGCTCTGGCAGGACGTGCGCCTCGGTCTTCGGGCGCTCCGGATGCGGCCGGGGTTCACCGCCGTCGCCCTCGTCTCGCTCGCCCTCGGGATCGGAGCCAACACCGCCGTTTTCAC
>CAZKNR010000085.1:0-28962 GCA_964553925.1 uncultured Acidobacteriota bacterium
GGTGATGCCTGGGGACAATACGAACCTGGAGATCACCCTGATCACGCCGATCGCGATGGAGAAGGGTCTGCGCTTCGCCATCCGCGAGGGCGGCCGCACGGTCGGCGCCGGCACCCTCAGCGAAGTTCTGGAGTAAGAAAAAGATGGCAGCCACAAGCGAAAAAATCCGGATCCGGCTCAAAGCCTACGACTATCGGATCCTGGACCAGTCGACTCACGAGATCGTGGAGACCGCGAAACGAACCGGCGCGCGGATTGCCGGGCCGATCCCGCTTCCCACGGTCAAGAACAAGTGGACGGTCCTGCGCTCGCCTCACGTGGACAAGAAGTCGCGCGAGCAGTTCGAGATCCGCACCCACAAACGTCTACTGGACATCTTCGAGCCCACGCCCCAGACGGTCGACGCGCTCATGCGGCTCGATCTGCCAGCGGGGGTGGACGTCGAGATCAAAGCGTTTGGCAAGGAGCACTCGAAGTAACCGCGAGTGACCACGAGTAAATGGACAAGATCATGACTGGGATCATCGGAAGAAAGCTGGGCATGACCCAGAGGTTCGCGGAGGACGGCTCGGTCATTCCCGTGACGGTGCTCAAAGCGGGCCCTTGCGTCGTGGTGCAGAGAAAAACGAAAGCGAGCGACGGCTACGACGCCATCCAGATCGGGCTGGTGGAGCCGGGCCGGCGAACCAAGGCCACGAAGCCCCAGGAAGGTCATTTCAAGAAGTCCGGCTCGGCCCCGTGCCGGATGCTCCGCGAGTTCGGCCTCGGGAGTGGGCCAAGCGATCAAGAGCCCAAGGTCGGCGACTCGATCAAAGTGAGCGTCTTCAGCAAGTCCGAGAAGGTGAACGTGATCGGCGTGAGCAAGGGCAAGGGCTTCGCCGGTGTCGTGAAGCGCCACCATTTCCGCGGAGGACGCGCGACGCACGGCTCTATGTTCCATCGGGCTCCGGGCTCGATTGGCGCCTCGGCCTTTCCCTCGCGAGTCGTACCCGGAATGCGCGCCGCGGGCCATATGGGTCAGGACCGGGTGACGGCGAAGAACCTCGAGGTCGTGGAAGTGATCGAGGAGCAGGACCTGCTCCTTGTGAGGGGCGCGGTTCCGGGGGCCAACGGCACCTACGTCGAGATCGTGAAGTGCCGGCCGCGCACCAGGAAGTCGATCGCGCCAAGTAAGCCGAGCAAGCCAAATAAGTAAAGTACAGGAGTAGAAGATGCCAAGCGTTCCCATGGTAGACGTCGCCTCTGGCTCACGCGGCCAGAAAGCGCTCACCGAGAGTGTCTTCGGCGTGGCCCCGAACCGGCATCTGCTCTACGAAGCGGTAAAGCACTACCGCGCCAGCCTTCACCGAGGGACCCACGCGACCAAGAATCGGGCGCTGGTCTCGGGCGGTGGCAAGAAGCCCTGGCGTCAGAAAGGCACCGGGCGGGCGCGGGTGGGCTCGTCGCGAAACCCGCTCTGGAGGAAGGGCGGAACGGTATTCGGCCCGCAGCCGCGGGACTACGGATTCAAATTGAATGGCAAGGTACAGCGGGGGGCGCTCCGCTCCGCCCTCTCCCTCAGGGTCAAAGAGGACGCCGTGACCGTGGTTCATGGCCTCGGTCCCGACAAGCCGAGCACCAAGACGCTCAAGGGACGGCTCGACGATCTCGGCGTTCTGCCGGGCCGAGTCCTGCTGGTCGAGGTGAAGCCCTCGGAGTCGCTCCACCTTTCGGCACGCAACCTCCCCAAGGTCGAGGTGAAATCGGTCGCGGGGCTTCATGCTTATGACGTTCTCGCGGCGAGGAAGATCCTGCTGTCGGAAGAAGCCGCTGCCCAGCTCGAGGAGAGGCTTTCGCGATGAAGATGCAAGACGTCATCTACGGACCGCTCGTCACCGAGAAGGCAGCAGCTTCGAAGGACGACCACAGCACGCTGAGCTTCAAGGTCGCCCCGAGCGCGAACAAGACGGAGATCAAGAGGGCGGTGGAAAAGCTCTTCGGCGTCAAGGTGCGCGCCGTCCGGACCGCGAGCGTAGGGGGGAAACTCAAGCGCTATGGGCGGTTCGAGGGGCGAAGGCCCGACTGGAAGAAGGCCTTCGTGACTCTGCGTAAAGGCGAGAAGATGATCGAGTTCTTCGAGGGAGTCTGATACACCGATGCCACTCAAGAAGTACAGCCCCACGTCGCCGGGCCGGCGGTTTTTCACCGTCCAGAGCTTCGAGGAGCTTACGGAGACGAGGCCTCTCAAGTCTCTCACCGAGCCCAAGCACGAGCGGGGGGGGAGAAACCACAACGGACGCATCACCGTGCGTTTTCGAGGGGGCGGTCACAAACAGCGGTACCGCATCATCGACTTCAAGCGCCCCAAGGCCGACGTGCCGGGGAAGGTGGCGGCGATCGAATACGACCCCAACCGCTCGGCCCGCATCGCCCGGATTCACTACGCCGACGGAGAGAAGACCTACATCCTCCATCCCGTGGGCTTGAAGGTGGGCGATACGGTTGTCGCCAGCAACACCGCCGATATTCTTCCGGGCAACTGTCTGCAGCTCGAGTTCATGCCGCTCGGCACCACGGTGCACAACATCGAGCTCAAGCCGGGAAAGGGCGGCCAGATGGCGCGAAGCGCCGGCGCGGGCGCGCAGGTCGTCGCCAAGGAAGGACAATACGTTACGCTCAAGCTTCCGTCGGGCGAGGTCCGCATCGTTCACAAGCGGTGCCGGGCGACGGTTGGTCAGGTCGGGAACCTCGAGCACGAGAACGTCTCCATCGGCAAGGCTGGGCGCAAGCGGTGGATGGGGCGAAAGCCTCATAACCGCGGTGTCTCGATGAACCCCGTCGATCATCCACATGGCGGAGGGGAGGGTCGCACCTCGGGAGGACGACACCCGGTGAGCCCCTGGGGTGTGCCCACCAAGGGATACAAGACCCGCAACAACAAGCGGACGGACGAGTTCATCGTGCGCCGCCGCGGCAAGAACCGAGGTTAGAGCATGTCCAGATCGCTGAAGAAGGGCCCTTTCATCGACGACAGCCTCCTGAAGAAGATCGAGGCGATGAACGACGGGGGCGACAAGAAAGTCGTGAAGACCTGGTCGCGCCGCTCGACGGTGATTCCCGAAATGGTGGGACACACTCTCGCGGTCCATAACGGAAAGAAGTTCATTCCGGTGTACGTGACCGAGAACATGGTAGGCCACAAGCTCGGCGAGTTCTCGCCGACTCGCACGTTCCGCGGGCATACCACCAAGACTGGAAAAGAAGCGAAGCTCGCGGCGGCCGCGGCACCGGCGAAGTAAGTCGAGCGGAGGAGAGATGGTAGTAGCAGAAGCGACCGCCAAATACTTGAGAGGATCGTCTTCGAAAGCGCGCCTGGTCATCGATCTCATTCGTGGAAAGCGCGCGGCGGAAGCTCTGGCGATTCTCCAGAACACCAACAAACGTGCCTGCAAGCCGCTCGAGAAGGTGCTGCGCTCGGCCATCGCCAACGCCCAGCAGAAGGCGGTGGAGCTGGCGAAGCGCATCGACGAGGACGATCTGGTGGTGACGGCCGCCTTCGCCAACCAGGGTCCCTCGATGAAGCGAATCCGGCCGGCGCCCATGGGGCGCGCCTATCGGGTGGTGCACCGCACGACGCACTTGACGGTGCAGGTTTCTGAGAAAGAAGAGGAGTAGAGATGGGACAGAAAGTCCACCCCTTCGGGTTCCGCCTCGGCTACAACAAGACCTGGCGCTCGCGCTGGTACGCCGAGAAGGACTACGCGAAGCTCCTGCACGAGGATTTGCGGCTGAAAGTGCAGCTCAAGCGGCGATTCTCCCACGCGGGCGTATCCCGGGTCGAGATCGAACGGGCGGCGAACAAGCTGAAGATCAACATCCACACCTCGCGCCCGGGGATCATCATCGGCCGAAAGGGAACCGAGGTCGACAAGCTCAAGCAGGAAATCCAGGCCAAGACCCAGCGCGAGGTCTACATCAATATTATCGAGGTCGCGAAACCCGAGCTCGACGCGCAGCTGGTGGCGGAGTCGATAGCGCTCCAGCTCGAAAAACGAATCGCCTTCCGCCGTGCGATGCGGAAGGCCGTCGACTCGACTCTTCGGTTCGGCGCCAAGGGCATCCGGGTGCGATGCGCCGGACGGCTGAACGGAGCGGAGATCGCGCGCTCGGAATGGTACCTCCTGGGACAGCTTCCGCTTCACACCATCCGGGCCGACATCGACTACGGTTTCGCCGAGGCCTTCACCACCTACGGACAGATCGGGGTGAAGTGCTGGATCTACAAAGGGGAGTTGATCCCGCTCGCTCCTTTGGCCCGCGCAGAGGCGCCGGCGCCGCCCTCGCGCTCGCGCTCGCGCAAAGGGGAGTAACAGGTCATGTTGCAGCCGAAGAAGGTCAAGTTTCGAAAGCAGCAGCGGGGCCGCATGAAAGGCAAGGCCTGGAAAGGCCATACCGTCGCTTTCGGAGACTACGGGCTCAAGGTGCTCGAGCCCGGCTGGATCACCGACCGGCAAATCGAGGCTGCCCGCGTCGCCATCACCCGCTTCGTGAAGCGCAGCGGGCGCGTCTGGATCCGCGTGTTTCCCGATAAGCCCGTGACCAAGAAGCCGCAGGAAACGCGAATGGGAAAAGGTAAGGGCGCCCCGGAGGGCTGGGTGGCGGTGGTGAAGCCCGGCCGGGTGCTGTACGAGATGGAGGGGGTCACCGCGGACGTGGCCAAAGAGGCCATCCGCCTCGCGGGGCACAAGCTCGGAGTCAAAACCAAATTCGTGACCCGGTTCGAGGAGGCGTAGAGCGGTGAGAGTCGAGAAGATCCGAGAGCTCAAGAACGAAGAGCTCGAGACCCGGGTGGAGGAGCTCGCGGAAGAGATTTTCCGCGCCCGGATTCAGAAAGAGACGGGGCAGCTCGACCAGATGGGTAAGGTCCGGAACCTGCGCCGCGATCTCGCGCGGGTCAAGACCGTTCTTCGCGAGCGCCAAGCCACTTGAGCCCGGTGGAGAAAAGTTTGGCTCAGTTGATGCAGACGAGAGGTAGGACATGGCGAAGGTAACCAAGGTGGGGGTCGTCACCAGCAACAAGATGGACAAGACCGCCGTGGTCGCGGTCGAGAGGCTGGTTCGGCACGCGCTCTACAAACGGGCGTTCAAGAAGACCTCGACGTTCATGATTCACGACGAGGAGAACAAGTGCAAGATCGGCGATCGCGTGCGCATCGTCGAATGCCGGCCGCTCTCCAAGAGCAAGCGCTGGCGCCTGGTGGAAGTTCTGAACCCATCCCAGGCCAAGCCGGAGCAGCCTGCCGAGACCGCGGCTCCCGCCTGAGCTCGGGAAAACGACCGGACTAATTTAGCAGGGATTGAACCATGATTCAGATGCGAACGATTCTCGAGGTGACGGACAACTCCGGCGCCAAGAAGATATCCTGCATCCATCCGCGGGGCGGTGGTGTGGGAAAGATCGGCCACCTGGGCGACGTCATCACCGCTTCGGTGAAAGAGGCGACGCCCGAGAGCGCCGTCAAGAAGGGCTCGGTAGTGAAGGCGGTGATCGTGCGGACCCGCAAGGAGCACCGCCGCAAGGATGGAACCTACATCCGCTTCGACAACAACGCCGCGGTGCTCATCAACGACCAGAACGAGCCCCTGGGCACGCGCGTCTTCGGACCGGTCGCTCGCGAGCTTCGGGAGAAGAAGTTCATGAAGATCGTGTCCCTGGCGCCAGAGGTGCTGTAGCCGTGTCAACAACCCGACTGCACATTCGCAAGAACGACCAGGTCGAAGTCCGTTCGGGGAAGGACCGGGGCAAGCGCGGGAGGGTGCTGCGCACCATGCCCGCGCGCGCGCGGGCCATCGTCGAGCGGGTAAACATGCTGAAGCGGCATACCAAGCCGAATCCCCAGCGCAACATCAAAGGCGGAGTGGTCGAGCGCGAGGCATCGCTTCACGTGTCGAAGCTCATGATCGTCTGCCCCGAGTGCAACAAGCCGACCCGGGTCCGTCACAAGACCCTGTCGGACGCAAGAAAGGTGCGCACCTGCGCCGCCTGCGACGGAGTGATCGACAAATGAGCCGTCTGAAAAAGCAGTATCAAGAGAGCATCCGCCCCCAGCTGATGAAGGATCTCGCGATTCAAAACGTCTGGGCCGCTCCCCGCATGCAGAAGGTCGTGGTGAACATGGGCGTGGGTGAGGCGTCTCAGAACATCAAGCTCCTCGACTCCGCCATGGAGGAGCTCGCGTCCATCACCGGACAGCGGCCGGTGATGCGCCGGGCGAGGAAGTCCATTGCCGCCTTCAAGCTCCGCGAGGGGCAGCCGGTAGGGGCCACCGTGACCCTGCGGGGCAAGCGCATGTGGGAGTTCATCGATCGGCTGGTGAACGTTGCTCTTCCCCGCGTCCGCGACTTCCGCGGGGCTCCCACGAAGTCCTTCGACGGTCGGGGAAACTACACCATGGGTCTCGAGGATCAGCTCATTTTTCCGGAGATCGACTACTCCCGGGTGAGCCAGAGCCGGGGCATGAACATCACTTTCGTAACCACTTCGCGGGACGATCAAGGAGCCCGGCGGCTCCTCGAGCTTCTGGGCCTGCCGTTCCGCCGCAACTAGATCGAGGGGGAGGGCAAAAAACTTTGGCCAGCAAATCCGCCATCGCCAAGACGCTGCGCAAACCGAAGTTTAAGGTTCGCGCGAAGAGCCGCTGCCAGAGCTGCGGCAGGCCGCGGGCGTTTCTGAGGAAGTTTCGGCTGTGCCGGCTTTGCTTCCGGAAACTCGCCCTCGCGGGCGACGTTCCCGGCCTGATGAAATCTAGCTGGTGAGGAGAAGGGGAACAGATCATGACTAGCGATCCCATCGCCGACATGCTGACGCGAATTCGAAACAGTATCATGGCGCGCCACGAGAAAGTCGATATCCCGGCGTCCAAGGTGAAGGCGGAAGTCGCGCGGATCTTGAAGGAAGAGGGCTACATCGTCGGCTACAAGACGATCGAGGAGGGACCCCAAGGCGTTTTGCGGCTCTTCCTCCGCAAGATGACGGACGGAACCCGGGTGATTCTGGGCATCGAACGGGTGTCGAAGCCCGGCCGGCGCGTCTACGTCAACAAGGATCAGATTCCACGGGTCCAGGGGGGCCTCGGCATCAATATCGTCTCTACCTCGAGAGGACTCATGACCGGGCGCAAGGCGATCCGCGAGGGCGTCGGCGGCGAGCTCATGGCGAACGTCTGGTAGGGAAAACGAGGCGGATTTCATGTCGAGAGTAGGCGGAAAAACGATTGCGGTCCCGAGCGGGGTCAAAGTGAAATTCGACGCCGATCGGGTCGAGATCGAAGGGCCCAAAGGGAAGCTCGTAACCCGGCTTCCGCGGGGCATCAAGCTCGAGCAGGCGGACGGAGCTTTGAAGGCGGTCCGGGAGCGGGAGACCAGCGATCTCAAGCCGTTCTGGGGCCTCGCCCGGAGCCTCGTCGCCAATGCGGTGCACGGGGTCTCCCAGGGATTCACCAAGGAGCTCGACATCGTGGGCATTGGCTACCGCGCCGCGGTCGACGGGCGGAAGGTAACGTTCGCCCTCGGATACTCGCATCCCGTCGAGTTCCCAATCCCGGAGGGAATCGACGTCAAGGTGGACAAGAACACGCATATCGTCGTCTCCGGAGCGGACAAGCAGCTCGTAGGTCAGGTGGCGGCCAACATCCGCGGCCTTCGCGCGCCCGATCCCTACAAGCAAAAGGGCATCCGCTACACCGGCGAGCAGCTGAAGAAGAAGGCGGGGAAGACCGGAGCGACCTAGCGTCCGCGGGAGCGAAACGAATGAAGATTCACACCAAGACCGAGGCGAGGGGCCGGATTCACCTTCGCATCCGGAAGAAAGTCGTGGGAACCGAGGCGAGGCCCAGGCTCGCCGTGTTCCGCAGCCTCAAGCACATCTACGCTCAGGTCATCGACGACGGGAAGGGCCGCACGATGGCCGCCGCCTCCAGCCGCGACAAGGGCCAGACGGGCGGAGGAAAGAAAGAGGGCGCCTCTGGAGTAGGCAAGCTCATAGCGAGCCGGTGCCGGGAAAAGGGTATCGAATCGGTGGTCTTCGATCGCGGAGGATTCAAATACCACGGCCGGATCAAGGCGCTTGCCGACGCCGCCCGCGAAGCGGGATTGAAGTTTTAACCCCCCCAAGAGCGAGAAAGCGAGAAAGCGAGAAACTAAGAATATGGTGCGAGCAAAAATCGACGCTTCCGCGCTCGAGCTGAAGGATCAGGTGGTGAGCATCAACCGGGTCACCAAAGTCGTCAAGGGCGGAAAGAACCTTTCGTTCAGCGCTCTCGTCGTCGTGGGCGACGGCCGCGGGACGGTCGGCTACGGCCTCGGAAAGGCGAAGGAAGTCCCCTCGGCGATCCGCAAGGCAATCGAGATCGCGAAGAAGGGACTCATCCGCGTCCCCCTTTCCGGCGTCACCATCCCCCATCAGGTCACGGGGGTCTTCGGCGCCGGCCGGGTGCTCCTGAAGCCCGCGACCGAGGGAACGGGAGTAATCGCCGGAGGCGCGGTGCGCGCGGTGGTGGAGGCGGCGGGGATCAAGGACATCCTCACCAAGTCGCTCGGAAGCGGCAACCCTCAGAACGTAGTCAAGGCCACGATCGCGGGGCTCATGGAGCTCCGGAGCCCGGAGTCGGTGGCCAAGCTCCGGGGCAAGGATCTCTCCGAGGTTATGGGGTAGTCCATGCCTGATAAGGATGACAAGACCACGAAGAAGGCCCCGAAGGGCCAGAAGAAGACGGCGGCGAAGAAAAGCGGCGTCAAGATCAAGCTCGTCCGCAGCGTCATCGGGACGACTCGCCACCAGCGCCAGGTGGTGCTGGGGCTCGGGCTCCGGCGCATCAACCACACGGTGGAACGAGAGGATACTCCCGAAATCCGCGGAATGATCGACAAAGTCAGTCATCTCGTTCAGATCCTAGAAGCGTGAGGCAATCGTTATCATGAGTCTCGAATCACTCAAACCCGCGAAGGGCTCGATCAAGGCGAAGTTCCGCGTCGGGCGCGGCCCCGGCTCCGGAAACGGAAAGACGGCGGGCCGCGGCCACAAAGGGGCGAAGTCCCGTTCGGGCTACTCCCGAAGACGGGGCTTCGAGGGCGGGCAGATGCCCCTCATCCGCCGCCTTCCCAAACGAGGTTTCACCAACATCTTTTCTCAGGAAGTGGCGACGGTGAACGTCTCCGATCTCGACCGCTTTCCCGAGGGAACGATCGTGACCCCGGCGCTCCTGGTCCAGCACCGGGTGCTCCGCAAGAAGCACCAGACGGTGAAGATTCTCGGAAACGGCGAGCTCAAGAAGAAGCTAGTGGTCGAGGCCCATATGTTCAGCGCCGGCGCCAAGGCGAAGATCGAGGCCGCCGGCGGTAAAGCCGAGGAGCTCAAAGGGTGATCGAGAGCCTCAAGAACATCTTCCGCGTTCCCGACCTCAGGAATCGACTGCTGTTCACTCTGGCGATGCTCGCCGTCTACCGGCTGGGAAACCACATTCCCACGCCGGGGGTCGACGCCCGGGCGCTCACCGAGTTCTTCGAGCAGAATCGCGGTACCTGGTTCGGCTTCGTGGACATGTTCTCGGGAGGCAACCTCTCCCGGGTGACGGTGTTCGCGCTCGGGATCATGCCGTACATCTCGGCTTCGATCATCTTACAGCTCCTCACCGTGGTCTGGCCCTATCTGGAGAAGCTCTCGAAGGAAGGAGAGCTCGGGCGCAAGAAGATTACCCAGTACACCCGCTACGGAACCGTGCTCCTGAGCGTCGTCCAGTCCGCGGGGATCGCGGCGTTCCTGCAGAAGACGGAGCTCACCGGAGGGTTGACCCTGGTCGCGAACCCCGGATTTGGCTTCACCCTGATGACGATTTTGACCCTCACCGCGGGCACGATCTTCATCATGTGGCTCGGCGAGCAGATCACCGAGCGCGGCATCGGAAACGGAATGTCGCTCCTCATCTTCGCCGGGATCGTCGTGGGATTCCCGAGAGCGATGGTGGAGACCTTCCGGAACATCTCGACCGGCGAGCAGACCGTCTTCGGCGTGTTGCTGCTCCTGATGTTCATGGTCGTGGTCGTGGGCGTGATCGTCCACGTCGAGCGGGCGCAGCGGAGGATTCCCGTTCAGTACGCCAAGCGCCAGGTCGGGCGGCGCACGTACCAGGGGCAGCAGACACACCTGCCCTTGAAGGTCAACACCAGCGGGGTCATCCCGGTAATCTTCGCAAGCTCAATCATCGCGCTCCCCCAGACGTTCGCCTCCATGTTTCCGGCCAGCCCGTGGATGGCCAACGTGGCCCAACAGCTCGCCTGGGGCATGCCGCTCTACACGCTCCTCTACGTCGCCGGGATCATCTTCTTCTGCTATTTTTATACGGCCATCATCTTCAATCCCGACGACGTCGCGGACAACATGCGGAAGTACGGAGGGTACGTTCCCGGCATCCGCCCGGGAAAGCGCACCGCGGAGTACATCGACAGCATCCTCACGAGGCTCACTTTCATCGGCGCCCTCTACCTCGCGGCGGTGTCGGTGCTCCCGGAGTTCATGATCGCGGGTTTCCGGGTGGCGCCGCTTCCCCTCATCGGTCCGTTTCTCGACTCGATCCTTCCGAGCTGGATCACCAGTGGCCTCGGGGTGACGTTCTACTTCGGCGGGACCTCGCTCCTGATCGTGGTCGGGGTCGCCATGGACACCGTCCAGCAGATCGAAAGCCAGCTCATCATGCGGCATTACGACGGCTTCATGAAGCGCGGCCGCATCCGGGGAAGGCGTGGATAGAGGCGGCGCGATGGTGAGACTCATTCTCTTGGGACCGCCGGGGGCGGGAAAGGGCACGCAGGCCCAGAAGGTCGCCCTCGAGCTCGATGTCCCGCACATCTCGACCGGAGTCATCCTGCGAGAAGCCGGGGAGAAGAAAACGGAGCTGGGCAAGAAAGCCAAGGCGATCATGGATGCCGGACAACTGGTGGGCGACGACATCATGCTCGGCATCATCCGGGACCGTCTCCAGGCGAAGGACTGCGAGAAGGGCTACATCCTCGACGGCTTTCCCCGCACCATTCCCCAGGCGGAGGCCCTCGACCAGCTGCTTTCCCAGAAAACCGCGCCTCCGGTGGTGGTCGCAAACCTGGAGCTCGACGATCAGGAGCTCCGGAGGCGCATCGCCGGCCGGAGAAGCGGCGGCGAGGCCGAGCGCTCCGATGACGCCGAGGAGACGGTTTTGAGCCGCTTCCAGGTATATCAGGAGAAGACCCGGCCGCTTCTGGACTATTATGGGGACCGCGTGCGCCCCATCGACGGCAAGGGCAGCGTCCCGGAAATCTTCCAGCGGCTGACCGGGCTTTTGACCGAGGCGGCGACGTGATTCGAAGACGGGACGATCGCGAGCTCGAAAGGATGCACCAGGCGAATGCCATCGTGCTTCGGACCCTGGAAGTGCTGAAGAGCGCGCTCGAGCCCGGGATTACCACGGCGGAGCTCGATCGTATCGCCGCCGCCGAGATCGCGCGGGAAGGAGCGACACCGGCCTTCAAGGGGTATCGGGGTTTCCCCGCGAGCCTGTGCGTCTCGGTGAACGACGAGGTGGTGCACGGAATTCCGTCGCCGAACCGAAGGCTCGAAGAGGGGGATATCGTCAGTCTGGACCTGGGAGCGGTGGTGGACGGGTACTTTGGAGACAACGCCATCACCGCCGGTGTCGGGGAGATAACGAAAGAGTTGAAGAAACTTCTAGAGGTCGCGGAGACGGCGATGTACCGGGGGATCGACGCGGCGACGCCGGGCAACCGGATTTCCGACATCGGGCTCGCGGTCTCGACGTACGTCGAGCGGCAGGGGTTTTCGGTAGTGCGAGAGTTCGTCGGGCACGGCATCGGCAGAGCGCTCCACGAGGATCCGCCGGTTCCGAATTTCGTCCAGTCGGGACGCGACCCCCGGCTTACCGCGGGGATCTGCCTCGCGATCGAGCCGATGGTGAACGAAGGCGGGCGGCACGTGAAGACTCTTGCCGACAAATGGACGGTGGTGACGATGGACGGCAGCTACTCCGCTCATTTCGAGCGGTCGGTGGCGATTACGGACTCCGGCCCCTGGATTCTGGCGGAGCCCCGGACGGTCCTCGAAGGAGCGAAGTTTGCCTAAAGAAGACGCGATCGAGGTCACGGCGACGGTGGTCGAGCCCCTTCCGAACGCGATGTTCAAAGTGGAGCTCGACAACAAGCACAAGGTTCTAGCCCATGTATCGGGAAAGATGCGCAAGCACTTCATCCGCATCCTGCCCGGGGACAAGGTCCTGGTGGAGCTTTCCCCCTACGATCTGACGCGGGGACGCATCGTTTATCGTTACAAGTAAAAAATTAGGGGAAAGATCCGGGAGATTCGCAATGAAAGTCAGGTCATCGGTAAAGAAGATTTGCGCCAAGTGCAAGATCATCCGTCGCGAGGGCGTCGTTCGGGTGATTTGCCCTATCACCAAGCACAAGCAGAGGCAGGGATAAGACCCGTCAGGAGAAATCATGGCACGTATCGCCGGAGTAGATCTGCCGCGTGAGAAGAGAGTGGAGATCGGCCTCACCGCCATCTACGGGATCGGGCGTCACCGCTCCAACTCGATCCTAGGAAAGGCCGGGGTCGGCGCCGACATCCGGGTCAAGGATTTGACGGAGGAGCAGGTCAGCCACATCAGCAAGGTCATCGATGCCGAGGGCGGCGTCGAGGGAGATCTCCGCAAAGAGATCTCGATGAACATCAAGCGGCTGATGGACATCGGGTGCTATCGAGGGCTCCGGCATCGCCGTGGTCTTCCGGTCCGAGGCCAGAGGACCCATACCAACTCCCGGACGCGCAAGGGCCCGCGCAAGGGAACGATGAAGAAGTCGAGGTAACGAGCGGATGGCGAAGAAAGCAGCCAAAGCAGCCAAAGCAGCCAAAGAAGAAAAGAAGGGCAAACGCAAGACCTTCAAGAAGAAGGAAAAGCGCACCCTCCTCGCGGGGGTGGCCCACGTCCAGGCGACCTTCAACAACACGACCATCACCATCACCGACCAGGAAGGCAACGTCGTGAGCTGGGCAAGCGCCGGAGGCCAGGGGTTCAAGGGCTCCCGCAAGGGAACGCCGTTCGCCGCCCAGCAGGCGGCGACCCAGGCGGCCTCGGCCGCGAGAGCTCTCGGCTGCAAGAGCCTCGACGTTCGGGTGAAAGGCCCCGGCTCCGGCCGGGAGTCCGCCATCCGGGCGCTTCAGGCGGCGGGGATTCAAGTGAAGTCCATCCGAGACGTCACCCCGATTCCGCACAACGGCTGCCGGCCGCCGAAACGGCGCAGAGTTTAGGAGAAACACATTGGCAAGATATCGCGGTCCAGTTTGCCGGCTCTGCCGGCGCGAGGGGATGAAGCTCTTCCTCAAGGGGGAGAGATGCTTCGGGCCCAAGTGCGCCATCGAGAAGAGGAACTTCGCTCCCGGCGCGCACGGGAAGACCCGCCGGGCTCGCATCCAGGGGTACGGTCTGCAGCTCCGGGAAAAGCAGAAAGTGAAGAGGACCTACGGTCTTCTGGAGAAGCAGTTCCGGCTCTACTTCGAGCGCGCGGAGCGCACTCGCGGAATCACCGGTGAGATTCTTCTCCAGTCACTCGAAAGACGGCTCGACAACGCCGTCTACCGTCTGGGGTTCGCGACCTCCAGGGCCTCGGCGCGGCTTCTGGTGCGGCACGGGCACGTCCGGGTCGGCGACCACCGCGTCAACATCCCCTCGTACTCGGTTCGCGAGGGAGAGGTGATCGCCATCAGCCCGAAGTACGCCGCCAACGAAAAGTTCCAGCACTCCGGCGAGGTCGCGAAGAGCCGAGGCATTCCCAAATGGCTCGAGCTCGCACCCGAGGGTACCTCGGGCCGCGTGGTCTCGCTCCCGGCCCGCAACGATCTCGAGCTCCAATTCCAGGAGCAGCTCATCGTCGAGCTTTATTCCAAGTAAGTTTCAGGAGGTTTGTCGAAAACATGCTCTGGACAGGATTTCAGAAGCCAAAACGACTCGAGCTCGAGCGCTCGACCTTGACCAGCCACTACGGAAGATTCCACGCGCAGCCCTTCGAGCGAGGTTTCGGAACCACCATCGGGAACTCGCTCCGTCGCGTGCTCCTGTCTTCGATCGAGGGCGCGGCCATTACCGCGGTCAAGATCGAAGGAGTGCTCCACGAATTTTCTCCTATTGCCGGAGCGCTCGAGGACACCACCGAAATCATCCTCAACCTCAAGCGGATCCCCTTCAAGATCCACTCCGGAGGCCCCCAGACGGTCATGCTCCACGCGGAGCGCGAAGGCGCGGTGAAGTCCGGCGACATCGAGCTTCCGGCCGACGTGGAGATCCTCGACAAGGACGTCCACATCGCCACCCTCTCGAGCTCGGGAAAGCTCGACATCGAGATGCGGCTCAAGGAGGCGCGGGGTTACGTCTCGGCGGACAAGAACTTCGACGAGGACCTCACCATCGGGTACATCCCGCTCGACTCGGTCCACTCCCCCATCAAGAAGGTCAACTACGTGGTGGAAGCGGCGCGCGTGGGTCAGGCGACGGACTACGACAAGCTCACCGTCGACGTCTGGACCAACGGCTGCGTCACTCCTCAGGACGCGGTGGGAACGGCGGCGAAGCTCCTCAAGGACCACCTCACGATCTTCGTCAACGTGGAGGATGAGAACGCCTCTGACGAGGGCGGGATCGAGATCCAGCGCGACGCGCTGGCGGAGCATTTGAACCGCAGCGTCGACGAGCTCGAGCTCTCCGTTCGTTCCTACAACTGTCTGAAGAACGCCGACATCAAGACCATTGGCGAGCTCATTCAGAAGACCGAGGCCGAGATGCTCAAGACCAAGAACTTCGGCCGGAAGTCGCTGAACGAGATCAAGGAGATCCTCGGCAACATGGGTCTGTCGCTCGGGATGAGAGTCGAGGGATGAGACACCGATCCGCTCATCGCAAGCTGGGGCGGAAGACCGAGCACCGGATCTCGCTCCTGCGGAATCTGGCTGCCTCGCTCATCTCCCATGGGCGGATCCGCACCACGGTAGCCAAGGCAAAAGAGCTGCGGCCGTTCGTGGAGAAGCTGGTGACACTCGGAAAACGCGACTCGCTGCACGCGCGAAGGCACGCGCTCTCGATCCTCCCGCGGAGGGACGTGGTGACGAAGCTCTTCAGCGACGTGTCTCCGCGTTTCTCCGAGCGTCCGGGCGGCTACACCCGGATCCTGAAGCTCGCCTACCGCCAGGGTGACGGCGCCTCCATGGCCTTCATTGAGTTCGTCGACTACAAATTCGAGGGCGCCGCCGGCGGCGGCGCCCCCGGCAAGCCGGCGAAGGCCGAGAAGAAGCCGGAGAGCGCGCCCAAGGCTTCGGAGAAGGAGGCCGGCGTCGAGGACGCGCCGAAGGCGAAAGCGCCCAAAGGCGGGAAGTCCCCGAAGGCCCCGAAATCTCCCAAGGCCTCCAAGGAAGCCAAAGGGGCGAAGAAGAATAGTTCGAAAAAGACGAAGCCCAAAGAGTAGCGGTTACTCGGGAGCGCAAAACCGCTGCCAGGCCGAGCAGCGTTACAATTGAAGTCGTGAACGCCCATCGGCTGGCCGAGGAGCGCAGCCTGGCTCTCCACCGCGCGGTTGCGGACAAGCTCGTCACCGAACCCGAGGCTCTCGAGCGCGCCCGTGCGCGCGTTCGACGCTGGCTCGAATCCGCCGAGGTCTCGCCCCACTGGGCTCGTGCCTGGAACGAAGTTCTCTCGCGGCCACTGCCGGAGATTCGCGCGTTTCTGGTGGACGAAAGCGAGGGGGCCCGGGCGCTTCGCCAGGTCACGCCGTTCGCGGGAGTCATCGACCCTCGCACAAGGTGGCGTATCTGGCGGGAAGTCCGCGAGACGATGGAGCGAGCCCGATGAACCGCGTCGATCTGGAGCACATTATCCGCGCGGCAGCGGAGATCGCGAACGACGACGAGATAATCGTCATCGGAAGCCAGGCGATTCTCGGAAGCTTCCCGAATGCCCCGAAAGAGCTCCTGGTGTCGACCGAGGCGGACGTCTATCCCAAGAACCGGCCTGACCGATCCGACCTGATCGACGGTTCCATCGGCGAGGGGTCTCCGTTTCACGAGACTTACGGGTACTATGCCCAGGGCGTCGACGAGACCACTGCAATCCTTCCGCGGGGCTGGCGCGAGCGTCTCGTTCCCTTACGGAACGAGAATACCCGCGGCAAGACCGGATGGTGCCTCGATCCTCACGATCTCGTCGTTTCCAAAACGATTGCGGGGCGCGAGAAGGACCTTCTTTTCCTCGAGGGCGCTGCTCGGAACCGGCTTGTCGGCTGCGACCAGCTTCTCGCCCGGCTCGAGGAAACCGAGCTCGATGATGCTCGCCGGAACCTGGCGGCGGCGCGGATTCGGCGCGCCTTCCAAGAGCGGAAGGATTAAGCCTTCGCTTCCTTCTCCGCCTTCCTCTCGGCGACGATCTTCTGGACGAGGTGCGAGGGCACCTCTTCGTAGTGGGAGTACTCCATGTGGAACGAGCCTCGTCCGCCGGTCATGGAGGTGAGCGTGGGCTCGTAGCTGAGCATCTCCGACATCGGGACCTGGGCCTTGATCGACGTGAGGCTCCCCTTGGGCTCCATGCCCTGGGTGCGGCCGCGGCGGGAGTTGAGGTCGCCCAGGACGTCGCCGGTGTTCTCCTCGGGGACGACGATCTCGACGTTCATGACCGGCTCGAGGAGCGTCGGCCTGCACTTCTCCATAGCTTCCTTGTAGGCAAGAGAGCCCGCGATCTTGAACGCCATCTCCGACGAGTCTACGGGATGGTACTTCCCGTCGTAGACCGTGGCCTTGAAGTCCACCATGGGGAAGCCCGCGAGGAACCCTTTCACCCGCACTTCCTGGATCCCTTTTTCGACGGCGGGAATGAAATTCTTCGGAATGGCGCCGCCGTAGACCTCGTTCGCGAACTCGAACTGCGAGCCGCGCGGAAGGGGCTCGAAGCGGACCCAGCAGTCCGCGAACTGGCCGTGGCCCCCGGTCTGCTTCTTGTGACGGCCGTGGGCCTCGAACGTCCCGGTGATGGTCTCGCGATAAGGAACCTTGGGGGGATGGAGCGTCACTTCGACGCCGAACTTGTGCTTGAGGCGCGAGACCGCGACCTCGATGTGGAGCTGGCCCGTTCCCGACAGGAGAAGCTCCGACTCGCGATGAAACTTCAGCATGGGATCTTCCTCGGAGAGCCTCTGCATCGCCTGGCTGATCTTCTCCTCGTCGCCCCTTGACTTGGGCTCGATGGCGAAGCTGATGACCGGCTCCGGGAACTCGAATTTGGGATAGATGATGGGAGCGTTCTTGTCCGCGATGGTATCGCCCGTCTGGCTCTCCTTCAGCTTCGCGACCGAGGCGATGTCTCCCGCCTGAACTTCCGAGACCGGCACCGGGTCTTTGCCCTGGAGCAGGGAAACGGAGCCCAGACGCTCGGGCGCGTCCTTGGTGGTGTTGTGGTACGTGGAGTCGGACTTCACAGAACCGCTCATCACCCGGAAGAGGCTGATTCGCCCGGCGAATGGATCGGCGATGGTTTTGAAGATGAACGCGGACGCGGGAGCGCTCGACGAGATCTTCCGGCTCACGGGGTTTCCGCTGGGATCCTTTCCCTCCTCTTCCCCCCGGGCTTCGGGCGGTGGCGTCAGGTCCACCAGGGCATCGATTAACGGCCTCACCGCCACGTTCCGGGCCCCCGAGACCGCGAGCACGGGGAACACCTTTCCCGAGAGGACGGCGAGCTTGAGCCCGGTGAGGAACTCCTCCGGACTGAGGGCGCCGGTCTCGAGGTATTTCTCCATCAGCGCGTCGTCCACCTCGGCGACCATCTCCACCAGAGCGCTCCTGGCCGCCTCGACCTCGTCTCTCATCTCCGCCGGGACGTCCTTCTCCTCGTGCGAGCCCTTGTCGTCGTCTTTGGAAAGATAGGCCTTCATCCGGACCAGGTCGACGACGCCGTGAAAATCTTTTTCCTCGCCCACCGGAAGCTGCACCGGCACCGCGGTGCGGCCGAAGGCCTTCTGGATCGACTCCAGCGCCCGCGAGAAGCTGGACCGGTCCCGGTCCAGTCGGTTGACGACGAGGATGCGGGCCTTTCTGCCTTCCTCGGCGAAGCTCCAGACCTTCTCCGTCTGGACTTCGACCCCGCCGACGCCGCAGACGTTCACCAGGGCGGCATCGGCGACGTGGATGGCGACGCGGGCTTCCTGGATGAAGTTTCCGTATCCGGGGGTGTCGAGGAGGTTGAGCTTG
The DNA here is from genome assembly GCA_964553925.1 of uncultured Acidobacteriota bacterium. Lineage (GTDB taxonomy): Bacteria > Acidobacteriota > Vicinamibacteria > Marinacidobacterales > SMYC01 > DAISKN01. The sequence continues at coordinate 18,305 of CAZKNR010000085.1, forward strand.
GTCTTGTTCCACTCACAGTGGGCGAGGGCGGTCGAAAGGCTGATCTGGCGGGCGATCTCGTCGGCGTCGAAATCGGTGACGGTATTGCCTTCTTCGACCTTCCCCAGCCGGTTCACGGCGCCCGCGTCGAACAGCATCGCGGACGTGAGCGAGGTCTTGCCCGAGCCCCCGTGGCCCACGATCGCCACGTTTCGGATACTGGCAGTATCGTAAATCTTCATCCAGTGGTCCTCTCGAAGCTGAAAAACGGGCGGATTATAACATTCTGCGGATCCCGAAATCAAAATTCCGCGAGGAACAGGGGAGAGAACCGCGATCGAGACTATAATCGTTCGAAGAGAGCGATGAGCGCCCTTTCCGCGAGGCTCAGTTGGCCGTGGCGCCGACCCCGGGTCGCGATCGCCTTTTCGCCCCACATGCTCCTCGCTCTCCGGGCGGGAAACGGGGCCCGGCCCATACAAATCGTCCGAAGAGACCTGCCCTCCGGGCTTCTCGTTCCGAGCGCGGTATCCCCGAACATTCATTCGGTGCGGGAGGTGGCGCAGCTGGTGTCGAGCATGGTCGACGAGCTCTCGAGTCGCGGGGCGACGGCTTCGGTACTCCTCCCCGGCCTCTCCGTGGTGAGCGCTGTCTCTTCAGCCTCGGGGGGAGCCGCCGAGCGCGATCTGGGCTCGAAGCTCGCCTCCCGGTTCGGGTTTCCCGCCTCGGAGGCACGGTCCGACTTCTGGAGGGGCGGTAAGGGAGAGGTTCTCGGAGCCGCGGTTCGCGAAGCCGTGGTTCGTCAGTACGAGCAGGTGATCGAAGCGGCGGAGTGCCGGCCCGGATGGATCGATGCGGCGAGCCTGGTGCGAGTTCCTTCCTTTCTGGACGGCTCGACGTCGGACCCGGGAACGATACAGGTTGCGGCGCTTCTTTATCGCGATCACTACGCGCTCATGCTGTTCCGGGAAGGCGAGCTCCTCGACGTTCGCACGCGGCTTCGCTCCGTTGACGACGCCGTGGCGGTCGCGGGGGAGATCGAGAGACTTCCCGCGATCTACGGCGTCCCTTCTCTGGGAGCGGTGAGGCTTTCCGGCGAGGGCGCATCCGCCTGCGAGCGTATCCTTTCGGAGTCTCGGTTCGACACCCGATTGTCCCTGGAGGACGAGGGGGAAGAAAAAGAGATCGAAGCGGCGCTCGCGGCCCTTCTGAAGCGAAGCTGAAGTCCATCGGCGATGAAGCAAGGCATAAACCTCGGCCGGCCTCCCGCGCGTTCGAGTCTCGCGGTGACGGTGATGCTCGTCGCGGCCGCGGCGGCCGCTCTCGCGCTCGCGTTTCTCTACCAGCGATCTCGAATGGAGGCCGAGTCGCTCGCGAACGAAGTCGCAAGTCTTTCGGAGTCGCTCACGGAATCTCCGCCCGCGCCTTCCCCGGAGCGGGCGCGATTCGTGGCCGCCCGTCTTCGGCTCGCGCTGGACGCGGGAGTGCCGGCGACCGTTCCCGCAACAGCCCTCCTCCGTCTCGTGGAATCGGCGCTGCCCGAGGGTGTCGTTCTCGAAAGGTTGACGTTCAACGCGAGCCCGCAGCAGAGTCTCACCCTCGAGGCCGTCGCCCTCGGAGGCGACCGTGTGACTGAGCTCCAGCGCCGGCTATCGGCGTCGCCCTCCGTGTCGGCGACGAGCCTTCTCGAGGAGCGCCGCCGCCCCGACGGGCGGCTCGCGGTTCGGATCCAGGTGGGTCTGGAGCGGCAATGAGAGGCTCGATCCTCGCTCTCGCGCTCCTGCTCTCGCTCGACGGCGCGCTCTACTGGGGCCTCCGCCGTCTTTCGAGCGAAAAAGCGGATCTCGCGCGCCGGCGCGAAGAGCTATCCCAGAAGCTCGAGGCCGAGCGCGAGTCCAGCGAGCGCGGCCGAAGGGTCGAGGATCTGCTCCGCGGCGGGTCCCAATCGATTTCGAGAATGGACGAAGCGCTCGACATCGCCGAGCTACGAGATCTTCTCTTGGGGGCGGAGCGGGGTCTCGATATCGGCCGAATCTCCCTCGACTTCCGTCCGGCGCAGGACTCGCCGAAGGGCGAGGAGGGAGGACGCGTGAGCGCGAGCCTCGGCGGCTCGTTCGATGCCGCATACGACTACCTCGCCCGCGTCGAGGACTTGCACCTGCCTCTCGCGCCGGAAGCGCTCTCCCTGAGGGCGGATGACTCCGGAGGCATTCTGCTCACAATCGAGTGGAACGCTCTCTGGAGCGGGGAGAATCTCGGTCTCGACGAGCTATCGCCTTCGGACGTCGCGCGTCTCGAGAGCTGGCTCGCGATCGAGCCGGCTCCGCGTCCCGGCCGCGACCTCTTTTCCGAGGACGTGGTTCCGGCCGAGCCGGAGAAGCCTCCCCTTCCTCAACTGGCTCAACCGGCTCAACCGGCTCCTGAGAGCCCCGTTCTGACCTCTCCGTCGAGCCTAAGCGAGCTCTCCTCGCCGACCCCACGACTCACCGGTTTCGTCATCGCGAGGGCCGAGCTCGAGACGGACGTCAACCGCCGAGTGCTCGCGGCTTTCCGCTTCGAGAACGAGCTTCGCCTGGTGGGCGTGGGAGAAATGGTCGGAAGCTACAGAGTCGAGGAGATCGACGCCCGGGAGAGCGTCCTCCTGGTCCACCAGGAATCGGGCGAACGGCTGAAGCTGTTTCTGGAGTGAGCTCAGAAACGAAGATAGCCCGGGGGAATATTGGCGGCGCGGCCCTTGGCTTGAAGGTTCGTCTTGAGCTCGTCCTTCCGGCCGCGGAGCTGCGCGTTCGCGTCCTGGAGGCGGTTCTGTTCGCCCACCAGGGTCACGGACTCCTGCCCCGTCATCGGCCGTGTGGCGCCCTCGAATCCGGGCTTTGGAGCGACAGGCAGACCGGTCCCGCCGAGGGCGGAAGCGGACGCGATCTCGGTTTCGAGCGCGGTGAGCCGCGTATCGTTCTTCGCGATCGCGTCGTCGATTTCCTTCACCTGTCGCTGGTACTGGCGTTTCATCCGTTCGAACATCGCGAGCTTGTCGGGCAGGGGAGCGTCCGGGGGAATGAACGCGGGAACGCTGGCTTCATCCTCCTCCGTTCCTCCTTCGGGAACGCTCTCTTCCGAGCTCGCGGACGAAGAAGCTCCGTACGCGGGGCTCGCCGCGGGAGCGCCCTCCTCGGTGGTGATTGCGGTCTCTGGTTCCCCCGACCCGGAGCCCAGTTCCTTCTCGGAGATGACCTGGGCCTCCCTTCCCTCCTGCTTGTTCTTCTCGCGGCGGCTCTTTTCCTTCTTCGCGACCTCGGCCAAGCTCTGGCCGAGCACCAGGGTCGGAGCCAGAATACAAAGCGCCAGAAGCGTCGTTCTCATGGGGTTCTCCCGGATTGATAGGGGACGCGCTAATTATAGATCGCGAGCTTCCCCGTTCCCAAACCGGACCAAGTCAGCACGACACACACTTGTTGTTGTTCTTCGCGCCCAGCCTCACCAGCAAAGCCACGGTCTCGGGGAACGGCGAGACCCTTTCGATCGGTCCGTTGGCCATGTCGGCGGTCGTCTGGCCCTTTCTGCTCCTGGCCCTCACATCGGCGCCCTTTTCCACGAGGTAGACGACGAGGTCGTTATCTCCCCGCGAAGCGGCGTGGTGAAGCGCGGTATAGCCGTTGGCGTCGCGGGTATCGACTTCGGCGCCGCACTCTTCGATCAGGAACTTCACCGCGGGCACCCAGTTTCCGGGAACGTACCGATGGGCGTTTCCGGCGAAGGACTGTCCGTAGCCGACCCCCGCGGCGGCGTGTATCGGATAGATATGGGGACCGCCCACGGGAACCTCCGGATTCCCCAGGTTGAAAAGGTGAGCGACCTTCTTGAACGACCCTTTGAAGGCATCGTCGAATCCGGAGGCCTCCTCACCCCGGCGTCGCCTCGCGGGAGGCTTGAGGGTGGGAATATTGGGATCGGCTCCGTGAGCTTTCAAAAGACGCATGGCGTCCACGTCGAGCGCGTAGGCGGCGCGCCAAAACGGCGTCGCCCCCGTGTAGTCGATCCCCGCCGCGCGCAGTACCCCGAACGTGTACTCCATGTACCAGAGGTGTTTTTCGAGACGCACGTTCGGGTCGGCTCCGGCCGAGAGCAGAGCTTCCAGGAGCTCGAGGTGCGTCGCTTTTTGCTGCTGGTTCTCGATGGGGTGAGCGTACGACGCTCGAGGCGCCCAGGTTCGCTCGAGGGCGGCGAAGAGCGGGGTCGTTCCCGCGGTGCTGGCGGAATTGGGGTTCGCCCCCCTCTCGAGCAACATCAGAGCGAGATCGAATTGCCCGTTGACCGTTGCCATCAGGAGCGGCGTCGTCCTATCCCCCGCCGACGGCTGGTTGATGTCGGCGCCTGCATCGAGAAGGGCGAGGCTGGCCTCGGCGTGGCCCTGCCGCGCCGCATGAAGAAGCGGTGTCAGCCCACCCCAGGTCTCGACGAGCTCGCCGTACGAAGCGGGGTTCTCGTCTCGATTCTTGGAGTCCTTGGCTTTCTTGGCCGATGCCGGCTCGGACGGCCGCCCGGCGTCCGCCGCGGATTTTTCTGAAGCGTCGTCTTCAGCAGGTTCAGCGGGCTTGGAAGGCTTAGCGGGCGTGCCGTCGGGCTCGGGCCAGTTTCGCTGCATGTGACGGGAAGACTCGATCGCAACCTGAACCTGGTTCGGCGCCGGTGTCCAGTCGCCGCCGCCCTTCTCCTGCTTCTTGAACCCGTCCAGGATCTCGGCGATCCGCTTGTTCGCTTCTTTGTCGGCCTTCTCCATCTCGACCACGTCCACGGTGCGAGATGTGACCGCGGGATCGGCTCCGGCCTCGAGCAGCACCCGCATCGCTTCCACCTGGCCGCGGGACGCGGCGAAGATCAAGGGGGTCTGCCCCCAGGACGCTTCCTTCGCGTTCACGTCGGCGCCGGAACCCAAGAGCGCCGCTACGGCGTCCCCCTTCCCCGACACGGCGGCGAGATGAAGGGGCGATACCCCTGAGTTGGTGGTGGTCGCGTTGGGATTCGCTTTCGCCCGAAGGAGCGCGAGAACGACGTCACCGTATCCTCCTCGGCTCGCGAGATGGAGCGGAGTGTAGCGTCCGATTCGGGTTCCGGCATTCACGTTGGCCCCGGAATAGATCAGCACCTCGGCGAGCTTCGCGTCGCCGCGCTCGGCCGCCCAGTGAAGGGCCGTCATGCCGTCTCCCTGTGCGGTATTGACGTCGGCGCCGTTTCTGAGAAGATCCTGGACCGTCTCGATGTCGCCGCGAGCGGCGGCGTCCGCCACGGGCCGCTCGACGGCCGTCGTTCCGGCGACGTACGGCGAGAGAGCCAGTGCGACCGCGAGACCTAAGGCGTGAGTCCTTCCGATCATAGAGACATCTCCCCGGTGCTGTCGCCGAAGCTTTCCATGTCGTGTCCAAGCTTGTGGAGAAGCGCGAGCATGACGTTGGCCATGGGGGTGCCGTCCGGGGCCTTGATGTGGGAGCCGCCGGCGAGCCGTCCGCTCCCGCCGCCGAAAACGACCAGGGGACAGCGGCGGTGGTTGTGGAGGTTGGCGTCGCCCATCGGAGAGCCCCAGAGGACGATCGACTGGTCCAAGAGACTCGATTCACCGTCCGTGGTCTCCGAAAGCCGCTTCAGGAAGTAGGCCATCTGGCCTACCCGGTACTGGCAGATCTTGTTGAACTCCAGAATGGCCTCCTCTTTGTCGCCGTGATGGGACGAGGGATGGAAGGCCCGATCGGATCCGCTTTCGGGGAAGGTCCGATTCGAAGCGTCCCGTCCGGTCTTGAAGGACACCACCCGGGTCATATCCGTTTCGAAGGCAAGCACCTGCAGATCGAACATCAGCTTCATATGCTCCGAGTACGAATCGGGGACACCCGGAGGCGCGTCCGGAAGATCCCGCTCGCCGCCTTCCGTATTGCGGGCCTCGACCCCCTGGATGCGGCGTTCGATCTCGCGCACGTTCTCGAGGTATTGGCCCACCCGCCTTCGATCGGCTGCCGAAAGATCCTTGGACATTCCGGCCACTTCTTGAGACACCCAGTCGAGGATGCTGCCGTGGGTCCGCCGCCGCCGCGCGCGCTCTTCGGGTGAGCCGCCCGCTCCGAACAACAAGTCGAATGCCGTGCGCGGGCTGCGGATCATCGGCAGAGGCTCCGTCGGAGACGCCCAGCTGATGCAATCGGTATACGAGCACGAATAGTTGTAGTCGCAGCCCCCGCCCTTGTTGGTGCTCTCGATGGCGAGCTGCAAGGAAGGGATTGCGGTCTCGCGGCCGATGCGCTGCGCGTGGATCTGGTCCATGGAGGTTCCGCAGAGCAGGTCCGAACCCTTGGTTTGCTTGGGATGGGTGTGCGTCAGGAAAACTGCGGACGAGCGAAAGTGATCCCCGCCCACCTCCGGCGGGTCGAAGGCCTCGGCCATGCGCACGTCGGTATTGCTGATGATAGTGAAATGCTCCCGCCACGGCTCCAGCGATTTCAGCGGATTGGCGGGAGCGAGCTCGTAGCCGCGTCCGATCGTCGAAGGCGCGAAGAGGTTCTGGGTGGCGCCCCACTTGTTGCAGCCCGGAAGCCCATGGACTTCCTCGATTGCCACCAGTCGGGTCCGCTCGCTCCTCGAAGCGCCGTAGGCGGGCACCATGGCATCGAGGAGGGGAAGCGCGACGCTCGCCCCCGCGGCACGCAGGAACGTCCGGCGCGGTAGTTTCTTTCCAGTGACGAATTGCATGTTTCCTCCTCCGATGAAGTTAGCGTCCGGCGCTCATCGGCTTGTCTGTTTCCTCCGCCGCTTCCTGGGCTTGCTTCGTCCGGAACGCGTCGCTCGAAACGACGCCCAGAATGAAGGAAGACATGCGGTAATCGTTCTCCTCGGCGTTCGCCGCGATCGCCCGTACCGTGGGCTGATCGCGGTACGAAACCGTCCGTCCCAGCGCGAAGGCCATCAAGTTCTCCGTGAACTGCCGTACCAGCGAGGCCGGCCGCTTGAGGAGCACGTCGGCGAGATCGGAGGCCGTCTCGATGGGCGTGCCATCGTAAAACGTGCTTTTCGTGTCGAGGGGGACGCCGTTTTCCCGAGTGCGCCACTTCCCCGTCACGTCGAAGTTATCGAGAGCGAGTCCAATCGGATCGATGAAGCTGTGGCAAGAAGCACAGGTGGGGTTCTGGCGGTGTATCTCGAGGCGTTGTCGCGTCGTCAGCACCACCCCGTCGCTCGAACCTTTGGTTTCTTCCAGATCGGGGATATCTGGAGGAGGCGGTGGTGGTGGCGTGCCCAAAAGGACTTCCATGACCCATTTGCCGCGCAGCACGGGCGACGTCCGGTTTCCCAGGGACGTCTGGACGAGAACGCTGCCGTGGCCGAAGATCCCCTTGCGTTCGCCTCTAGCGTAGCTCACCCGGCGGAACGCCTCCCCGACGACGCCGCGGATCCCGTAGTGTTGGGCCAATCGTTCGTTCATGTAGCTGTAGTCCGCGTTGTAGAGCTCGAGAAGGCTTCGGTCTTGCCGGACGAGCTGGTCGAAAAAGACCTCCGTCTCTCGCCGCATGGCCTCCATGAGCTGCCGGCTGTAGTTGGGAAACCAGTACGCGTCCGGACTTACCTTTTCGAGATCCTGGAGGCGCAGCCACTGTGCGGCGAAGCGTGTCGCCAGTGCTTCCGAGCGCGGATCCGCGAGCATCCGCGCCGTCTGCGCTCTCAAGACCGGCTCCCGCGACAGCTCTCCCGAGCGCGCGAGTCCGAGCAGCTCTTCGTCGGGATTGGTGCCCCAGAGAAAGAAAGAGAGGCGCGAGGCGAGATCGATGTCCGCGATTCGGTAGACGTCGCCCGGGGCGGTCTGAGGCGGCTCCCGCTCCAGCCGATAGAGGAAGTGAGGGCTGCTTAGAATCGCTTCCAGCGCCGTTCGAACGCCTACCTCGAACCCTCCTTCGTCCGCACCGATGGTGTAGAAGGCCATGAGGTCGAAGACGTCATGAGGTTCGACGTCCCGTCCGTACGCCTTCGCCGCGAGCCCGGTCACGATTCGTTCGGCGCAGGGCTTTTCCTCCGCCTTTGACGTGGGCCGGCAGGAGAACACCCGCTTTCGGGAAGGGGACTCGGAGACGCCGACGGCGTCGTAGGGTCCCTCGAGCGTCAGGCTCGTGAGGTGGGGCGGCGCCGTCGTCCCGTAGCTGGTCTCGGTACCCGTCAGCGACCAGTCGTTCGGACGGATCAAGTCCTCGTACGGCCCGTCCATCTGGCGGATGAAGGCGGCGGTCACGCGATGCTCGCCGGCACGGATGAAGATCGGATCGGTGGCGATGGGGAAGTCCTTGCGACCCTGGAAGTCGATGTCGCCCCCGTAGCGCAGCAACGCCACCTGCTCGCCGTCGATCGAGAGGTCGATGTCCTGAAACCGCTCTCCCCAGCCGGAGATGAATCCCATCGAGAACCTGTACGTCCCGTCCGCCAGGAAGTGGTGGAGTACGCTTAACCCGCCGCGGGTCCCGAACGGGGCCCCTTCGGCACGCTCCCACTCGTGCTGAGAGACCGAGGGAGGGTTGGTGTACGTCGTAGCCAGCACGGGAGCGTCGTCCTGGCCTACTCCTTCCCTCGCGACCTCGCTCGCCGCAGTCAGATACGCGGTCATCAGGGTCGGCGACATCGTTTGAACTTCGGCGATGTTGTCGAAGCTGCCGCTCATCGGATCCTCCGGCAGCCATTCCGCCGAATCGATGGTGAGACCCAGCAGGTCTCTGACCAGCCGAGCGTATTCCGCTCGATTCAATCGCTGGGACGGCCGGCTTCCCGGTTCGAGGTGCGCGTCCGCATAGGCGTCGATTCCGCGCTCGAGCGATTCCACGAAATCGAGGGCGGCCTCGTCTTCCGGCCTCGGCATTCCCGCCGGAGGCATCATGCCCGCGCGCAGCTTGCGGATCATCTTCTCCGCCAGCTCGGCGTTGCCTTCGGGATGCTCCACGTCGAACGCCTCGAGACTCATCCCTCCGAGCAGCGTGGCGTCGTTGTGGCAGGTGACGCAATATTCCTCGATCATCTCGTCTGGCGCGGCTTTCGCCGCCGGCCCCTCGGCGGCCAGGAGGAGGGGCACGAGGACGGCGGCCAGAATCGCTGGAATGAGTTTTCCCACGAATAAGTACTCCAGGCTCCTACAATATATTAATGATCTGACCCTTGCCCAGCGTCCTCCCGGGACATATTATCGCTCGGACGGCCGAAGAGGAGCTTGAAGACAATGCCGGTGTTTTCTTCACGAATCGAATCCATGGGAACCGAGAACGCGTTCCGCATTTCCGAGGACGTGGCCCGGGCCCAGGCGCGGGGAGTTCAGGTGATCCGGTTCACCATCGGAGAGCCGGATTTCGACAGCGCGCCACACATCAATCAGGCGGGTATCGACGGCATTTTGAAGGGCAACACTCACTATACCGATCCCGCTGGCGTTCGCGCGCTCCGCGAGGCCACGGCGGCCCACGTGAAGAAAACGCGCGGAATCGACGTCGATCCCGACGAGGTCATCATCCTTCCCGGAGCGAAGCCGGCGATCGGCTACAGCCTGATGTGCTATGTGAACCCGGGGGACGAGGTTATCTATCCCAGCCCCGGGTTTCCTATCTACGAATCCTGGGTGACCTATCTCGGGGCAACACCCGTGCCGCTCGTCCTCCGTGAGGAGAACGGCTTCGCGTTCACCCCGGAGGAGCTCGAGAGGCTCGTCACTCCCAGGACCAAAGTCCTGATGCTCTGCTCTCCTTCGAATCCGACCGGCGGCGTGCTGTCGCAGGAACTGCTCGAGGACGTCGCCGAGATCGTTCGCCGCAAAGCTCACCCCGACGTTCGCATCTACTCCGACGAGATCTACGAGCACATCACGTTCGACGGCTTCCGGCACTTCTCGATCGCGTCGGTTCCCGGGATGCGCGAGCGCACGATTATCGCGAGCGGCCATTCGAAAGGGTTCGCCATGACCGGGTGGCGGCTCGGGTGGTCGGTCCTTCCGAACAAGCGGGAAGCGGCGATGTTCAAGCAGCTCAACATCAATTTCGTGAGCTGTGTCCCCCCGTTCATTCAGGAGGCCGCGCGCGAAGCGTTCGAGAGTCCGAAGACCGAAGGCGTCGTTCTGCACATGGTCTCCGAGTTCAAGAAGCGGCGGGACTACCTCGTTCCCGCCCTCAACGAGATCGAGGGCATCCGCTGCTCGACCCCCCTCGGCGCGTTCTACGTCTTCCCCAACGTCTCCGGTGTCTGCCGCTCCCTCGGGGTCCACGATTTCTACGACCGTCTCCCGAGCGAGCAAAAGCGAAAGACGAGCCCGGCGACGCTCCTCATGCGCTTCCTTCTCTACTACCACGGGGTCGCGACCGTCGACCGCAGGAGCTTCGGTGTCCTCGGGAGCGAGGGACAAGATTTCGTCCGGATCTCCTACGCGACCGACATGCGGTCCATCGAGGAGGGCGTCGCCCGCATCCGCAGGGGCGCGCGCGATTCCGACGGATTCCGCAAATTCATCGAGGACGCGGAGGCGCTGGGGGTGTGAGGGTGAGGATCTTCGCCACCCGCCGGATTCCCGATTCGGGCCTCGACATCCTGAAGAGGACGGGAGACGTCGAGATCGCAGTCGAGGCCGATGACGAGGCCGTTGCCCGCGAGAGGCTTCTCCAAGGCATCGGCCGCGCCGA
>CAZKNR010000086.1:0-27419 GCA_964553925.1 uncultured Acidobacteriota bacterium
CGCCTTCCCGGTGGTGACGGCGCGGCACTGGAGGAGGTAGAGCGTCCCATCCTGGAACGCCCATTCGATGTCGCGCCGCGGGCCGTAGACCTTCTCGCACTGCAGGGCGAGCTCGCCCAGGGCCGCGAGCTGGGCGTCGTCGAGGCAGAGCTGGTTCACCTGCGCGGGTGGCACTTGCTCCTCGAAGGTGCCGCCGTTCGGGAGCGAGCGGATCGCGATGCGCTTGCGCCCGACCTTGCGCTCCAGCACTTGGCCGGAGCGGCCGAGGCGGAAGTGGTCCGGGACGACGAGGCCGGCGACCACGGCTTCACCGAGGCCCCAGCTCGCTTCGATCAGGCGCTCATCGGCGCCGGTGACCGGGTGCTCGGTGAACATGACCCCGGCGGCGGTGGGGTTGAGGAGCGTCTGGACGACGACGCCGACGCTCGGCCGGGTGAACAGGCCGACACGCTGGCGGTAGGTGATTGCCGAGTCCGAGTTCGCAGACCACCAGACTTCGCGGACGGCGCCGGGAACATCGGCCGCCGAATGGACGTTGAGCACGGTGACGTGCTGGCCGGCGAAGCTCGCCGCCGCGCTGTCTTCGTCGACGGCGGACGACCGGACGGCGAACGGGGGCGGCAAGGCGGCGATCGCCTTCGCCACCTTTTCAATGGCCTTGTGGTCCCCCGAGGCGACGGCCTCGACCAAATCGCCCGAGAGCGCCACGCCGGGCGGCACCGCCAGGCCCTGGCGCGCGGCGTCGCCGAGCCCCACGGCCTTCGATCCATAGAGCGAGGTTTCGCGCGCCTTCGTGAAGGGGACGACCTTTTTCACCCGAGCACCGTGACTTCGCCGGCATCCCCGTCGACGCGGACAAGGACGCCGTCGGCGATGCGTTCGGTCGCCTCGCGGGTCCCGACGACGCCGGGGATGCCGTACTCGCGCGAGACGATCGCCGCATGCGAAAGGAGGCCGCCGTTGTCGGTGACGATCCCGCCAAGAAGCGGGAGGAGGATGTTGAAGGCCTCGGTCGTCGACTCGGTGACGAGCACGTCGCCCTTGGCGATCCGGCCGAACTCGGAGGGGCCGGAGACGCGGCGCGCGGGCCCTTCGTAGACGCCCTTGCTCGCCGCGAGCCCGTAGAGGAGCTTTTCTTCATTCTGCGCCTGGGAGCTCCCGAAGAGGTGGCCCAAGGCGATGAAGGTCGCGCGCATGAGGCGGCCGACCGATGGGGGCAGGGCCGCGAGGTCAGGCGGGGGCGGTGCGGGCGGGCCAAGGAAGGGCGGAACGTCTTTGGCGGTGTAGGTCGCGCGGTATTCGGCGCGCTTTCTGAGCTCGTCCTCGGACGGGCCACCGGTGCCGGCAACCAGCGCGCACATCTCGTCGAGGCTGGCGTCCAGCATCTGCTGGGGGGTTTTGATGCGGCCGCGACTCGCGACCCGCCGGCCAGCCGCAAGGGCGGCGCGCCGCATGAGGCCCGAGGCCCAGATGTCGCTGAAGACGCCACGCTCGTCGCGGAGGCGGTAGGTGAGGCGGGCCTCGCCGAGCAATTCGTCGAACTCGGCCTGGTGCGCCGCGGGGACCTGGGCGCGGACTTCGGCAATGCGGGCATCGACGTCCGAGGCGGCCCCGGCTTCTCCAGAAACGGCGATGCGGATGGCCCTGAGGAGTGCGTCCGGCAATTCGAGCGCCGTGGGCTCGGCGATGTCGAAGCCGTCGATGAGGCGGTTGCCGACCAAGTCGAGGTAGCCGGAGAACGCCGCGCCTGCTTCGCCCGCGAGGGAACGCAGGCTCGCGAGCACCTGTGCGGGGTCGCCGTCGGATGCGAGCACCTCGCGGGCAGCGGGGTCCTGGGCGAACGCCCCCTTCAGGCGCTCCATCTCGTCGGAGCCACCCGCGGACACCACTGCCGAACCGCGCAGCAGGCCCAGCAGCTCGGACGGCGGCAGGCCCGTCCAGTCCCCAACCTGTGCGAGGAAGTCCCCGGTTGGGATCACGGCACCGGCGGTGAAGCGCATGTGCTGGGCGATCATGGCCGAATGGTGGTCGCGGCAGCGCGTCAGATAGGCGACCAGCTCCGCGTCGGAGAGGGCGTCCGGATTGACGGCCTGAAGCTCCCGGTGCGTGGCAATGGCGGATGGTTTGCGATTCTCGTCCCAGTCGCGAAGCTGCTCCCGCCAGAGCTTCTGCGTGAAGACTTGTTCAGCGCGCTGAAAGCGCTCGGGGATTTCGGCGTCCGGAGCCGGCAGCACCTTCTTGTAGGCGAAGCCGTTCACGTAGCCCATCTGAAGGCCGTCGATGAGCATCCCGTAGAAGCGGGCGAAGTCGTTGGTGCCCCTCTTGAAGGAGGGGGGATGCGTCTCCTGGAAGTAGCGCGTCAACGGGCGCGGGAAGTGCACGGGGTCTTGCTCCCACGATCCTGGCTCTGGAGGCTCAAAACGGAGTTCGGTCGAGGTGTCTGAGGCAGTCATGGCGGTTCCTCTCTCTGGGACGGCCCCCAGATCTTGCGGCGCCGTCGCGGGCGATTAATGTAGTCCCGAATTTCCAAACCGTCAAGATCGAGGAAAGCGGCGCAGGCCGCATCGGCGCGGACCGAGCTCCTTGGCACGAGCTACCGGGAGTACGAGATGAAGATCCGCGAACAGCTCATGCGCCTGTTCGGCAGGGCGGATTCGACGCGCGCCGGGACGTCGCCGGAGTCATTCTCAATCGCTGGGGCCACGCGTATGTCTGTCCCGCCCCGGGCTTCTACTTCGGCCGCGACGGCAAGCCCGCGGCGCCCGAGGTCCTTCGCCGCCCCGCGGGACGAGTGACGTTCGCCAACGCCGACCTCCACGGCCACCAGAACTGGGTCGACGCCACCGCCGAGGGAAGGCGCGCCGTGCAGCAGCTTTTCGGGTGAATCCCGGCTTTGGCGTTCAGGTTACGACTGGCGCGGACGCTCGCTAAGGCGCCGGCGGCGAGCCGGCTGCCAGGGCCTTGAGAGCGAAGGTGGTTCCGGCATGAGTCAGGAAGTTCGACGTGTCCGGTTCGTTTCGCAGCGATTGCGTCCACCAATAGCCGCCGCTTCGCTGATGGGTTTTCAGCCAGGCGATGCCCCTTTGAATGCGGGGATCCGAGGTCGGGATTCCCGCCTGCATCAGCACGTAGAGAACGAACCCCGTACCGTACCCATCGCTCTCCACGTACACCGATGGATGGGAAGGGCTCCCGTCGCGCTGCCGCCAGCTCCCGAGCTCGCCCGACGCCCACCCGCCGTCTTCACGCTGGAGGGCAAAAAGCTCCGCCGTCCACCGCTTCCGATCGGCTTTCTCGATGAGCCCATCGTGATACGCGCCGGCCCATAGCAACATCGCCTTGTGATGGACATGACTCGGCGCGTGTTCCTTCAAATAGCGAAGAATTCTCGCCAGGCCGCTTCGGGCCGGCTCGGCACTCCGATAGCTCTCCGGTGACATGCCCACCGCGACCGCCATCAGAGTCACCCCGTAGTGATCGTCGCTTTCGAAGGGGGGCCAGTTGCACTTGATCCAGTCCGCCCAGTGCCCTTCCTGGCTCTGTCGAGCCCAGGCGACATCGAGCGCCTTCCGGGTCGCCGCAGTCGGCTCTTCTTTCCTCTCCGCGTCGTTGATGGCGAGAAACGCGGCGGTCGCCACCAGCACGTGGGTCTCCGGCCGATTCTCGCTCCAGGACCCCACGAAGCGCTCCGCGAACGCTCGCACCTCCCGGTAAGCCGGTCTATCGCCGAAGACGGAGGCGGGGGCGGTCAGATAGTAACCGTTGGTGTGGCAGGTCACGCAACCGTGCCGATTCCCCCAGTTCGTCGCGACATCGTCCAGGAATCGAGCCGCGCGCTCCTGGGAGAACTCGGTCGAGACCGCATCGCCGCGCCGGTAGGGCCCGAGCGGCAGTCCGGGGTCGACCGCCGTCTGAGCGCCCCAACCCGCAACCGCCAGAGCGAAACCGGCAGCCCAATATGCCCTCATGCACGCGGCCCTCCCATCCCGAACGCAAATGTAGTAGCTCTGTACCCCGGTTCGCAAGTGTCGCGCGCTTTCGCGTACTGACGAGGAGTTTCAGCTGTAGGCAACGCCGCGCCAAGTGCTATTCTCATCCACCTGGGGAGGGTCTCCATGAGACGTTTTCTCGTTTTCGCCGCCGCCTCTTCTCTCACCACGTCGCTCGCCCTCGCGAGCTCCCAGCCGGTTCGAGGACGAAACGGGATGGTCGCGTCCCAGAACATCTTCGCTTCCGAGGCGGGCCTCGAGATGTTGAAGTCCGGTGGGAATGCCGTCGACGCCGCGGTCGCGACCGCGTTCGCCCTCGCGGTGACTCTACCCGAAGCAGGGAACATCGGAGGCGGCGGCTTTCTCCTCTTCCGCTCCACGGCGGGCGAGGCGGTGGCCTTCGACTTTCGCGAGACCGCTCCCGCGGCGGCAACCTCCGAGATGTTCCTGCGCGGCGGCGTCTACGACACCGAGCTTCACCACCGGAGCGGTCGGGCGGTCGGCGTCCCCGGCACCGTGGCCGGGCTCTACCTCGCCTGGCAGGAGCACGGGAAACTGCCCTGGAAGCGTCTGGTCGCGCCCGCCATTCGACTCGCCCGGGAAGGCATTCTCGTCACCGACGGCATGGAGCGTTCTCTCCTTTCGATGCGCGCCGACCGCTGGCAAGAGCACCCTGGCACCATCGCCCAGTTCACCCGAAACGGCGAGCCGTACCGCATCGGAGACCGGCTGAAGCAGGAGGACCTGGCCCGGACGCTCGAGCGGATCGCGGCGGAGGGCCCGAAGGGGTTCTACGAGGGCGAGACTGCGCGGCTCATCGTCGAGGAGATGGCTCGAATCAACGGTCTCATCACGCTCGAGGACCTGAAGGCCTACCGGGCAAAGAAGCGCGAGCCGGTTCGCGGCACCTACCGTGGCTACGAGATCGTTTCCATGCCCCCTCCAAGCTCGGGAGGGGTCGCGCTCATCGAGATGCTCAACATCCTCGAAGGGTACGACCTCTCGGCTTACGGATTCCAGTCCGCGAAGAGTCTCCACCTGATGGTCGAGTCCATGCGCCGGGCGTTCGCCGATCGGGCCCGCGATCTGGGCGACCCCGACTTCAACCCCGGCCTTCCCACGGAGAAATTGATCTCGAAGGAGTACGCCTCGCATCTGCGCACGACCATCGATC
The DNA here is from genome assembly GCA_964553925.1 of uncultured Acidobacteriota bacterium. Lineage (GTDB taxonomy): Bacteria > Acidobacteriota > Vicinamibacteria > Marinacidobacterales > SMYC01 > DAISKN01. The sequence continues at coordinate 5,164 of CAZKNR010000086.1, forward strand.
CCGAACGAGCCTCGATCTCTTCGGTCGGCGCTCTCGAGGCGCAAACCGAGAGTCCCGATACGACTCACTTCTCGGTGGTCGACGGGGAGACAAACGCGGTCTCGGTCACCTACACCATCGAGCTTCCCTTCACCATCGTCACCGGGGCGGGATTTCTCCTCAATACCGAGCTCGGGGATTTCAATGCCGCCCCCGGGCTGACGACGGCGGAAGGGCTCATCGGAACGAAAGCCAACCTCGCCGCCCCCGGGAAAAGGCCGCTCTCGAGCATGTCGCCGACGATCGTGAGCAAGAACGGGGAGCTCACCATGGTCACCGGAAGCCCGGGTGGAAGGACGATCATCAACACCGTGCTGCAGACGATCGTGAACGCCGTCGACTTCGGCATGAACGCCCAGGAGATCGTGGATGCCGGCCGCATCCATCACCAGTGGCTCCCCGACCGGATCCAGTACGAAGCCCTTCGTTTCTCTCCCGACACTCTCGCCCGGCTTGCGGCGAAGAGCCACGCCCTGGTATCCGTCCCCGAGCTCGGCTGCGCCCAGGTGATCCTCTACCGCCGCGACGAGAAGATCTTCGAAGGCGGCTCCGACACGAGGCGTAGAGACGGCGGCGTCGCCGCCTACTAAGAGCGCTCCCGCAGATTCCCGATCGGCAGGTTCGCAAGACGCCCGAATTCTCGATTGACAGTTTCCTTGCTTCCACTCCGGATCGCTCCGCCTCCACATCCTGCCGGTTCTCCATCTCCCCCTGGCCCGATACAATATTTACGTTAGACGGCGCGAAGCGAATCAACGTTCCGCCTGCCGCCTGAACGAAGACCTAAGACGATGACAACGAACGTCCGTGCAATCACAATCAGGCACCCCACGCGCGGGCGATCGCCAGGATGGGCAAGCGAACTGAGAACCGGCCCGAGCACGCCGTATCACGGCGATCTCTTCACACGCGGGGGTGGGGTATGGCGATGAGCAATGGCGCCAAGCGGGGCTCAGCCAGCGTTTCAGCGGATCCTCCGCGAGGCATCTTCGTCGCGATGAGCAGGCGTGCTGACGCTGTTCCCGAGAGCGACGATCGGTGGTTCGAGGATGAGTGAATCGGTAGTCAACGTGTCGGGGCTGACGCGCCGCTTCGGTGCCAAGACGGCCCTTGCCTCGGTGAGCTTGTCCATGTCACGCGGGGGGGTCTACGGCCTCGTCGGCGCAAACGGAGCGGGCAAGACGACGCTCATCAGACATATTCTCGGTCTGCTACGGGCGGAAAGCGGCTCGGTTCGCGTCTTCGGCCTCGATCCCGTCGCCGATCCGGTCGCCGTCCTGTCGCGCATCGGCTACCTTTCCGAGGAAAACGACCTCCCCGGCTGGATGCGCGTCGACGAACTCATTCGCTACTCGCGCGCGTTCTATCCCGCCTGGGATGATGTTTACGCCGAGGAGCTGCGGCAGGGGTTCGCACTCGACCCCACGGCGAAAATCAAGAACCTCTCCAAAGGGCAGAAGGCCCGGGCGGGACTGCTCATCGCGCTTGCCTATCGGTCCGAATTATTGGTGCTGGATGAGCCGTCGTCCGGCCTCGATCCTATCGTTCGCCGCGACATTCTCGGCGCCGTCATTCGCACCATCGCTGATGAAGGCCGCACGGTGCTTTTTTCATCGCACTTGTTGGAGGAAGTGGAGCAGGTCGCTGATCACGTCACGATGATTCACCAGGGCACGATCGCGCTGAGCGCGCCGCTCCGCGAAATCAAGGAATCGCACCGCTGCCTGACTTTGCGCTTTGCGGAATCTCGGCCTCGGCCCCCGGCTGTGGCGGGCGTGCTGCGCTGGGACGGTTTCGGCCGGGAGTGGACGGCTGTGGTTCGCGGCAGTTCGGCCGAACTCGGAACCGCCGTCGCTTCCTGGGGAGCGAGCGTCGTCGCCGAACGCGTCCCCTCCCTCGATGAGATTTTCGTCGCCCAGGTCGAGATGGCCGCAGCGTCAGCTCCAGAGGCGTAAGTCTTGCGTTTCCCCGCTCTCGCGATCGCCTGGGAATTTCGCCAGGGTCATCGCTTCGCACTGATCGCGCTGGCCGGCTACGCGCTCGTTCTCGGGACTATCAAGCTCCTGATGCCCGGACCGTGGGAGCCCGTCAAGCTGGATACACCCCATGAAACGGCAGCCATGCTGAACGTGCCCCTTTCGATGGCATTCATGTATTTCCTGGCGGTATTCAGCTTCGGCCTTGCCGGCGACCTGGCCGCGCGCCAATCGATCTATCCCGCCCGCATGTTCACGCTGCCGGTGACGACCAGAGCACTTGCGGGCTGGCCGATGCTTTATGGCACGGCGGCCATGGCGAGCCTGTGGCTCCTGGCGGTGCTTTTCGCAATCCTGCCGTTTGGAATCGACTTACCTTTGATCTGGCCGGGAGTGCTGGCGGCGGTGTTTCTCGCCTGGACGCAGGCGCTGATGTGGATGCCTTACGCTCTGCCGGGGCTGCGTGTGATCGTCGCCGTGTTGTGGCTGGTTTCGCTGGACGCCGTCGTTCTCCTGGCGATCGAGTACCAGGTCCCCGAGTCCCTGATGCTCGCGGGCCTCGCGCCGCAGCTTCCCCTCGCCTATCTCGCCGCCTGCTTTGCCGTTGCACGGGCGCGGCGCGGCGACGTGCCCGATTGGCAGAGAATGTTCGCCCGGCTCGGGCGGATCTCCGATGTCCTTCAGCACCGGCGAGACCATTTTTCTTCGCCCGCCCGCGCTCAAATGTGGTTCGAGTGGCGGCGGTGTGGTCGCTCGCTACCGGCAGTGGTGGGCATCTTGCTGCCGTTCGAGCTGGCCCTGCTGCTCATCGCCGGCAACGACAGGTTCGTCTTCTACACACTTCTCGGCGCGCTGCTCACCCCGCCCTTCATGGCCGGTTTCGCCGCCACGACGGTAAGCAAGTCAAATCCCGATGCGCGCGATTCTTGGGGTATCGCGCCCTTCGATGCGACGCGGCCGTTGACCAGCGGAGCACTCATCGCCGCCCAGCTGAAAGTGGCGATAGGGAGCACGCTTCTCGCGTGGCTGCTGGTCCTCATCGCCATCCCAATGGCACTGATCTTGTCCTCTACCTGGCCGGTTTTGATCGAGCGAACAACTCAGTGGATCGAAGCCGAAGGGACGCTCCGCGCTGTCACGATCGTGCTACTCGGATTCGTGGGATTGTTGGGGTTGACGTGGAAGCAGCTCGTGCAGAATCTGTACATCCGCCTGACCGGGCGCGAATGGGTCGTCAAATCGAGCGTTTTTCTCGCCCTGTCGTATCTCATCCTCATCGGGCCACTCGCCGGATGGATCATTTCTTTGTTCGTGATGGCCGTGGTAACGGGCGCTTTGCCGTGGATCGCCGCTACCCTGGTCTGCCTCAAGATATCCGCTGCTGGCTGGATCGCCACGCGCCTTCATCGCCAGCGCCTGCTCGGCGACCGCACGCTTGTGACCGTCGCGGGCGGTTGGCTTGTCGTCGTGCTCGCTCTTTACGGCCTGCTCGCGTGGCTTGTCACCACACCGCTCATCCCGCGCTACTTTCTGGCGTTGGTCGCGGTCCTTTCTGTCCCTCTGGCGCGAGTATCCGCGGCGCCACTGGCGCTCGCGTGGAATCGGCATCGGCGCCAGTCAAGGGCGGCCATGTACACCGGGACGATGGTCATCCGCGCGGTGCTGGTTATCGGCCTGCCCGTGGTGTCGGTCCTGGTAGCCTCGGTGTCCTACTACTTCCTGAATCGAACCAACGGCGCAATTGTCTCCTCGGACCGGAAGCGGGAGTATCTCCTCTATGTCCCAGGCAGCTACGACCGCTCCAAGCCGACGCCGCTCGTCATCAGCATGCACGGCGGGGCGGCATGGCCGGCCCATCAAAGGGACACGAGCCGGTGGAACCGGCTGGCCAATGAGCACGGGTTCATTGCCGTCTACCCCGCGGGAAGTGGCGCGCCCATGAGCTGGCACGTGGGCCACGGAGCCGGTCTCATGAGGGACGCCCGATTCATCTCGGAGTTGATCGACACACTCGAGGCGGCCTACAACATCGACCCGACGAGGATCTATGCCAACGGGCTTTCCAACGGCGGAGGCATGGCTTTTGTCCTTTCCTGCACGTTATCCGATCGGATCGCGGCGGTCGGGATGGTGGCGGCTGCTCAGTCACTGTCGTGGAACTGGTGTACGGACCATCGCCCGGTGCCGATGATTGCGTTTCATGGGACCGCTGATGCAATAACTCCATACCATGGCGGTCGCTCGCCGGCTTTCCCGGACCGGGTTGTCTTGCCGAGCATCCCAACTTGGACGGCGAATTGGGCTCGAAGAAACCGGTGCGGAACGAACCCCGTCGAGTCTCTGGTCGCTGCTGACGTCACCCGACTCGAATACACGAACTGTGCTGACGACGCTGCCGTGGTGCTCTACACGGTCCAGGGAGGAGGCCACACCTGGCCTGGTGGCAAGCCGATGCCGGAGTCGCTCGGCGGGTTCACCAGCAGCGGCGTTGACGCGACGAGCCAGATGTGGGCGTTCTTTCGTGAGCATCCGCTTCGAGAGGAAGAGACCGCGGCGCGGTACAAGTAAGGGGGCGCCCGCAGCTCATCGGCACAGAGGGGCCTCCCGAAGATGCTCCGGGGTTAATTTGCGAGGCATGATGCACCGGACCTCCTGACAGCCTGGCGTCAGGAGACAATGTACTGGAGCATTGCCGTGCCGCTGTCCCGGCGCGCTACAAAGAACGCCGTGGGCGTAAGCTCGATTCCGCTGGTATCCACGTCGGAAGGCTCCGAGAAGAGGGACGCGACTCTCGTCGTCGTCCTCGCCGTGACCCTTCTCCTCTGGTCGTCGGCCTTCGTCGGCATCCGTTATGCCGTCCAGGACTACCCTCCGGGCTCGCTCGCGCTTCTGCGCTTCCTCATCGCTTCAGCGCTTCTCGGGGGCTACGTCTTGTTGACCAAGCCGCGGTCGTCCGGCAACGCTGCCTCGCTCAAGGACTGGGGAGCGTTCTTCGCTCTCGGCGCGACCGGGGTCTTCGGATATCACGTCGCGCTCAATTTCGGAGAGCAGACGGTTGCCGCCGGCGCCGCGAGCCTTCTCGTGAATACGACGCCGCTCTTCACCGTTCTCCTCGCGGTATTTTTTCTCGGGGAACGCTTGTCGGTTCGGGGCGGTCTCGGGCTCGCGGTCGCGTTCGCGGGAGCCTCGATGGTCGCGCTCGGCGCCGCAAACGGCCTGACGCTCGACAAGGGCGCCGTCCTAGTGCTGCTCGCGGCTGTGGTTCAGGCGTTTTACTTCGCGCTCCAAAAACCCATGCTCCGCCGCTTCGGAGCGCTCGAGCTCACGACGCGCTGCATCTGGTGCGGCACTCTTCTCCTCTTGGTGTTCCTGCCCGAGCTCGTCTCTACCCTGCGGGACGCGCCTCTTTCTTCTACGCTCGTGGTCTTGTTCCTGGGAGTCGGACCCTCCTGCTTCGCCTATGTCGCCTGGGCCCACATCGTCTCGAAGATGTCGGTATCGAAGGCCGTGGGGTTTCTCTATCTCGTGCCCGCGCTCGCTCTCGGCATCGGGTATCTGGTTCTCGGCGAGACACCGACCCTCCTCGCGCTCGCGGGAGGCGCCGTCACGATCCTCGGAGTAGTTCTGGTTCGAAAGTCAGGCTGAGAATCTCGTGCTAATGGGCGAGAAGCGCAGCCGCCCAGTCCGCGTCCGCTTCCGGGAGGGGCGGCTGCGGAGAAACCCCGTAGTCGACAACGAGGTCGTAACCGCCCAGGTCGTAGACCTCGTGGAGGAGCTGGTTCAGGGGAAGCTCCGGCTCCGGCTCGCCGGGACGAAGCGGAACGGGAAAGGCCGGTATCGGGTCGCGAACGCCGAAAAGATAAACGTCGGCGCGAGGTCGCTTAGCGGCCCGGCTGACGACGAGCCGATAATCGCTCGCGGCCGGCGCCTTCATGGGCAAAGGCTGGCCGACGCGCACCAGATCGACCTCCACCAGGTTCGTTTGGCTTCCGAGCACCTTGAACCTCTTGCGCTCGTACAGCTCGCGCCCTTCTCCGGGAAGCTTGTTCGAGGGCGACAAAATCTCGATGACGGTGACGACCTGCTGATCCGGCAAGCTTCGGATTTCGAGGTAACGCTCCGTTACCTCTTCCGGCAGCGGGAGCTCCGCCACCATGGGCTCGACTCGCGCCATCGTGCTTTTGAATGCGGTCGAAGGGTCGCGCCCCGATTCCCTCTTGGGGCCAACAACCAAAACGTCGGGGATACCCGTGTTTTGGTCGTCCGGGGGCAGTATCGCCAGATATGTGCGCTCTTCGATCCCGACGTGATAGCGAGGGCGCAGCAGAGGGGTCAGGAATCGCCGGACGCTCACGATGAGGTCGGTATGCACCTGTTCCCAGATGCCGCGGCGCTCGAGCCAGGGGTCCATTCCCGGAAATCGCGTCGGCATGAGGGCTTTGGTCTCCTGACCCCTCGAGCGGTCGATGCGCCAAGAATAGCACGAGGGAGCGGGCTACGAACGTGGGCTAACGCACCCCGAACGAGAGCTCCGCCCCTTTCGGATCCGACGGGGCATGTCCGATCTCCTCGTCGAACAGACGACCGGGCTGGTTCCCCGCCAGGTCCTCGATCTCGGGATCGACGAGGAGACGATAGCTCCCCGGTGACCACGGCTCCTTCGGAGTGAAAAGGAAGCGCGTCTCGTTCGAGCTCGCGCTCGCGACTCCGGGAACGTTTCGTCCGGAGACGCTCTCGACGCGGATCATGCGAAGGAGGAGCGCGCGATCAAGAGGCTCGTGGAGATCGACTTCGAGCGGTGAGCTCCGGTCTTCGATCGGGGACAACCTCCAATCCGCGGGGTCGGGAGAGATCCGGTCGGGCGCTCTCACGCGGAGCTCCTTTTCGAAAGAAGCCTCGAGCTCGTACCCGCGCTCGTCCTTCATCCCGCGATCGACGACGAGCCGGTAGACGCCCCCTGCCCTGAGCGGCGGCCCAAGAGCGAGGTTCGGCCCTACGCCCCGCTTGACGCGACCGGGATGGAAGAAGAGGGTGAGGCGCCGTCCTTCGGAATCCCAGAGGCCCGTTTCGACCTCGACGAACGGGAGCGGCACCTCGCGGCCTTCGGCGTCGAAGAGATGGATTCTCTCGGATACGTCTTTCGCCCGCATCGGATGAGAGAAATGGACGTAGAGGCGGAGGAGGTTCTCTGGAACCTCGGGCGAGGACGGAAAGACGGCCTCGACGCGGGGCCGCTCCTCGGGATCGCGCGCGGGCATACTGAAGGCGATCTCCCTGTCCCCGAAATGGCTGCGGTAGGTGAGGCCGGCGGTGAAAGGGAAGCGCGGCCGGAAGCGAACGGAATCGCCCTCGACGATGTAGTCGCCCAGGACGGGCGGAGCGTCGGCATCCGCGCCCGCGACGCGGACCGTAAAGAGCTTCGGCCAATCCCGGGACGCCGAGGCGCCCGTCAGGAGAACCGTTCCGAAGTGCTCGCTCCCCGGATCGCTCTCGAACCGCAGAGCGGCGGGGACGGGCTTCTCCGGCGCGCAAGCCGCGAGACCGGAGAAGCCCAGAGCGAGGAGCGCCGACGCCTGCCGCGGGCTCAGAAATACCGCGTGGACTGAGTGACCATGTCCAGGTTCCCGCCCGGATGGCGCTGGAGCAGGAGCAGGCTCTCGGGGGTAAAGAGATCCATCTGCAGGATCCCCGACCCCGGCCGAGGCTCGTAGCGAACGCCCGCGAGGTAGGTTTTCGTTGGCTCGGTGATGCCCCCCTCGTAGCTCTCCACGTCCTTCGGGTCCACGATCATGAAGGGAAGGTTGCTGTTGGCGATGAGGAGCCGGTCCTTCCCATCCTTCTTATAGACCACCATGTCGAGCGGATAGTTTCCGGCGCCGAGCTCGCCGACCGTTCTCCCTTTCACGTGCTCGCCGTCCTTCAGGTCCGCGAGAGGGAAGACCACAAGGGGCGTGCAGAGGTAGGCGGCGAGGATGTGCTCTTTTCCGCCGAGGGCATAAGGAACGAAGGTACGTATGGGAGCTTCGGTCTCGTACTTCCCGTGGGCTCCGTGGTAGTTCTCGATGGTCGTCGCCTTTGCTTCGGCCGAGAACGGATAGGGGAACCTCCAGAGCGTCGAGGCGAACTCCTCGTTCGAAAGGCCGGCGACGTAGAGGGTCCCGCTCGAGTACGACATGTCGGTGATGGTGTCCGTCCTCAGGCTGATGCCCTCCTTCCACTCGTGCTTCCGGTCGGCGGATACAGGGTTCGGAAGCGAAGCGCGGGCGAAGCGGACGTTTTGGAGCGAGACCTCGCTCAATTCACCGCTCGGACCGACTTTCACCAGCACGGTGGCGTCGGCGACGTCGTTCGGAAGGAGCCACTCCTTTTCGCCCCACTGGCCTCGACCCCGGGAGACGGCGAGGTAGACGTTCTGCGAGAGCGGATTCACCGCCATGTCGTGAATCATCACGTCCGCCGCGGTGGTTCCCAGAAAAGCGGCAATCTTTCCCTCGATGTTCTTGACGGCGAGCTTTTCGACGGAGCCGGGGCCCTTGTCGTTCAAGTCGAGGGCTACCACCGAGCCGCCTTTTCCGTCTCCGACGAAGAGCACCCCTTCGGGGCCAAAGGCGAGAGCGCTCATCGAGCGCATGTCGGGGGTTCCCGTCGTGAAGCCCGTTTTTAAATCTTCACCGGTGGATGCACCCGTGGAAAAGGCGTAGAGAGCGCCGAGAGCGAGCGCCAAAAAGAGGAATGCTTTCTTCATCAATCCCTCCGATAGATGGGTTCTGTCGGGACCGAGCTCCTCACGGTACGTTAGCCCACCGCGGGCGCCAAGAGCAAGGACAAGCGGATCCCCCGAACGGGGGATTGACAAGGGGAGGAGGGAAAAGCGGATAATACGCTCGGGAAGGCGTGTTTTCTCCCGAGAACACGTGCGGTGTTCGTCGTGTTTAAGCCTGGTTTTGGCAAGGTTTTACGGGCTGTTCTCGTCCTCGTTTCGGCAGGAGTCGCGGGCGCCTCCGAGAAGACGACGGGAGGCTCCAACGAATCTCAGAACGCCGTGGTCGCGGACTACTGCGTCATGTGTCACAGCGACGCCGCGATGACCGCGGGTTTTTCCCTCGAGACCTTCGACGTCGGCCGGGCGGAGGAGTTCGCTCCCGTTGCCGAGAAAATGATCCGGAAGCTCCGCGCGGGAATGATGCCTCCCTCCTTCGCGCTGCAGCCCGACCCCGCGGAGGTCGCGGACCTCGCGCGGAGTCTCGAGGAGCGGATCGACGAGGTGGCGGCGAAAAACCCGAACCCCGGCGAAAGGACGTTCCAGAGACTCAATCGCGCGGAGTACGCGCGTTCGATCCGCGAGCTACTCGGGCTCGACGTGGACGTCACCGCGTTTCTGCCCCCGGACACGATAAGCCATGGATTCGATAACGTCGCGGACGTCCAGACGATGTCGCCGACGCTCATGGAGGGGTACCTCCGGGCCGCGGGCAAGATCAGCCGGCTCGCGGTGGGGGATCCCAACACGGGGGCGACCGAGGCCACCTACAAGCTCCCGCGCACCGGATCGCAGATGGACCACGTCGAGGGAGCCCCGTTCGGGACACGCGGCGGAATCTCGAGGGTCCACCACTTCCCCGCCGATGGCCAGTACATCTTCAAGATGATGCTCCATGGGAGCCCCACCGGCCAGCTCTACGGGGCGGCGGTGAAAGGCGAGCAGATCGAGATCTCGATCGAGGGCGAGCGGGCGGCGCTTCTCGATATCGACCCGATGATGGACGAGTCCGATCCGAACGGAATGAACATGGAGAGCCCGCCGGTCGGCGTCAAGGCTGGTCCCCATCGGGTTTCCGCCGCGTTCCTCCAAAGGTTCGAGAGCCCGGTCGATGACCTGATGGCGCCGATCGACCACACTCTCGCCGATACCACGATCGGGACCGACTACGGCATCAAGGCCCTGCCCCACCTGCGGGAGTTCCGGATCAACGGACCGCATAACGTCACCGGGATATCGGACACCGTGAGCCGCCGGAAGATCTTCAGCTGCCGGCCGACGTCGGCGGAGGACGCGCAGCCCTGCGCCCAGCAGATCGTTTCCGAGCTCGCGGCCAAGGCCTACCGCAGGCCTCTGAACGAGATGGACATCGAGGGGCTCATGTCTTTTTACGAGACCGGGGCCGCCGAGGGAGATTTCGAGTCGGGAGTCCGGACCGCCCTCCAGGCCATTCTCGCGAGCCCGCACTTCGTGTTCCGCCTCGAGGAGGCGCCCGCCGCCGCCGAAGCCGGGGAAATTCATCGGCTGAGCGAACTGGAGCTCGCGTCCCGTCTCTCGTTCTTCCTCTGGGCCACGGTGCCGGACGAGGAGCTCGTGAAGCTCGCGAGCCAAGGGGTGCTCTCCGACCCGGCGGTTCTCGACCGACAGGTCGACCGGATGCTTGCCGATCCCCGCTCCGAGGCCCTGGCCACGAGGTTCGCCTCGCAGTGGCTGCGCCTTCAGGACCTCGACAAGATCGACCCGGATTACCTCCTCTATCCGGGTTATGACGACACCCTCGCCTCGGCGTTGAAGCGCGAGACGGAATTGTTCTTCGAGAACCTGGTTCGGGAGAACCGCAGCGTCCTCGAGGTCGTGACCGCCGACTACACGTTCGTGAACGAGCGGCTCGCCCGGCACTACGGGATCCCGAACGTGACGGGAAGCCAGTTCCGCCGGGTTGCGCTCGAAGGACCCATCGGGGAAGCCCGGCGCGGCGTTCTCGGGCAGGGGAGCGTTCTGACGCTCACGTCGATCGCGGACCGGACTTCCCCGGTGATGCGAGGCAAATGGGTTCTCGAGGTCCTTCTGGGATCGCCGCCCCCGCCGCCCCCGCCGAACGTGCCCGACCTCGACGCGACGAGGGACGCTTCTTCCGGCAAAGCCCTTTCCGTTCGGGGCGCGATGGAGCTTCACCGCTCGAACCCGGCGTGCACTTCCTGTCACAAGGTCATTGACCCGCTGGGTCTCGCGCTCGAGAACTTCGACGCGACGGGGGCATGGAGGATCAAAGACAACGGCGTTGCCGTCGACGCTACGGGAGAGCTCTACGACGGCACTCCGATCGACGGTCCGCCCGGACTCCGGAAGGCGCTCCTGAAGTATCAGGACGTGTTCATCGCGACCTTCACCGAGAGCCTCATGACGTACGCGCTCGGCCGGAGAGTCGAGTATTATGACATGCCCACGATCCGCGGGATCGCGCGAGAGGCCATGGCGAACGACTATCGCATTTCGTCTTTCATCAAGGGAATCGTGGGAAGCCCGGCGTTCCAGATGACGAGATCCCAGATGCTCGTCGAGACCGAGGCCCAATAGACTAGCCCATAGTAGGAGGTTCAGGCGATGTTCATCACGAACAAACACATGTCCCGCCGCACTCTGCTTCGCGGCATGGGGGCTTCGGTGGCGCTCCCGTTTCTGGAAGCGATGGTGCCCGCCCGTCGCGCATGGGCGAAGACCACCGCCGGTGCAGAAAGAACTCGACTGGTCTGTATCGAGATGGTCCACGGCGCCGCCGGAAGCACCAAGTACGGTCTCGAGAACAACCTCTGGTCCCCCGCGCTGGAGGGGAACGCCTTCGATCTGACCGCGTCGAGCTTGAGCTCGCTCGAGCCCTATCGCGACTACGTCACCATCGTGAGCAACACCGACCTGAAGAACGCGGAAGCGTGCACCCTTCCCGAGATCGGTGGCGACCACTTCCGCGCGAGCGCGGTGTTCTTGACTCAATCGCATCCGAAGCAGACCGAGGGTTCCGACGTCTTCGTGGGGACGTCTTTCGATCAGCTCTACGCCCAGAGGTTCGGGCAGGAGACTCCGATCCCCTCGATGCAGCTTTCCATCGAGAACGTGGATCAGGCGGGCGGATGCACCTACGGCTATTCCTGCATCTACACCGACACCATCAGCTGGGCGTCGCCCACGGATCCGCTGCCGGCGATACGGAACCCGCGGGTCATCTTCGATCAGCTCTTCGGCGACGGGGCAACGCCGGAGGAAAGGGTCGCGCGCCGGCGCACGGACAAGAGCATCCTCGACTGGATCACCGGAGAGATCTCTCGAGTCCAAAAAGACCTGGGGCCGGTCGATCGGGCTCGGCTGAACGATTACCTCGAGAACGTCCGCGAGATCGAGCGGCGGATCCAGAAAACTGAGGAGCGCAACACCAGCGGGGAAACGAGAGAGCTTCCGAACGCTCCCATCGGGGTTCCGGACTCTTTCGACGAGCACGTCAAGCTGATGTTCGATCTCCAGGCGCTCGCGTTCATGACGGACACGACCCGCATCTTCTCGTTCAAGATGGGACGCGACGGTTCAGGCCGCGTCTATCCGGAGAGCGGCGTCTCGACCGCATTCCATCCCGCCTCCCATCACCGCGACCAGGAGAAGCGGATCCAGGAGTTCGCCAAGATCAACCAGTACCATGTCGGCACCATCCCGTACTTCCTGGAGAAGCTGAAGTCGACTCAGGAAGGCGAGACCAACCTTCTGGAGAAGACCCTCGTCCTTTATGGTTCGCCCCTGGGCGATCCGAACGTCCACAACCACAAGCGGTGCCCGCTGTTCCTGGCTGGACACGCGAACGGCCAGCTCAAGGGGAATCTGCACGTGAAGACCGCGGAGGGAACCCCCATGGCAAACGTGATGCTGACGGCACTGCACCGGCTGGGGCTCGACGATCTCGAGACCTTCGGCGACAGCACCGGGGAAGTCGCGATCTGACGCAGAGGAGTGAGCGTATGTGGGCAAGTAGAGTGGGCATCGGCCTTCTGTCATTGACTTTGCTGGCGGCGGCGCCCGGCGACATTCCCTCCGGCAAGACTCCGGTCGCGGACGCGGCGATAGCGGGGGACCGCGAGACCGTGCGCGCGCTTTTGCAGCAGGGCGTCGACGTCAACGCGGCGCAAGGGGACGGCATGACCGCCCTCCACTGGGCGGCGCTTTCCGGTGACGTGGACCTGGCGAAAATGCTGCTCTATGCCGGAGCCAACATGAGCGCCTCGACACGGCTCGGAGCGTTTACGCCGCTGGTGCTGGCGTCGAAGAGCGGACAAGCGTCCATGGTCTCGACCCTCCTCGAGGCGGGCGCGAATCCGAACGACACCACCACCAACGGCACGACGGCTCTGATGCTCTCCGCGGCTTCGGGGAGTGTCGACGCGGTCACCGCCCTTCTCGATCGGGGAGCTTCCATCAATGCGACGGAGTCGGCGATGGGTCAGACGGCGTTGATGTTCGCATCCGCCTACGATCGTGTCCCGGTGGTCGACCTGCTTTTGAAGCGCGGAGCCGACGTCTCGTTGTCCACGAAAGTGGTGGATGCGGCGGCGATCGAGAAAGAGCACCGCGAGCTTCGACGCGAGCGCCAGAAGAAGCTCGGCGTTTTCGCGCAAGGCCAGGGGGGACGAGCGCAGGAGGATGGGGAAGGGGAAGAGGACAAGAAGGGCTCCGGCGGGAACGTATTTCTAAAGCTCTTCTCCTGGATTCGTCCCGGTGGCGATGCCAACAAGGAAGACGACGAGCCCAAGGCCCTGACCTACGGCCAGCTCGTCGGGAATCAAGGCGGAATGACCGCGCTCCACCTCGCGGCCCGCCAGGGAAACGTCGAGTCCGTCAGTACGCTTCTCGAAGCCGGAGCCGACGTGAACGCGTTGAGCGCGGGAGACAAGACGAGCCCGCTCCTGATCGCGACGATCAACGGCCGTTTCGACCTCGGGAAGGTTCTCCTCGACCGCGGAGCCGACCCGAACCTCGCGAGCGAGGCCGGGGCCACTCCTCTTTATGCGACGGTGAACGTGACCTGGGCGCCCAAGGCGCTGTATCCGCAGCCGCGCGCGTTCCTGCAGCAGAACCTCACGTATCTCGACTTCATGAAGGTGCTCCTCGACAAGGGCGCCGACCCGAACGCTCGGCTGAAGAAAAAGCTGTGGTACTCGGGGTACAACTTCGACCTCTCGGGTGTGGACGAAGGGGGCGCCACCGCGTTCTGGCGAGCCGCTTATGCTGGAGACGTCGAAGCCATGAGTCTTTTGAAGGAGCATGGCGCGGACCCGAACATTCGCACGGTGAAACCCCCCGGGCGTCCGCGGACGGGCGACGGGACCCGCCAAGCGAAAGACGTCTCCGGGGTTCCACCGGTCGCGGTCGGCGGCCCGGCGGTGACGGCTCTCCAGGCGGCGGCGGGAGTGGGCTACGGGGAAGGCTTCGCCGCGAACTCCCATCGCCACCACCCGGCGGGACTCTTCCGCGCGGTGAAGTACCTGGTCGAGGAGTGCGGAGCGGACGTGAACGCCCTCGACCACGAGGGCAATACCGCTCTTCACCACGCCGCGGCCCGGGGCGACAACGAGATGATTCTCTACTTCGTCTCGAAGGGCGCGGACGTGACGCGCGTGAACCGGGAAGGCCACACCGTTGCCGATATGGCGAACGGCCCCGTGCAGCGCGTCCAGCCGTTCCCCGAGACGGTGGCGCTCCTTACGAAGCTCGGCTCCAAGAACAACCACAAGTGCGTCTCCTGCTGAGTGCCTGAGCCGCTCGGTTTCCATCCGACGTAGCCTCGGACTGGGATAGGTCCGCCCGAAACGAGGAAAGGACCCTCGCTTCTTTTCGATGTGATTTCGCCCCAGGCCGTAGGTGTCTCCACACGGCCGTGGTTTCTCGGCATCGTCGCCTCTTTCCCAAGTGACTATGAACGCTCGACTTCTCCGGTATCACCGTTTTCCGCTCTGGCACGACGTTTGCTCTTAATCCAAACGCATCAATTTGGTCAGACCGCTTCCCCGACTCGACCGAGGGATCCCAACTGGAGGTGATTAGCCAGCCGGGCCCTTTCCGTTTCGAGATCGGCAAAACGCGGATAGAAAACCTGGAGGTCTCGAGTGTCCAAGAGAATCACCGTATTCACGTTTTGTTTTCTGGTAGCGAGCGCCGCGGCGACCCTGGGGCAGAGCCGCAAGCTGGCACATCTCATCCCCACGCTCTACGGCCCGACGGGTCTCTTCGTGGAGAGCGAAGCAGTCCTGCCGGGCGGGGCCAGCCACTCCGCGCATTTCAACAGCGCGTTTCAATCCGAGTTCACGCAGTTCAACATCGCGCTCGCGAGTCAGCTCACCGCCGTTCCGCTCCCGTCTCCCGCTTCCGGTTTCACGTATAGCTACAACGAGTCCCAGGGGACGTTCGACCGCAGCACCAACAGTTTCGGCCCGATCCTGGCGGAGCGGGCGGAAACGATTGGTAAGGGCAAGTTCTCCTTCGGAGTCAGCTTTCAGTCTTTCACGTTCGACACCATCGAAGGTATGGACCTCTCCTCGGTCCCCGCGGTGTTCACTCACGACGGCGCCGCCCCCGGCGGCCGCGCCGACGTGGTCAACACCTCGAACGCCCTCGACGCTAGGGTGGGACAGTTCACGACATTTCTTACGTACGGCTTCACCGACCGCATGGATTTATCGATCGGGATTCCGCTCGTGAGCACGGAGCTGACGGTCACCTCCGATGCGACGGTCGAACGTCTCGGAACGGCATCGAACCACGCAGTCCACTTCTACAGCAACGACCAGGAGCATTTGGGCGATACGAGACGATTCGTCGCCGCCGGGAGCGCCAGCGGAATCGGCGACGTGGTGATGCGGTTGAAGAACCGGGTCCTCTCGGGAAGCAAGGCCCTCGCGGTCGCGGTCGACGTCCGTCTTCCCACAGGCGACGAGGAGAACCTTCTCGGCTCGGGATCGTTCGGGGTCAAGCCCTTCGTCGCACTTTCGTTCGCGAATCACTTCGCTTCGCCGCACTTCAACGTCGGCTATCAGTGGAATGGGCAGAGCCTGCTCGCCGGCGACGTGCTCACCGGAGAAAAAGCGGATCTTCCCGATCAGTTCGTCTACGCCGCCGGTATCGACCTCGGCGTCTCGGAACGAATCACGCTCGCTTTCGACCTTCTCGGGCTCCGGGTATTCGACTCCCCACAGCTCACGGCGCGGACCTTCACCGGTCTCGACGCCGCCGCGACCACGTTTCCCGACATCTCGTTCGAAACGAAATCGTACAACCAGACCACGGGCGCCGCGGGCGTCAAGATCAACCCCGGCGGAAGCTTTCTCGTGGACTTCAACCTTTTGTTCCGGCTCGACGACCACGGCCTCCGCGACAAGCTGACTCCCATGTTTGGCATCGAGTATTCGTTCTAGTGTAATGGAGCGAGAGGACGTGACGATGAACCGCCGAGGCTCGACAGGCGCCCGTCCTCGTCTGCCTCTCGCCGGCGCCATCGGTCTTTTTTCGATAGCGCTCTCCGCCACCACGACTCTCGCGGAGGCCCCGCACCCGTCGCTCGCGACCGTGATGCTGCTCGAGGACGAGGAGGTCCGGCTCGCCGGGCCCGGTCATGTGAGAGTCATCGAGAAAGACGGCCAAACCAAGCTCGAGGGCGCCTCGTCCGTGGTCGAAGCCTCTCAAGCCCTCGGGGCCTGGCACCTCGATCGCGGGCAGCTGGACCAGGCGATGAAAGTGGTCGAGGCGGGCTTGAAGCAGGAGTCGAAGGACTTGTCGCTCCTCTCATTTGCCGCCGCCATCTGTCTGCGCCGGGGCGACGCGGCCAAGGCTCTCGGCTACGTCGGCGACAAGCCGAAGACAGGCGACACCGACGTCGTTCACTACCTTCGCGGCCGAGCGCTCGATTCACTCGGGCGACGCGAGGAAGCGGCGGCGGCCCTTGCCCAGGCCCTGCGCCTTGGCCCGGGCAACGTCCAGTACGCGCTGAGCTTCGGAAACGTGGCGTACGCGCTCGGTCGATGGAACGACGCCATTGGCGCGTTCCAGAGCGCCGGTGCGCCCGACCGGGGGGCGTTCGTCGCGACGTGCAACCTCGGGATCGCGCTCGTCCAGGCCGGTCGTATCGAGGAGGCCTCTAAGCTCTATCGAGCCGCGCTCGAGCCTCTCCGCAGCACCTCGCCGGATACGCCGACGAGCTTTGCCATCGCTAGGGCGTTTGCCAACTTCGGCGCCATTCAGACGCGGATGCAGTCCTGGGACGAGGCAGCATCCGCCTACGAGACGGCGGTCCGCCTCGACGACAAGGTGCCGGGCGCGGCCTACAACCGGGCTTATCTTCTCTATCGCGCGGGAGAGCGGGAGAAGTCGTACGAGCTGTATGTCCGGGCGCTCGAGCTCGACCCCGCCCTGCCTCTCGCGCACCTTCACCTCGCGGAGATCGATCTGCGCCGCGGCGATGCGGCCGGCGCCGCCGAGCGGCTCGAACGCGGCTCCGCCTACTTCGACGAGACCCTCGCGCGCGACGTCTTCCTGCTCACGGGACAGGCCTACCGCCAGCTCGGCGACCTCGACCGGGCCGCGAGCGCCTATCGCAGCGCGCTCGAGCGGGAGCCCGGGGATCTGCCGACGCTCGCGTCTCTCGCGGCGCTTCTGAGGACTCGCGGAGAGCTGGGCGAAGCGCGCACGCTGCTCGAAGAGGCGCAGAAGCGCTTCCCGGGCGAGGCGACCCTTCTCCTCGAGCTCGCCGCGCTCGCTCGAGCCGAAGGAAAGCACTCCGAGGAGGAAGCGCTTTACCGGCGGGTGCTGGCCCAGGAAGGCGAGGGAGACTCCACATGGGTGGTCCAGCTCAACCTGGCGATGATTCTTCTTCGAAGAGGGGAGATGACCGAGGCGCGAAAGCGGCTCCAGCCGCTCGTGGAACGCCTGGGCGCGCTTCCTGAGAACGATGCGGGTTCTCCGCTCTCGCGCGAAGCGGCCGCAGTACTCGCGACCGTCTACGGGATGCTCGTCGCCAAAGAGGGATCGCTCCCGGAGGCGCGAGAACGGATAACGAAACTAGCCGGCAGCGCCGAAAAGTACCCGCCCGCGATCGAAGCGCTCGCGCTCCTCGCCGCGCTCGAAGGGGATCTCGAGACCTCGCGCGCGCGGATGACCGAGGTCGTGAGCCAGCTCCAAGGACAGGATTCCCAGGCGATGGCGAGAGGCAACCTCGGCCTCATTCTCTGGCTCGGCGGCAAGAACGCGGAAGCGCGGGAGCATCTGGAAGTCGCCGCAGGAAAGTTTCCCGAGTGGCTCAGCGTGCGGGTGGGACTCGCCCAAGTCCAGCTCCTGACAGGGCATTTCTCCGCCGCCGTAGACGAGGCTACGGCGGGCCAGAAGCTGTGCCAGGACCGAGCGGCGGCGGGCGGGGTAGGCCCCGGGCTCTCCTCGAGCTGGCTTCAATTGACCCTCGGCGGAGGCGCTCCGAGCGCGGACAGCGCGCTCTGCAAAGCCGTCGACCGCGACCTCGCGTCCGCTCTCATTGGGGCTTCGATGACCGCTCTCGCGCGAGCGAGCGTCGAGCCGAAGGCGCGCAAGAGCGTCGACGGCTGGCTGAGCCGCGCGATGGCGCTCTCCTTAACGCCCGTCGCCAAAGCGCGGGCCCTCTTGGCACGGGGCACGGTGAGCCTCATCGAGGGGGCCGACGAGAAGGCGCGCCAGGATCTGACGCAAGCGCTTTCGGGAAAGCTGGACCCCGCGTTTCGATCGCTGGCGGAGAACAACCTCGGAGTGGCGCTCTCCCGTCTCGGGCAAGCCGCCGAGGCGGAGCTGCACTTCGCCGCCGCGCGCGCGGGAGCGGAGGCATCCGCAGCCGCTACTCTCAACATGGGAATCACCCTCGACGAGCGCAACGAGAACAAAGAGGCGCTCCGTCTCTACCAGGAGTACGTCGCTTCCGCCTCGGGCGTGGCGCGGCGCGCCGAGGTCCAAAGCTGGATCGAGGACCTCAAGAAGGTCTATCGATGAGGCCTGGAACCGCCGGAGCGTACCTCCTGGCCTCGTTCGTCCTCACGGCGCCGCTCTCCGCCGCGCCGGGTGCGCTTCTGGTGCACTTGCCGAGCGTGCCCCTCGAGAGCTCGACAAGGCTCGCGACCGCGGTAACGGCGCTGCGAGACTACATGAGCGCGGAGGTTCCGGGCTTCGTGGTCGACGTGAAGATTTTCCGTCGCTGGGAGGACGCGGACGCGTTCTACCAGAAGGACCCAAGCGCCATCGTTGCCGTGCTGAGCGAGGCCTCGTTTCTTCTCGACCTTCCCGCAGAAGAAGGCTTCGTTCCTGTGTGGCGCTTCTATCGGGAGGGGAGCGAGACCTATCGGCAAGTTCTCGTCGTTCGAACGGAGGACCAGACGCTGAGCGCGCTCGCAGACCTTCGCAGCCACTCGCTGCAGTACGTCAAGACCACAGGGGGGCACACCCTCTCGTTTCTGGCCCGCGCGGTCTTCGCGGGAGAAGTCTCTCCCCAGGATTGGTTCGGCTCCCTGGAAGCGGCTCCGGACGACTTCTCCGCCGTCGCCAGCGTTCTCCACGGTCAAGTCGACGCCGCGCTCGTCGCCGATTACAACCCCTTACTGCGCTCCCAACTCGGAGACAAGCTTCGGACGCTGTTCACGAGCCCACCGCTCTCGTTACCGGTCATCGCTCTGCGCTCGCAGGCGCTCGGCGCCGAAGAGCGAGCCGCCCTCGACCGGGCGATGGCGAGTATCGGGGAGAATGTCGAGGGACGAAAGGTCCTGGAGGAGCTCGGGCTCGACGGACTTCGCCCGATCGAAAACGGTGGCGGCCGATTCGACCGGGAAGCCCTGCTCCGAATCCCCTCGGTACAAAAAAAGACGATGGAGATCGCGCTGCCCTCGAGCGTGCCCGCCCCCTCGGCCGGCCCTTCCGAGCTGACGCCGGCGGATGTCACCTTCTCTCTCGCGCTCGAGCTTCCCGAGATCGCTCCGGCCACGGAGCTGAGCAGCGTCGGCAAAACGCCGCGCTAGGCTGGTGACGGACGACGACCCACCACGCCCGCCGGGCTTGACGCGGACTGCACAAACGGAAAGGCGGCTCAAGGATGCGGCCGATCCGGATGCGGTGACCGCTCCGCTCGTCGCACATCACGCGATGAAGCGCCTGGACGATCCAGGGGAAATCGCTTCGGCCGCGCGGTTTCTCGCATCGGATGAGTCCACGTTCGTCACCGGCACCGCGTTCGCCGGCTGGACGGCGATGTTTTACCGCGGGACCGCGCACGGCCCTCTCTCGGTGAACTCCCAGGCCCGGCTGGGCCAGGTCCTCTCCTACGCTCGTCGTTACGACGATGCCATCCGAGAGTTCCGGAACGCGCTGGAGCTGGACCCGAACTTCGTTTTCGCGCTATGGCACCTCGGCGAAGCCTACATGCAGGTATCGCGGTATGACGAAGCCATCACCGTCCTCGAAAAAGCCGCCACGCTATCGAGGAGAAACCCGGCCGTCCTGGCTTACCTGGGTTGTGCGTACGCGACTTCGGAGCGAGATCGGGAAGCTCGAGAGCTCCTGAAGGAACTGACGGAGCTCTCCGGGACCCGATACATATCGCCGTTCATGCTGGCAATGCTCGATGTCTGCTTGGAGGACCGGGAGAGCGCATTCGAGTCGATGGAGAAGGCCTTCGCGGAGCGCTCCTACCTCCTGGTTTATCTCGCGGTATACCCTCCCCTCGACTCGCTTCGGGACGACCCGCGCTTTCACGCTCCTTCGCCGCATGAGCTTCCCAGGTGACGCACGGCTTCCTTCCTAGACCAGTTACGTGTACGGAATGCCTGGCTTCGCGACGATCTTCGATTCCTGGGGAGGAAACCGCTACTTATTCCACCAGTTCCTGGTGCAGCAGGGTTTCGTCGTGGCCCAGATCGACGACCGGACGTCCGCGATCCGGGGGCCGCAAGTACGCGGCTCTCGGCACCACAACATCGGTCCGGTGGCGGTGAAGGACCACGAGGTCGCGGTCGAGTACCTGACGTCGCTACCTTACGTGGACAGCGAGCACACCGCCGTCTGAGGGTGGAGCGGCGGCGGGTTACCAAAACCCCCTTGGTTCCCACCCCCAAGCGCAGGATTTCGACAACGCACCCTCCGCTGCCGCGGTCAAAGTTCCTATCCTTGAGCGGAAGCGGTCGTTGCGAGCAAGAGCACGGCAAGGAATCGCATGGGGCGTCCTCAGCGAAAAATGGTTTTGGCCAGCATCGCGTGGATGCCTTTGGTGCCGTCGACGAGCTGGGTCACCCGAAGATCCACGCCCACGGAAGCCAGGATGTAGGCTTCCTCGCGCGAGAGACCCTTCTGCGCGACGAGAAGTCGAACCATCTCGGACGTCGCGAGGCGCGCCGCCTCGTCGAGATCAGGATCGAGACCGACGGTGACGTAGTGGGTGGGCGTCTCGACGCGCGGCCACAGGAGCCGCTCCCGATCCTTGTGCACCGATACTCGAAAGCGTCCCCGGAGAAACGTCTCGATGGCGGTTCCACTCACCTCGCCATCGCCCTGAGCGGCGTGGCCGTCGCCTACCGAGAGGAGCGCTCCGGAAACGTGCACGGGAAGAAAAAGAGTCGTTCCGGCGACCAGCTCCTTCAGATCAAGGTTCCCCCCGTGATGGCCCGGAGGTCCGCTCGAAACCCGCCCTCGCAGCCGAGGAGGAGCGACGCCGATGGTTCCGAAGAAGGGCGCGAGCGGAATCACGACGCCGGGCCGCAGCTCCGCCGTCTTCGCGTTCAGGTCGAGCCGGAAGAGCTTCAGGCCCGCATGAGGAAACTCGTCCGGTAATGTCCCCCCATCCGGGAGAAAACCGCAGACGCCGAGGGGCATCCAGAAATCGATGGCCTCGATCCGTATCTCGAGGACGTCCCCGGGCTCGGCGCCCTCGACCGCGATCGGGCCGGTAAGAGGGTGCGCGCCGGGACCTCGCTCCTTCACCTCGGATTCCACGCGCCGTATCGACTCGGGAAAGTCTTTTTCGGCGGCGCCCGCGAGAATCATCCGTTCGAGCCCACGCGCCACCATGGTCTCGAGCTCGACGACGTCGCCGGAGGCAATCCGGAGCACGGGAGCGACGGAAGCGTCGAAATAGCCCCAGCGGACATTCTCCGGAGCGAGCGGGAGACGATGCGTCTCCGAGAGGGCGGTTTCCGCGACAAGGACTGCGAGGGCAGCAACACCGAGGGTCTTCATCGTTTGCGCATCTTATACAATCGCGTACAATCCCGCCCTGCCTGCCGGAATGAGAGGTGCCTTCCTGTGACCAAGCTCCCGCCGGCGCGGGCGATCGCCTCGCCCTGCATAAGGAGTATGGCGAGATCACCATGTCGCAGATGTTGAATGAATGGGCGCTCCACGACCTCGGCCACATCCGCCAGATCGCCGAACTGGCCCGCGCCCGCAAGTACCAG
>CAZKNR010000087.1:0-9201 GCA_964553925.1 uncultured Acidobacteriota bacterium
GTTGCGGGGAGCGGGCGGGAAGATCCGCTTCCGCGCTCTGACCGTCGGGAGATTCTCGAGAGTCGCATCATGATTACTCCGCCAGCGCCAACTATAGCGTGTCCGCTCCCAAGGGTCAGGGCTCGAGCCGTTCGAAGCGGAAACGATCCACGGCGAGAATGGGCCCGGTGGCAGGGCTCAGAGGGACGATCTCCAGAAGGTTGATCCTCCGCCACAAGATCGTTTCCGCGATCATGACCTGCTCTCCCATCGTAGCCGTCGGGACGAAGGCTTTGAGCCTCGTCCCGTTGAGCCGGACTTCGACGGGAGAAGCCGCGACGCCCTCGGGGACGGCGCAGTCGATGAGGATGCGGAGCGGCTCAGGGCGAAAGACAGGGATGAAAAGACTCGCTCCCTCCCCGGATGCCAGGCGAATCTCTCGCGGTCTCTTCTCCCAGTCGCGGAGCCCGCTCCATCCGTTTCCGAGAAACGGTGGATCCGCGGGTCCGAGGTCGATGAGGCCATCGAGCCCGCCCATGCGGTGAAACAAGTACTTCCCGACGAGGATGTCGTACTGCGTCTTGGGGCGGTCGTAGCGCGCGGCGAAGATCCAGTTCATGGGGAACGAAAACGGGTATCCGAAGGCGTCGAACCCGTCCTCGAGTCCCGCCTCGGCCGCGGTCTCCCAGGACATCGTATCGTCCACCGGGATTCGTCCCTTGCGGTACTGCTCCATGAGAAGCGCGTTCGCCGCGACTGCCGCCGCGACCGCGCAGGAGGTGACCGCGCGTGGATACTTTCGAACGAGCTCCGCGGCGAACAGAATCGCGGTTGCGAGCCCGAGAGCGAGGATGGGAAGGGCGGAGTCGAAACGGCGGGCGCCGAACGAACCGCCGCCCCACCAGTCGGCGACGGTCGCGTTCACGTACCAGACGAGGAGAGCGACCGCCGCGAGAGGAAAGCCTCTCCGGGGATGCGCCCGGACGAAACCCACGAGGCCAAAGGCAGCGACGAAGAGAATCGGACTCCACGAGAAGAGCCCGTGCCGCGACGAGAACAGGATCTCGGAGAGAAACGGATCGTCCCAGCGGACGTAATCGGGCCCGAGGGGAACGCCGATGAAGAGCCGGCCGAAGATTACCTTCCAGCTCAGAAGCTGCGGGAGGACTCCGAGAAAGAACGCCGCTCCGAAGGCGGCCGCCGACGCTCCGGCGTCGCGCCATTCACGCCTGCGGAGCCGCGCCATGAGATCGAGGGCCGGAAGAAGCGCGAAGACCGCGTTTTGCCACCGAACCAGAGTGGCGATCCCGAGAGCGAGCCCCAGAACCCCGTAGTCACGACGCGTCTTCTCCTCCTCGACCGAGCGACCGGTGAAAAACGCGATCAGAACGAACGTGAGCGCATGGGTGTAGATGGCGTGATAGGTCAGGTAGAACGTGAGGAAGCTCCCGAGCCCGACCCCGACGACGGCGAGAAACGAGGCCCATGGAGGAAACCACTTTCTGAGGAGCCGATCGAGAACGAGAAATCCGATGAAGCCGTAGAGGAGGTTTCCGAGGGCGACGGCGTGGAAGTAGGGATCGGAGAACCCGTCGTAGCGCGTGGGAAGACCGTGGGCATTGCGGAGCGCAACCCCGAGATGGCCGAGTTCCACGAACGGAGCCCACAGGATGGGCGCTCCCACGGGAAACGTGAACCGCGCAAGGCCGGTCTCCCGCACGGGCTGCGAGCCACTCTGGTGGTCGATGCCCAGGCTCCGGTACTGGTTCGTGAGATCGACGTCGCGGTCGAAGACGAGGGAGTGGGCGAACGAGTAGTACCAGAGTCCGTCGCCGCGAAGCCGGTAGCCGCGGTAGTGGAGGATCGGGACCAGCGCCAGAAGGAGCGCGAGGTAGGCGTAGCCGTAGCCGGGCCGAGGTCGCCCGCGGCCCGCGAAGTCGGCGGCGAGGAAAACCGCGACCAGCCCGAGCCTGAGAGCGAACCCCGGCCCTTCCACCGGGCCGAGGATCGAAACCCCGCCCGAAACCACGACCGCCGCGAGGTCGGCGAAAGCGAGGAGGAGCGCCGCTCGAACGAGGCGGTTTCGAAGAGTCGGGGACGGCGTCATAAAGTAGAGCTCGTATCGTAATATAGCCGCCGATGGATCGAGAGCAGCTCGGGTTGTGGAAGCCTCCGGAGCGAATCGCGCGAATTACCCGATGGCTCCTCCTCGTGCTCTCGACTTTTACCATCCTCACGAACGCCTACTACCTCCAGTTCCTGGAGCCCGCCGTCTCGAGGAACACGGCGGCGGTTCTCCTCGTCGCCATTACGGGACTGTGGTTCCTGGTGGGGGAATTCGGGCTTCCCAGGGATCGAACCGAGCTCCTCGAGCTATGGAGCCGCGCGCGGACCCCGGTCGCCCTCGCGCTGATCCTGGCGGTCGCCTTTTCCCTGAGGTACGCAGGCGCCGGGAGCGGGCTTCCCCAGAGCTACATCGCCGACGAGTACGACAACGTCCACTCGTACCTGGTGGCGATCAAGCGCGGCGACATGAACCCTCACTGGTGGCACCACCCGAGCGTCCAGCGCTACGTCAACGTCGCCGCCTATCTCGTCGTCTACTACTCCCAGATATCCTCCGGCCGCTGGCCCCGGATCCACGACCTCCAGGTCGAGGATGCCCTTCTTTGGGGGCGCGTCGCCGCGGGAGTCATTCCGGGGACGCTCGCCGTTTTCGCCGTGTTCTTTCTCGGAAGGCGCCTTTTCGGAACGACCGCCGGGCTCAGCGCCTCAGCCCTTCTCGCCGTCGCCCCCGGGGTGGTCGAGGTCTCGCAATACAACAAGCCCGATGCGCTTCTCGTGCTCTTCTGCACGCTCTCCGTCCTCACGACGCTCGTCTATCTCGAGCGCGGCGGAGCGCGCCTCGCGCTCGCGGCCGGCGCCGTCGTCGGGCTCGCGGTAGCGGTGAAGTACAACGCGGCTTTCGTTCTTCTGCCCTTCTTCGCGGCGGTACTCTTTCGGCAGCGCCTCCGCGTCTTCCAGAGTCCTGACGTCTACCTGGGCCTCCTCGGGACTGTCTTTGGATTCACCGCGGGCTGCCCGTACTGGTTCTCCGACCTCTCGCGCTTTCTCGAGCACGTAGGGGCGGGCCTTGTCGCCTACGCCTATCTCGGTCTAGAGGGCGCGAGCGGAACCGACAACTGGTACATCCACGCGCGCTACACCGTTCGCTACGGCGCGGGACTATGGGCTTTCGTGGCGAGCCTCCTCGGGCTCGCCATCGCGCTCTACCGTATCGACCGGCGCATCGCGACCTTCCTCGTCTACCCTGTCGTCTACTACGGCTATTACAGCTCGCAGAAGATCAACTTCCCGGGCAACCTCGTCCCCGTCTACCCGTTTTTCGCCGTTCTCGCGGCCTACGGAATCACCGAGTCTCTGTCTCACGCCTCCGGCTTCTTCCATCGCCGATTCGGCGCCTTCTCTCCATGGCTCGAGCGCGCCGCGCTCGCCTTTGTGCTGGTGCTGATCCTGTGGTCACCCCTCGCGACGGCTCGTCTCCAGAACCGCCTGGTGACGCTTCCCGACACCGGCACGATCGCGAGCCAGTGGATCGACGCCCACATGCCGCCCGACACGTCGTTCGGAGTCGAGCGGCAAACCCCCGTCCTCGATGGCGCGCGCTTCCGGGTTTCGGTGGAGTCGAGGATCATCAACCAGTCGGTCGAGCACTACCGCGAGGCGGGAGTCCAGTACCTCATCGTCTCCTCGGCGGTCTACAACCGGTTCAACCCCGAGCACCGCCAGTCAAAAGCCTACCAGCGCCTGTTCGAGATCTGTCACCTGGTGAAGGAGTTCCCTCCGGAGCCGGGAAAGATCATGGGCCCGACGATTCGGATCCTCGAGATCCCGAAAGCTTGAACTGGACCCGACTCAAGGGAACGAGGATCCCTCCCGATCCTTTCGCACAGCGGACCAAAAAGAAAGGTTAGGTGATTATCCTTACGGTCTGAGCCAAAAATAGAAAGGATATTATGCTATCCTTTCATTTGGCTGGGGTCGGAGAAAGGATAGTTGGGTGGGCGGCAGGCTGATTCGCCGGACTTGGGAATACAACCCGACCCTGTATCGAGATACCGGCGGGCCTGCGCGTATGAGGCCTTTGTGCCGGACCCCCTCGCGACACTAAGTCTCAGCCTTCCCGGCGAGGTCGCCGGAGTGGTCTCCGAGGCCGAGAAGGCGATTTCAGACCTCAATCAGGGCGCGGCGGTCGTCCTCGGTCCGCTGGCCCGCCTCCTCCTCGTCCGGCGAGTGACGACGCAGAATAAAGGACGAATGCTGGCAAAGCCACCCTATCGACGTGCACGCTTGCTCGACGCCCGCTGGTTCGCGCGGCTCGGCCTCAGGCGCCCCTTCTGAAACTGCTTCGGGAGTTCATCTTCGCTCATCGATGGTCACGCTTGATCAATCGGAGTGTCTCGGTATAGATGTTCCTTCTGGGACCGATAGCGATGACTTCAAGGACTCGCGAGGACGGCCGATAGATAATCTGCGGTTTTCCTACCCGGAAGCTCCACAAACGTACCAGATCTTCCTGAAGGGCCTTTCCGCTTTTCGGCTCCGTAAGGAGATCGCTCGAAGCAGAATGGATTTTTCGTTTGAGGTCCGGATGCAGCGTTCGAATCACTGACCGAGTTTCATCGGTGAGCTTCAGCCGTCGGGAAGCCACTGGCACGGTTCAGTCGCCGAATAGCTCTTCGAGGCTGTAGAGCTTTGCACCACGCTTGAGAGCTCCGAGACCCCTGCGAATCTCCTCCATCAGCTCGGGATCGGAACGCACGGCAACCGTTTCCTTCCAGCTCTCGAATTCGTCCGGGCTCAGTAGGACGGCTACCGGCCTGCCGTTCCGTGTAATCGTGATGACCTCGTCTCGAGATGTGACCTCTTCAACGAGCTCACTCAATCGAGCTTTGGCGTCCGAGAGCGGCAGGGTTTTCATTGGCCTCCTGGAGAAACTGGTCTGAATTCAGACCAATCATAGCGAAGGTGCGACAAAGGATCCAAGATCAATGATCGACCGGTTTCTCGAGCGCCTCTCAGGCCTTCGCCGGATTGAAGTCGAGGATCTTGACCGTGCCGTCCCTGGTGAGCTCGAGGTTCGCGGGCTTGAGGTCGCGATGGACGACGCCCTTCTCATGCGCGGCCTGCAGGCCTTCGGCAATCTGCTTCGCGATGGCAATAGCTTCGTCGACGGGGATCGCGCCGCGCGTCAGCCGCTCGGCGAGGTCTTCGCCTTCGACCAACTCCAGCGCCAACGCGAGGACACCCTCGCTCTCCTCGAGCCCGTGGATCGCGGCGATGTTGGGATGGTTCAGCGATGCGAGGAGCTGCGCTTCGCGACAAAACCTCGCGACGCGCTCCGAATCCTGTGAGAAAGACTGAGGGCGGGGCCTTGATCGCGACGTCGCGGTTGGGCTTCGTGTCCCGCGCGCGGAAACTTCGCCATCCCCCCGGCCCAAGTGACGAAGCGATCTCGTAGGGACCGAGTCTTGTGCCGGGAGAGAGCGTCATCGCCTGCCCACCGGCGCGATACGGCGCAGCTCATCAAAGAAGTTGACGATCAACACGACCTTGTCCCGCCTGGACTCGGCCTCGTCCCCCAAGGCCTTCAGCACGGCGACCCGCTCGCCGTCCGGGTGCAGGTCGTAGGTCCGGCCGGATCCCCGCTGGGGCACGAGCCCCGGCGACCACACGCGCGGCTTCTCCGCGCTGAACGAGTCGCCTTCCACGGTGTACCCGGCCACCAGGATCCTCCCGTCCTCGCCGCGGTAGGAGAGCTCTCTTCGGCTTCGAGACCACGTCGGCCAGCCTCCGCCGTCGGTGGAGACCTGCCACTTCCCCCCCGGACCTGGGAACGGACGCACGTACACCTCGTTGCGTCCGGACTCGTTGGAGCCATACGCCAGCCAGCGACCGTCCGGCGAGAAGGCCGCATGCATTTCGCGGAAAGGACCGTTCAGGAAGACCGTGGGCTTGCCCGGCTTCCACCCGGAGGCCTCGTCCCCCGTGAGCGGCAGGATCAGGATGTCAAAGCTCGTTTGCGGGTTCAGCTCATCGAAGGCCAGGAACTTCCCGCTCGGATGCCACGAATTCGGGATTTGTGGGTTCTTGTTCTCCGTCAGGCGCTCCGCCTCGCCCGTCCCGTCGGCTCGCTGCCAGTAGAGGTTTGGCGTCGCCTGGCCCGCCCGCGAGGAAAAGGCGATGCGCCGGCCTCCGTCATCTGACGCGACATCGTCGGCGATTGAGAGAGCCCTTCGCTTCCCGCGGCTTCCGCCTCTCCCCCGTAGGCCTTCGCCAGACCGAAGTCGAGGATCTTGACCGTGCCGTCTTTGGTGAGCTTGAGGTTCGCGGGCTTGAGGTCGCGATGAACGATACCCTTCTCGTGCGCGGCCTCGAGGCCTTCCGCAATCTGCTTCGCAATCGCGACCGCTTCGTCGGCGGGGATCGCACCGCGCGTCAGCCGTTGCGCGAGCTCTTCACCTTCGACGAATTCGAGGGCGAGCGCGAGGACGCCCTCGCTCTCCTCGAGCCCGTGGATCGCGGCGATGTTGGGATGGTTGAGCGAGGCGAGCACCTGCGCCTCGCGACGGAAACGCGCGACGCGCTCTGAATCCTGTGCGAAGGCCGCGGGAAGCACCTTGATGGCGACGTCGCGGTTGAGCTTCGTGTCCCTTGCACGGAAGACTTCGCCCATCCCCCCGGCCCCGAGGGGCGAGACGATCTCGTAGGGACCGAGTCGCGTTCCGGGAGAGAGCGTCATCGCCTGCCCACAGGCGCGAGCCTCCGCAGCTCGTCGAAGAAGTTGACGATCAAGACGACCCTATCCCGCCTGGCCTCGGCCTCGGCCTCCGAGGCCTTCAGTACGGCGACCCGCTCACCGTCCGGGTGCAGGTCGTAGGGACGGCTTAAACCATGGAATCCGGGTGACGGCACGAGCCCCGGCGACCACACCCGCGGCTTCTCGGCGCGCAACGACTCGCCTTCCACCGTGTACGCCGCCACCATGATCCTCCCTTGCTCGCCGCGGTAGAAGATCTCTCTTTGACTTCGAGACCACGTGGGCCAGGCTCCGCCGGCGTTGGAGACCTGCCACTTCCCCCCTGGACCCGGGAACGGACGCGCGTACACCTCGAAGCGTCCAGACTCGTAGGAGGTATACGCCAGCCAGCGTCCGTCCGGCGAGAAGGCCGCATTGAATTCGTTGAAGGGGTCATTCAGGAAGATCGTGGGCTCCCCCCGCTTCCACCCGGAGGCCTCGTCGCCCGTGAGCGGCAGGATCAGGATGTCCCATCTCGTTTGCGGATTGTTCTCCTGGAAGGCCAGGAAGTTCCCGCTCGGATGCCACGATGTCGGGACTTGCAGGTTCTTGCTCTCCGTCAGGCGCTCCGTCTCGCCTGTCCCGTCGGCTCGCTGCCAGTAGAGGTTTCTTGTCGCCTGGTCCGCCCGCGCCGAGGAAAAGGCGATGCGCCCGCCATCGGGGGTCCACACGGGGGCGAGATCCAGGCCGAGATCGAACGTGAGACGAGAAAGCGTGTCGCGCCCCCATTCGTACACCCACACGTCCTGGTTCTTGCCCTCGACGATGTCCAGCGCGAGCCTCTGGCCATCCGGGGAGAAGCGGATGTTGTTGTAGACGGCAGCCGCGCGCAAAGGCTGAAGCTTCCCTTCCCAGTCCATCCATTGAATGGGCACGGCGAGACCGCCATCTCCCCGCTGGTACACGAGCGTTCCGTCCCGGGAGAAGGCGAACTGGGCTCCCGCGCTGTCCGGGCTGGCGCTCACGTCCCCGAGCACAGGCACGGGCTCGCCGGTCAGCTCCAGCCGATCCAGATCGAAGGCCACGGCGAAGAGCGTGCCCTCGTGAATGAAGACAAGGTGGCCGCTCGGAAGGTAACGGCCATGATATCCGCCGCCATACAGCACCTTCCTCGTGTCGCCTTCGAGCGTGTGAACGACGAGGCTCGCGTCCTCGAAGGTGCCCAACGTTCTGCCCGCCGTGTACAGGACGGCCTTGCCCCCGGGCAGGGCTTGGGGCCAGGTGTGCGTTTGTTCCTGCGAGGCCGGATCGGGCGTTGTCAGGGTCTGCGGCGTGCCTCCCGCAGACGACACACGCAAAAGGCGCCCCTGAGCACGGAGCGCAAAGACGATCGTCCCTTCCTCGGCCCAGGTCCCGCCGCGGGGGCTCGCTGCGTCGCAGAGCGTGACGGCTGCGCCGGCCGAGACCGAGACCTTCTTCAGCTTCCCGTCGGCGAAAAACGCGATCCACTCCCCGTCGGGCGAGAAGAACGGGTCGCGGGCGCCTTCCGTCCCCGCAAGCGGCGCGGCGTCGAGCTGCTCCAGGCGCCGGAGGTAGAGCAGCGGCCGTCCCTCCGCACCCTGGCTCCCGACGAAAGCCAGGAGGCGACCGTCAGGCGAGAGGATCGCGGCGGGACCGAGGTCGGTCGCAAGCGATACCGCAGCACCCAGCTCCGCGCTCAGACGCAGGGGTGGCGCCGGCGTGGGCGCCGGCCGCCACGGCGCCCAGAGTGCAATAGCCAAACCAGCGGCCAAGGCGCCGGCCAGAGCCCACGGCAGCGCCCTCCCTCCCGAAGAGACGCGGAGCGTATCGGGTGTGCTGAGCGTCTGCTCAAGGGCAATCCGCGCTTCGCCGATCGCCTGCAGCCGCTGCCTCGGCTCCTTCGTCAGACAGCGCCGCAGCAGCTTCCGCAGGCCCGAAGGAGTGCTCGCCGGAACCGCCTCCCACTCCGGCTCCGTCTTCAGCACCGCCGCCAGCGTGTCGCTCACCGTCTCGCCGGTGAAGAGCTTCTTCCCGGTCAGCATCTCGAACAGCACCACTCCGAAGGCCCAGATGTCCGCGCGCTTATCTACCGTCGCTCCACGCGCCTGCTCGGGGGACATGTACGCGGCAGTGCCGAAGATGACGCCGGCCTCGGTCATTTGCCGCGACATCGTCGGCTACTGAGAGAGCCCTCCGGTGGCCGCTGCTTCCGCCTCTCCTCCGTAGGCCTTCGCCAGACCGAAGTCGAGGATCTTGACCGTGCCGTCCTTGGTGATCTTCAGGTTCGCGGGCTTGAGGTCGCGATGGACGATGCCCTTCTCGTGCGCCGCCTCGAGGCCTTCGGCGATCTGCTTCGCGATGGCGATGGCTTCCTCGACGGGTATCGCGCCCCGCTTCAGCCG
>CAZKNR010000088.1:0-1922 GCA_964553925.1 uncultured Acidobacteriota bacterium
CTCCTGGCTTGAGGTGAGCACTACAGGCATCCCGGTGCCCTTGGCGAACTTCGCCAAGATGATCACGTTCCGCTGAAGCAGCGGTAGCGGGGTGGTGCTGGCCCAGGTATTCGTCCCGACTTGGTGGTCGATCAGGATCACGGCGGTGTCGTCGGTGTGGAAAGTCTTCATGTCTTCCTCCTTCGGGGAACTTCGGTGAAACTCGTCAATTGCGATCGTGATGGGGCCGCCTAACGAAAAGGGTTGTATCCGGAGTGCTCGGAGAGATGGCCAGAGCGCGGTCCGTGCGGCCCGGCCCCGAGCGCTGCGGATACAACCAGTTGGACTGAACCGCTTCGCGGATGCTATGGGGATTGATTCGGGGCGTCAATGCGGCCAACGTCGGCGATGGGCCTGAGCGCGGCGGCAGATACCCGCGGGAAAAGGTGACTCGGCCGATGGGCCTCGGCGTCCGAGCGTTGTGGGCGCTCGCGCGAGGCATCCCGAGTGCTGGAGGATCCCCTTTCGGACGCCTCAGGGCGTAGGATCCCCCGAACGGGCCGTTTCCGCGCTGAGAGGAGGTCTGGGATCGCGTTCATGGAGGGCTCACGAGGTGTCCAGGGTGACCGTCTGGAGGACGCGTTCGAGGGCCGGCGGGATCTCTTCGACGAGGACGAACCGGCCTTGCTTGCAGCGGGGACACGCCTGAGCGGCCTTGCTCGTCTCCTCGCAGGGGTGTTCGTCGGTCGCTGCGCGATCTTCCGGGACCGCTTCGAACTGAGTCTGACCGAGGAGTCGCCTGGCGAGAGCGAGCTTTCCCGCCCGCGAGCGGTTGGAGAGGAAGCCGTAATGCCGTATGCGTACGAAGCCGCGGGGAAGGACGTGGAGGAGGAAGCGGCGGATGAACTCCCCGGCCTCCAGGGTCATCACCCGCCGCTTCCCTCCGTGGGCGTAGTCTTTCCACCGGAACCGCACCTGGCCATCGGCGATCGAGAGGAGACGCTGGTTCGAGATGGCCACGCGGTGGGTATATCTCGCCAGGTACTTGAGTACCTGCTCCGCGCCGCCGAAGGGTGGCTTCGAGTAGACGACCCACTCGGTTTCGTAGAGCGCAGCGATCCGAGCCTGCCATGGCGAAGGATCGAGGAGCGGAGCCAGGCTTCCCGCAAGCGTGAGCTCCCCTCTGGCGTAGAGGCCTTCGAGAAGAGCGAGGAATTTCCCCCGGAAGAGCCGGCTCAGGACCCGCACCGGGAGAAAGAATCCCTTACGGCACGGGATCCACCGCGAGCCGTCGGGTGAAAGCCCGCCACCCGGCACCACACAGTGGACGTGGGGGTGGTGGTGGAGGTTCTGGCCCCAGGTGTGGAGGACCATCAGGAAACCGATCTCGGCTCCGAGGTGCTTCGAGTCCCGGGCGATGGCCGAGAGAGTCTCGGCGGCGGCGCGGAAGAGCGCGCCGTGGAGCAGGCGCTTGTTCTGGAGTGCGATCGGGCCGAGCTTCTCCGGAAGCGTGAAGACCACGTGGAAGTACTCGACGTCGAGGAGGTGCGCTCTCGCGCGCTCAAGCCACTCGGCTCTCTCGCGAGCCTGGCACTTCGGGCAGTGGCGGTTGCGGCAGGAGTTGTAGGAGATCTCCTCGTGGCCGCAAAGGTCACACCGCCGCTTGTGGCCGCCGAGGGCAGCGGTACGACATCGGGCGAGATCCCGAAGGACCCGTCGCTGCTCTCGCGAGAGCGAACCTCCCCGACGATCGAGGAAGGCCGGTCCGTACTCCCGCAAGACGTCGGCCACCTCGGGCCGGCGCCGGGGCATCAGTTCCGCGCGCGCTCGCCGATCGCCCTCAGGAGGTCCGCCGACTCGGTTTTCTCCCGGAGCGCCTTCGTGGCCACGTGCAGGTAGATCGCCGTGGTGTTGAGGCTATGGTGGCCGAGAAGGATCTGGAT
>CAZKNR010000089.1:0-37829 GCA_964553925.1 uncultured Acidobacteriota bacterium
CGCGTCGGAAGAGGGGCTCGACCCCGACAAGTGGTTCGGCCATACCGAAAAAGCGATGCTGCTGCTGAGCCAGCCCCGCTACTACCAGCGGGCGCGCCACGGCTACGTTCGCGGAAGCGAGACCGTTCGCTACGTCTCCGAAATCCAGAACCGCTACGATCACTACGTCACCCTCGTGCCGTTTTGAACCAGCATCGAGGCGCGCAGAGCAGCCTCGCGGACGATAGCCCCGGGGTGCTCGCGAAGGCTCTCGATCTGCGGCATCAAAGTGGTGAGGCGGAGCTCGCCTGCGACCGTCACAGCGCAAGCGGCAATCCAGAAATCCCCGGACGCCGAAAGTCGCTTCAGAGCCTCCTCGAAAGGAACGGTCGCGAGGTTTGCCCCGCGCTTGGCCTCGAGCCGGGTCGTTTGCTCGATGACCGGGAAGAGCGTGCCGCGGTGAGTGCGGGAGAGGAGGTTCGCAAGGTACTCGAGAGCCGCGGCCTTCACCGAGGGCGGGCCGCTCACGATTCGGTTCCAGAGGCCCGCGATCTCGTCCTGGCGGTAGGTGAGACCCAGAAGACGGAAGATCCTCTCGCGGGCGTACTCGATTCGCTCATCCAGCACCTGCACCAGGAGACGATGACTCTCCGCCACTACTCGCGGGCTCGAGAGCGACCGCTCGAGCCGCGCGAGCTCGAGGAGAGAGTCTCGCTCGTGGCTCAGAAGGCGGTCCGTCTCGCTCCGAGCGAAGCGAAGCGAAGGGCCGTGAGCTCGGAGGCGGGCGAGGCTCTTGACCCCCTGATAATGCAGCCGCGGATCCTCCGCGGGGAGACTGCGGAACAAGGCTTCGACCGACTGAGGGTCCTCGATCTCGGCGATCGCCCGGGGAATCGCGCGCCTCGCGGCGGGGTGGAGCCCGGGGTCGCGAAGATAGTCCTGAAGCTTCGGCACGGCCTCGGGTCCGAAGTGGGCGATGGCGCGCCGAATCTGGGCCCGCAGGGGGCGCCGCGCGAGTGCTTTGACCAGGGCGTCGAACGTTCCCTGTGACGGGTGTCTTCCGGCGCTGAGAGCGGCGGCGCGCGCGACCTCGACGTCGGAATCCTCGAGGAGCGTCAACAGCAGGCCTTCGGCCTCGGTGTCCTTGGGAAGGAATCCCATCGCCTTCGCCGCGAGCCTCCGTTCCGAAGGCGACGAGCTCGGGCCGTATTGCGCCACGACGCTCAGAAGCGCCGCATCCGAGAGCATCTGCTTTCCTTCGAGGCAGTCGAGAACTGCCGCGATCCTTCGTGCGTCGCCCTCCTCCACCAGCCGCTCGAAGGCCGTTCGCGCCTTCTCGGGAGCGAAGTGAAGCCAGAGCGCGAGAGCCTCCGCGCCGACCGCGGGATCTTCGTCCGCGACCCGGTTCTCGATGCCCTCGAGCTCAACGGGCTCGGGCGCCATCTGGAGAACGGCGAGCGCCGCGGCGCGCACCTGGGAGTTTTCGTGGGAGGCGAGCCTCGAGACCTCCTCGAGAATCTCCAGATCGCCGATGCCCTGGACCAGAGAGAGAGCGTACGCGATCTCCCGGGCGTCGCTGCCTTCGAGGATCTGAAGGAACACCCCGCGGCTCGCGGGGTCGCGGAGGGCGGAATCGAGATCGCTGATGTCCCGTCTCGCGATCGAGGCCCTCAGAGTGGCGACGTACTCCCGCCGCAGAGAAACGACCAGCAGGATCCAGGGAACGAGAAGGACCAATACCGCGTAGCCGAGCTCCGGAGCAGTGAGCGAGAGAACGGCCGTGGCCCCGAGAATGATGAGACCGCCCAGTCCGCGACTCGCGCGCTCGACGAAGAGGTCGATCCAGATCTTTAGCCGGTTCTTGACCGAAAGCGACAGCGGAAGGTAGAGCACTTCGAGGCTTGCCCGGTTCATCGAGTTGCTCAGTCCGTCGTCCGCGGTTTTCAGAAGAGCGGCGGCGACGAGTGACGGAAAGAGCACGAAAGAGACGGACGAAGTGAGGAGCCCGAGGGGGAGGACCAGGAGCCCGGCGCCGACCCCGAGTCGGCTCAAGAGCCGCCCGGCGAGGGCGAGTTGCAGGATGAACGCGAGAACGTTGATCGAGGCGAAGAACGCTCCGAAGAACCGGGTGAGCGCGTCCTCGGTGGCGAAGGACTTCTCGACCACCGAGTTGAATTGATAGTCCACGAGAGTCGACGTAAGGCCCGTCAGGATCACGAGCGCCGCGACCATCGTCAGGTAGCGGGAGCGTGCGAGCAGGCGATACGGACTCACCGAGGGCGAGGTTCGGCTTCGTTCCTGCCGGCGCAGGTCGGCGCTCCGCTCGCTCATCCGTTCGCGCTCCCGGCTCGAAGTGACACGGGCCAGAAGAGCTATCAAAAGGAAGAGAAGGGCTGCGGCCGGCATCATTCCCGTGGTGCCCACCACGGGCACCAGGAGCGACGTCGCGCAACCACCGAGGATCGAGCCCGAGAGACCTCCCGCCATGACTACGGGAAAGAGGCGGCGTCCCTCGTGCGCGTAAAAGACGTAGTTCGCGAGGAGCCAGAAGACCGAGGGCAGAAGGGCGATGACGACGCTCACCCAGACGTAGAAGACGAAACCGGTGAAGCGCCACCCGGAGACGGCGGCGAACCAGAAGAGCAGCAGGTTGAACGAGAAGAAGCAGGATAGACCGACGAGCAATCGGGGGAGGTTGAAGCGGGGCCCCAAACGGGCGAAGGCGGCGGCCACGAAACCGAGGACGACGGCGACGAGGATGTACACGTAGGGGAGAAGCGAAGAGCCGAACTGACTCAGGAAGAGCGCGCTTCTGACCGGCTTCAAGACGTAGTTCGTCGCGATAATGAGCCCGAGGAGAGCAAACATTCGGAGGACGCGCGGTCCCTCGCCCGGGCGCACGTCCACGATTCGGGACAGGAGCATGCGTAAGAGTGAACGATCTCCCAGTGCCGTTTCCAGTCCTCGCTCGTTGTATTATGGGCGGCCTTGCAGGTGTCGATGGGGTTCGTACGCGGGTTCGTGGGCTTCTGGACCGTCGTCTCTTTGCTCGCCGCCCGGAGACTCGAGGCGCAGGCGCCCGAGGCCGAGAGCCGGGAGGAGCTGCTCCTCAGGAAGCGGAGGGAAAAAGCGCAGAGCCTTTCTCCTTACGGAGTCACGAAAGCTGAGGCCCGCGTCAAGGGCATCGAAGACGCCCGCTTTCCGCAGAAGATCTTCCAGAAGGGGTGGCGAGGGTTCCGGCCGGTCATCGGGGGCATGCCTTCGGGCTCGGGCACGGTGCTCGGCGGGGGATACATTCGCGGGCTCGAGACCGAGTACTTTCAGTTCCAGGCGAACGGGCGCTGGTCCACCAAGGGCTATACCATGGCGGACGCGGAGCTCGTCATCCCTCCGCCGCAGATCGGCCGCAGGATCGAGCTCAAGCTCCGCGGCGAGTACCGCGATTTCACCTCGCTCCGGTTCTACGGGCTCGGGAATGACTCGAGCGCCGGCGACGAGTCGACGTACCTTCTGAATGACCGGAGCGTGACGGGATACTTCTGGCTCAATCCGCGAGGGCTGCTTTCTCTCGGAGCCATGGGGGGTTTCGTCAGCACCTTGACCGATACCAGCGGGGAGGACGACTCTATCGAGGACGTGTTCGCTCCGAGTGCGGTTCCGGGCTTCCAGGATCCGAGGACCGAGTACGGTTTCACCGGCGGCTGGGTCGAGTTCGACATTCGCAACAAGTGGGAGGAGCCGCCGGTCGGGATCGTGGCCCGGGTCACGAGCGCCCGCTACGAGGACACCGGGATCAGCCGCCACGACTTCACCCGCATCGTGGGAGACGTGAAAGGCTACGTTCCTCTCGGCCGCCGAAACCGGGTCTTGGCACTTCGTCTGCGCACGTCTCAATCGCTCCCGGATGACGGAAAAGAAGTCCCCTTCTATTTGATGGAGACCCTCGGTGGGGCGAAGGACGTCCGGGGCTTCCTCGAGTACCGATTCCGCGACACCCGGAACCTCCTGGTGAGCGCCGAGTATCGTTGGGAGGTCTGGAACTACACGGACTTCAGCTTTTTCTTCGACGCCGGTAAGGTGTTCCACGACCCGTCGGATTTCAACTTCAAGGATATGCACACCGGCTACGGATTCGGGGTGAGGGTTTCCGCCCCCCCCAATTTCGTGCTCCGTTTCGATCTCGCGAAGAGCACCGAAGGCCTTCGCTTCCACGTGAGCGGCGGCCCGTCTTTTTGAGAGGCGCGCGATGAACTTTGAACTGACGCTCCTGCTTCTGATCGCGACGCCGCCCGAGGGGCGGAAGTTCTATCCCGACGATCCGGTCCTCGTCGATGACGCGCTCCTCGACGTTGCCGAGAAGCCCGCGGCGCTCGATCTTTCCGACCTCTACGATCGATTCAGCCACGTCTTCAAGGACACGGGGAAGTCGCCCTTTGGGACCGAGGCTCAGAGCGTAAACACCCTCGACGAGGTGGGGGACGGCGACTGGTTCGTGAACCGCCACGGCTCGAAGCGGATGAGCCTCTCGGAGCTCACGAGGGGACCGAACCGTGGCGAGCTCCCCAATCCAGAGGAAACGTGGACGGTCTTTCGGAGCAAGAGCCAGGGCATCACCCCGGGGTTCGAAATCAAGGACGAGTCCGGCGATCGCTACGTCATCAAGCTCGATCCGGTGGAGGTGCCGGAGCTCGCATCGGCTGCGGAGGTGATCGGGACGAAGATTTTCTACGCTCTCGGATACCACGTTCCCGAGAACTACGTCGTCCGCGTCCATCCCGACCGCTTCGCCATCGAACCCGGGACTCAGGTGGAGGATGCTTTTGGAGACAAGTCGGCGCTGAGCCCCTTCCGCTTTCACCGTATCATCCGCCGCATCCCGCGCCTTGCCGACGGAACCATGCGGGTCACCGCGAGCAAGTACATCGAAGGCATTCCCATCGGCCACCGGCGATACTTCGAGACCCGGAGTGACGACCCCAACGACGTCATCCCCCACGAGGACCGGCGCGAGCAGCGAGGACTGCGCCTCTTCGCCGCCTGGCTCAACCACGACGATACCCGGGCCCAGAACACCCAGGACAGCTGGGTCGAGGAGAACGGAAAGCACCGCGTGCGGCACTACCTTCTCGATTTCGGGTCGACGTTCGGGAGCGGCTCCGTCGACATGCAGCTGCCTCACTTGAGCTTCCATTACTGGCTCGATTTCCCTTTGGTGAAGAAGAACCTCGCCGGGTTCGGCTTTCACGTCCCCGAGTACCGCAAGGCGGACTGGCCGGAGTTTCCCGAATACGAGTCGGTGGGGCGGTGGGAGTCGAAGCTCTTCGACCCCATCCAGTGGAGAAACGACTACAAAAACCCCGCATTCGTGCGCATGACCGCAAGAGACGCGTTCTGGGCGGCGAAGATCCTGATGAAGTTCACGCGCGAAGAGCTCGCGGCCATCGTCGAGACGGGCGAGTACGGCGATCCCGAGGACGCGCGCTATTTCCTCGAGGTCCTTTTGGAGCGGCAGCTCAAATGCGGGCGGTTCGGGATCAACGCTATCAACCCCATCGACGAGTTCCGCGTCGAGGAGGGGGAGCTTCGATTCGTAAACCTCTCGGAGAGGTACGGCTTCGTCGAGGTCGCCTCGAGCTACGAGGTCCAGTGGTTCGCCTACGACAACGAGACCGGAGCCCGGAGGGAGCTCACGGAGGCGACGACCGCGCGGGAGATCGGCTCGAGCCTTCCGGCGGCGCCGAGCCCGGAGTCGTTCCTCCTCGCCGTGATTCGCACGATCAACCTCGAAAACCCACACTGGGGAGCGCCGGTCGGGGTATACCTTCGACCGCGCACCGCCGGGTACGAGATCGTCGGCATCGAGCGCGAGAGCCCCGAGACGTCCACGTTCCCCATGAACTGATCGCGTCCCCCTTGCCTTGGTTTTCGGTCTTTCCCTCTTTCCCTTGGCACGTTGACCTCTCCTCGAACCCCGATGTACAGTCATCAGGGGTCGGTGCCAACCCAGGGAGAACCTCACTCGAATGGAAGAAAAAGGTGTATTTCCGAGCCAGCACGGTCTCGACCAGCACGGAATCATCAACGCCACCGCCTGGTGGAATCTCTCGACCGGGGCGCTCTACGAGCAGGCCATCCAGCGCCGCGAGGGGTTCGTGGCCCACAAGGGGCCTCTGGTGGTCCACACCGGCCAGTACACCGGGCGCTCTCCCAACGACAAGTACATCGTTCGCGAGCCTTCGAGCGAGAACGACGTCTGGTGGGATGCGGCGAAGCCGTTCGAGCCCGATCGGTACGCGAGGTTGAAGGCTCGGCTGACGGCCTTTCTCCAGGGTAGAGACGTCTTCGTCCAGGACTGCTACGTCGGGGCCCACCCCGAGTACCGGGTCCCCATCCGCGTCATCAACACCCGCGCCTGGCACAACCTTTTCGCGCGCAACATGTTCATCCGCGAGCACGACCCGGAGAAGCTCAAGAACCACGTTCCCCAGTTCACGGTAATCGACGCTCCCAGCTTTCACGCGGTCCCGGAAGAAGACGGGACGAGGAGCGAAGTCTTCATCGTTCTCAATTTCGACCGCCGGGAAGTGATCATCGGCGGAAGCGACTACGCCGGGGAGATCAAGAAGTCCATCTTTTCGGTGATGACGTACCTCCTCCCGCCGAAGGGAGTTTTGCCGATGCACTGCTCGGCGAACTACGGCGCGGACGAGCACGACCTCGCGATCTTCTTCGGCTTGTCGGGGACGGGAAAGACCACGCTATCCGCCGATCCCGATCGCATCCTCATCGGCGACGATGAGCACGGCTGGGGCGACAAGGGCGTTTTCAACTTCGAGGGCGGCTGCTACGCCAAGGTCATCCGGCTCTCGAGGCAAGGCGAGCCCGAGATCTACGAGACCACGCGAACGTTCGGGACCATCCTCGAGAACGTGGTCATCGACCCCACGACCCGGAGGCTCGATCTCGACAGCGACGCCTTCACCGAGAACACCCGGGCCTCCTACCCCATCACCCACATTCCCAACGTGGCTCGGGAGGGGGTTGGAGGGCAGCCCAAGAACATCCTCATGCTCACCGCGGACGCGTTCGGGGTCCTTCCTCCGATAGCGAAGCTCACTCCCCAACAGGCGATGTATCACTTCCTCTCGGGCTATACCGCGAAAGTCGCAGGAACGGAGCGCGGAGTGACCGAGCCGAAGGCGACGTTCAGCGCCTGTTTCGGCGCGCCGTTCATGACGCGCAAGCCCTCGGTCTACGCCGAGCTCCTTGGACAGAGGATCGCGAAGTACAAGGTGAACGTCTGGCTCGTCAATACCGGCTGGACCGGCGGCCCCTATGGCACCGGCCAGAGGATGAAGCTCGCGCACACCCGCGCCATGGTGACGGCCGCTCTCGACGGCTCGCTTTCGAAGGCCGAGACAAAGGAGCATCCGATCTTCGGGATCCACGTGCCCCGGTCCTGTCCGGGTGTTCCGAGCGAGGTCCTCGATCCGCGCGGCACGTGGCCGAGCGCCGAGGCCTACGACGAAAAGGCGCGGAAGCTCGCGGGGATGTTCGACCAGAACTTCGAGAAGTTCTCGAAAGACGTCGCCGAGGACGTTCGCGCTGCCGCGCCCACCACGGCCTGACAAGCAGACAAGCAGAATGAAGAAGCTGGTCCTCCTCCGGCACGGCGAAAGTGTCTGGAACAAGGAGAACCGCTTTACCGGGTGGACCGACGTCGATCTCACAGAGCAGGGGAGAGTCGAAGCCGCTGAAGCCGGAAGAACGCTGAAGAAGGATGGCTTCCTCTTCGATCTCGCGCACACGTCGGTCCTCAAGCGCGCCATCCGCACCCTCTGGATCGTCCTCGACGAGATGGACCTCATGTGGATTCCGGAGCACCGGAGCTGGCGCCTGAACGAGCGCCACTACGGGGCCCTCCAGGGTCTCGACAAGGCCGAGACCGCGGAGCGCCACGGGATGGAGCAGGTTCAGCTCTGGCGCCGGAGCTACGACGTCCCGCCGCCTCCGTTATCGCCCGGCGACGACCGCCACCCCGCCCGCGACCCGCGATACCGGGAGGTTCCCGCTTCCGAGCTGCCCCTGACCGAATCGCTGAAAGACACTGTCGCGCGGTTTCTTCCGTACTGGAACGAGACCATCGCTCCGGACGTCGCCTCGGGACAGCGTGTCCTCGTGACCGCGCACGGCAACAGCCTGAGAGCGCTCGTAAAATACCTCGATGGCCTTTCGGACGAGGAGATCCTGGATCTGAACGTACCGACGGGAATTCCTCTGGTCTACGAGCTCGAGGACGACCTCACTCCGATCCGCCGCTACTACCTCGGGGATCCCGAGACGCTCGCGAAAGCGACCGCCTCGGTCGCCGCCCAGCTTTCGAAGAAGCGTTAAGCCGTTCTGCGGCTGTGAGCTGCTCGCATCTCCTGACCTCTTCCGTCACGACCCTCGCTGCGGGCGCGATCCTCCTCGCTCTCGTGGTCCGCCGGTACTTCCGG
The DNA here is from genome assembly GCA_964553925.1 of uncultured Acidobacteriota bacterium. GTDB lineage: Bacteria > Acidobacteriota > Vicinamibacteria > Marinacidobacterales > SMYC01 > DAISKN01. The sequence goes on from CAZKNR010000089.1 coordinate 8,478, forward strand.
GGAGGCGATCCCGTTCCGCTATAGCCTGTGTAGCACTATGACGCGGAGTTCAGCGGCGCGCTTTAGCCCGTCTGCTGGAACGACGAGTTGGGCGCGCGGCGGACTTTGCAAGATTGATCAAGCCCATGAGCGCATCGTTGACCGCCTCGCCGTTTGGAAACGCGTTCGCGACCTCTGGGCGGAGCACGACGACGTTTGACGCAGCTTTCAGTCGCGCAGCGTACTTGCCGCGCACTAGCACGCCAAAGTCTTCTCTCTTGTACTCGGGCCGCAAATCGTCCACGGCACTTGATTTAGCTTTTTTCATAGATTCGACGCTCGTGTTTTGTGGCACCGCGAGCACTGATGATTCTCAGCGCGCCTCGCTCAGTGTGGGAAACGACCAAGAGCCGTCTGACGTTGGACATGCCAAATGTAATGAAGCGACTCTCACCGATTGAGTGCCCAGGGTCCGCGCCGGTGATCGAATAGTCATCCGCGAGCGCTGTGGCGGCTTCTTCAAACGAGACGCCATGCTTTCGCAGATTCGATTCAGCCTTCGCAGGATCCCACTCGCACTTCATGACGGAAGTCTATTCCGCCGCCCAAGGTGAGTTATCCGTGGATTCTGCACGATAACCGGAACCCACTTTCACGTTAACCGAAACCCACAATCCCACGCAAGTCTTTGACAAAAAGTGTCTTGACAAGCGAGAAGGACTTCCTCTTCGAAGAAGCGTCTAAGCCGTCCTGCGGGTGATATCGTCGATCGCGGCCTCGGCGTACTCCCGCGTCTTCCCACTTTCCTTACACAGGCTTTCGAGAAGCGCCAGCGCCGAGGGGTCGGCGAGACGTCCGATGGCCTCGATGGCGTTGAGCCGAACGAGCTCGTGAGGGTCCTCGACGACTCTCTGGAGCGTCGTCAGGTCGTCGCGGCTTCCCACCTGTCCCATCGCATAAACCGCGCAGGCCCGTATCCACGACGAGCGGTGGCGCGCGAGCTCTCTCAGAACGTCCGCGGGCATGCCTGTGGGAAGTGAAAAAAGCGAACCTCCGTGCTCGGCGATGGTTTTCGGGTTCTCGTGCTCGAAGAGAGGGAGGATCCCGCCGAGGAGGGAGGCATCGACCCGAAGCTCGAGAGCTTCGATGGCGCTCGATCGAACGTAGCGGTCGGGGTGATTCAAATTGCTGAGAATGAGCCGCATTCCGGGCTCGATGAGAAAAACCGCTCGAAGGACCTGATGTGCGTTTCTCCTTGCGCGCGCAACGCGCTCGACGATGGAGTCGGCGAGAAGACGGACTCCCGGCCGATCGGGAAGGCCGCGGACCGATTCGAGACGCACGAGATCGTAGTAGGCCTCTTCCGCCTCGAGCGAGAGCACGGGCAAGAGCGCCTGGCGCGCACGCTCCGTCCCGATGCGGCTGAGAGCGCGGATGACGTAGCGGCGAGCCTCGACATCCGTCGACCAGAGAGCGATGGTCAGCGCGTCGATCGCGGCCTCTCCGCAGCTCTCGAGGGCGCGGGCGGCGACGTGCCGGGTGGCGCCGTCCCCTTCCTCGAGAAAATGAACCAGACGCTCGAGGGCGTCGCGGTCCGGGCGCCGCGCTATGTCCAGGATCCTCCGGCGCCTGTCCTCCCCGGGCGAGCCCTCGGCTGACGGCGGCGCGGCAGGTTCGCTCGCCGCGGGCGGAGAAACCGCGGGCGTGTCGGTCCCGGGCGGAAGAGAGTCGTCCGCGGCGAGATCGCCCGGCTGGAAGATCCCGCTCTGCGCGAGCGACTCCATGCCGCTCGCCCTCACGCGCGGGTCGACGTCTCCGATCGTCTCGTCCTCTCGCTCGTCTTTTCCCATGCGAACCATCTTGCCGAGCGCCGAGAGCATCCGCGCCCGCACGCCGGCGTCGGACTCGGCGTTGAATCGATCGACGAGAAGGCTCGCCACCTCGGGCTCCTTCAGCTCCGCCGCCACCTCCACGGCAAGGAGGCGCACCGACGCCCTGTCGTTCTCGAGCGCGCGTTTCAGCCCCGATACTCCGACCCTCGCGCGGTTTCGATCCGGCTGTCGCATCACGAGCGACGGAAAGGCGAACCGGAACCGGCTCTTTTCCTTGAGGACGGAAACCAAGCTCTCGACGTAGCGGCTCTTGAGCTCGAGAGTCGAGGCGAGAAGCCCGACCGAGAGCAGGATGGCGCCTCCGAGCACGTACTGAAGCGGGAGGCTCGCGCTCGCGAGGAGGAACAGGCCAGAGAGGAGGACGCCCAGGGGCTCGACTACCGTCTCCTTGAACGCCTTGGCCCTTCCCCGGCGGTCGTCGCCAATGGCGTTGTAGATGAGATCGGTCGAGGTGCGCACCAAAGAGATCCGCAGCACTTTCTGAACCGCTTTCGAGACCACGAGAGTCATGAAGAACGAGGAGCCGATCCGGCCTCCGGCCGCGAGCCAGACGAAGCCAACCGCGGCGAAGGCGCCGAGGAAAGTGACGGGCGCCGCGAGCTCGCCCCGGGTCACCCCCACGCTTCCAATGACTCGGTTCGCGAGCAGGAGCTGAACCAGGACTCCCGCGCCCACCACCACCGCGTTCAGCATCGCGTAGAACGCGGTCAAGGAATCGAGCGCGACCGCTCCGTCGGGCGCTGTGAAGTGGAGGTAGGCCGCTTTCCCGAGGAGGAAATCGAGGACCTGCGAGAGGAGAGCCAGAAGCAGGATGAAAAGAGAGATGGTCCTGAGGAGCGGCGTTCGGAAGGAGAACTCGACGTCGCGTCGCAAACTTCTCCAGGCATCTCTGAGACCGAGCGCGCGCCCAACCTTGAAAGCCGCCGGACGGCGCCTTGGAACGTCGGCTCCGACCATGCGCACCGGGGCGATGGCTGCGAGCAGAAGAATCCCCGCCGCCGCGAGAAGCGCCTCGGTCGGAAGCCATCGTGGGATGACGGAGGCCGCGATCGACGCGGTGACGCCGCCGGCAAGACTGAATCCGAGGAGGACGGGGAAGAGCCGCTTCGCCTGCCGGAGATCGAAGAGGTCTCCCGCGAGGAGCCAGAACTGGAGAAAGACGATTCCCTTCATCAGGAAGCAGGCGACGTAGAGGCCGCGGTAGGCGAAGTCGGGGAAATGGCCGGCGAAGCGCGAGGCCACGACGAGTCCGAAGCCGAAGGCCGCGAGAACGATGGCGAAGAGCCCCGAGCGATCCAGCCGGTCGATGACGGGTATGATCACCAGGCCGGCGAAAATGAGAGCGAGAGCGCTCCCCATGTATACCTGGGGAAGAGTATCGGGCCCGAGATGGCCGATGAGGAGCGCCGTCGACGAGACGTCGAAGAAGCTGTGGGCGGCGGCGACGAGGAAGTGCGTGAGGCCGAGGAGAAGCGTGAGCCGCGCGTCGGCTTCGAGGATCTGGAAGCTTCTAGCGAGCTTCAAGGCCCAGTCGCCGCGCTTCCAGGAGGAGCTCGCGATAACGCAAATCGGACCGGCGGAGTCTTCGAGTGAACTCGCGAAAAATCTCGAACGCGATGTCGGGGTAGTCCTGGACCGCCGTCCGGAAATCGTTCTTGTGCAGGACGAGGAGACTGGTGTCGACTTCCGCGGTAGCGGTCGCGGTGCGCGGCAGATCGTCGATGATCGCAATCTCGCCGAAGTAGCCCCCGGGCTCCACCCGTTCGATCAAAGCCGGGCTCTCCCCGAGCTCCTGGTGGATTTCGACCCTTCCTGACCGCACGAGGTACATCTCGTCCCCGAAGTCGCCCTCGCGGAACACGATCTCGCCGGCCAAAGCACTCTTCTCATGGACGAAGTCCGAGAGCCGCTTCAGCCCCTCGCCGGGAACGCTCCGAAACAAGGGCGTGCTCTTGAGGGCGAGAATGACCTCCATCACGGAAAGCATCAGGTTCCCAGCGAGCTTGCCGCCGTGCCCGAAAGGACGTCCGGGGCGTCGCACTATACCTGCGAAATGCCGGAACTCCCCCACACGGGTGTGGGGGACCTACCCCGCGAACGGCGATCATTCGGGCTCTTTACGGAAGTGTTCTCCGTACTCCGGGTCAATTTCAGGTGAATTGCAGTCTGGGCACGGCCCTTGCTACGTCTCGACCGGGCCGGACTGAAAAAGAGGGGGGAAGCTCGGTCATGGAAGACGTTTCGAACCGCGCGCTCGAGCCGGTGCCGGTCGAGGCGACTGGAGTCGAGGAGATCGTCGTCGCCATTCCGGAGCTTTCCACGCAAACGGATCCCGTGCCCGCGGCGGCGCCCGCGGGCGTCGCGGTCCTCGGAAACGTCTTCGAGGCGGCGAAGCTCGCCGCGCCGGAGCCGAAGCGCTTCTCCCTCTCCTCGGTCGCAACTTCCTCGGTCCCCTGCTATCGGGAGAAGCTTGACGAGATCCGCGCGATGCTCACCGGCAACCGCTGCCTCGCGCTCCTGTTTATCGACGCCTCACACCTGGCACACGTCGAGCACGACTACGGCGGCGGCATCTACGAACAGGTTCGCGACATTCTCCAGAACCTGCTTCTCGAGATGCGAGGCGTCGAGACGAGGCGGGACGATCTCGTGACCGTCGCCGAGACCCACGGCGATGTCTTTCTCATTTTTCTCACCAAGAAGCGCGAGGACCGGCCCTTCGGGCAGGGAGACCTCGAGAGAATGACGGATCGGATCCACAGCTACCTCACGAGGCGGCTGTCGCGGATGACGAGCTCGTATCTGAAGGGGCGGCCCAAGATCGGAATCGGCTACGGCCTGGTGCTGCACAACCCGCTGATCCGGGAAGACCGGCTGGTGCTGCAGCTCATCGAGGACGCGAAACGGATGGCCGCGCTCCAGGAGCAGAGGCTCTGGATGAAGAGCAAGGAGCTCCTTCAGGAGATCATCCTCAAGGAGGACGTGCGAACGTTCTTCCAGCCCATCCTCGATCTCAATACGCGCGCCACCCTCGGGTTCGAGGCGTTGACCCGCGGTCCTTCGGGGACGGAGTACGAAAGCCCGTACATGCTTTTCGACGTCGCCACCGAGTCGGATCTGCTGTTCGAGCTCGATCGCCTGTGCCGCCGCAGCGCCATCACCTCCGCCACGGCGATGAAGCCGGCACACAAGCTCTTCGTGAACTTGCTTCCGACCACCATCCGAGACCCCGAGTTTCAGGGCGAGCGGATGCTTTCGTTCCTGGAGGAGCGAAACCTCTCGCCCTCCCGCATCGTGCTCGAGATCACCGAGCGGCTCATCATCGAGAACTACGACCTGTTCCTCGAGGCGATGAAGACCTTCACCGACCAGGGCTTTGCCATCGCCATCGACGACATGGGCGCTGGCTACTCGGGGCTCGAGAAAATCGTTCAGCTGAATCCCCGCTACCTGAAGTTCGACCTGATGATGGTCCGGGACATCGACACCAGCTTCGTGAAGCGGGAGATGCTGAAAGCGATTCACTCCCTCGCCTCGAACGTGGGCGCCGACGTGATCGCGGAAGGGATCGAGAAGGTGGAGGAGCTGGACACGCTCCTGGAGCTCGGGATTCCCTACGGCCAGGGCTTTCTCTTCGCGCGGCCCCAGCCCCAGCTCATCGAGATCCCGACGGTAGCCCAGCGCGCGGTCGTGGAAGTCCCCGGCTTGATCGTGGATTGAACCTCAAAGCCCTCTTGGTGTGCGAACGTATGCGATGTCCCATCCGCGCTGCGCCAAGGTCTTCCTGGACCCCGAGGCGGGTCCCAGCCTTCCCGACACGTTCCTGGTTGATGGCCATCTTCTTGTCCTCCAGTCGGACCTCAGGGTTCGGCGGACTCGGCGAGCAGCCATTCGTAGGCGGCCTGCACGTCGACTCCGGGCGAGTCGACCTGAGTCAGCGCGTCGCGGTCGAGCACCAAAAGCCGCCGCGTCGCGCGAGGATGTTCCCGCGCCGCGATCGTGAGCGCGCGCAGCTCGCGCGAAAGGGTGTCCGAGCTCGAGACGTCCGCGCACACCTGGATCAGAGCCTCGCCGCCGGTCGGGTAGCGGGCGAGGAAGTCCACCTCCAGCCCGTCACCGGTCTTCACGTAGCCGGTCTCCGTTCTGCGCCTCTCCAGTTCGTTCAGCACCGCGGTCTCGAGCGCGTGGCCGACGTTCGCGCGCCCGCTCGCGTCGAACGCCGGGATGAGCCCCGGGTCGGAGGGATAGATCTTGCGTGGATTGCTGTTGCGCTTGCGTTCGGAATCCGTGGCGAGCGGCACCGCGCTCAGCAGAAACGCGTCCATGAGATGGCCGAGCATGGCGTGGACGGCGTCGCGGGCTACGCCGTGCCCTTGGGATCTCAGGTCCTGGGCCAGGCGATGGACGCTGAAGCTCCCGGCGGGGTTGCGCAGGCACTGCCGCACGATCCAGCGCAGCGCGGCGACTTGCGACACCCCGAAGCGTTCCACCACGTCGCGGAACAGCACCGTGTCCACGTAGCCTTGCAGCAGCTCGATCCTGAGCCCCGCTGGAAGGCCCTGGGCCTCGGGAAAGCCGCCCTCGACCAGGAACTCGCGAAACCGTTTCTCGACGAGCGAGCGCTCGGCGGCGGTCCACCGCCGCGCCGCCTTCGTCGGCTCCTCGCCGCGATGCCGCAGAAACTCCCGGAAGCTGAAGGGACGGATGACCGTCTCCATCCCACGCCCGCGGAGCGACGTGTGGACCTCGCGCGAGAGCATCCGGGCCGACGAGCCGGACACGACGATTTCCACGTTCTCGGAGTCCATGACCCGCCGGACGAAGCGTTCCCAGCCGGGCACGAGCTGGACCTCATCGAGGAGCCAGAGAACGGTCTCGCGGGCGCGCAGCGACGGGTGCCGCCGGTAGAACTCTTCCAGCAGGGACCCGAGCTGGTCGACGCGGATCCCCGCCAGCCGGTCATCGTCGAAACTTAGATAAAGTGCCCGTTCTGGCGGGAGCGTCGAGCGGCGCTCCGCCAGCAACTGCTTTAGGAACATGGTCTTTCCGGCGCGGCGCATCCCGATGATCGCGTGCGCCTTGCCGGGCACGGCGGGCAGGCGTGCCTCACGCGAGGTGAAGGGGGTCGGCGGGGCTTCGGCCAGGGCGGCATTGAGCCGCTCCTCTAGCACCGGATGAAGGGGCATGGGCGACAGGATGTCGCCGAAGGTGGCCTTCTGTCAAGGCCAGGTTGTCGCCAAAATGGACTTGCTGGAAGTCCACCTCACTCACTCGGCTCGACCTCGGGCTTGCCTTCCTCTCTTGCGAGGCGGGCGATCTCGGGCCAGCTTAGGACGAGCCGTTGCACGTCTCGCCGGGTGAGGACGGGCGGTTCCGCGGTGAGCGACTCGGCGAGCTTCAGCCGAAGGAGATCAGGAGATATTGTCATTTACAGAAGGACAATATATGACACCTTTGTCCTTTGAGGAATGACAATACCGCCCAGGCGACGGCGTCATGGAACGAGGGGCGCCTTTTCCTTTTAATGGAAATGCGTCACCGAACTTGGTGAGATAGCCTGCTGAGCTACGGCTGCGCCGCGACCTTGGGCTTGCTTTCCAGCAATTGCCGGATCGAGTCGTACGGGACCAGGAGGTTCACGTCGATCGACTGGTCCACGCGCTCGACCGAGACCGACTCCATCATCTTTTGTAGAACGGCGCCCTGGGGGCTTTCGTCCTGACGCAGGCGCCCGAGAGCGATGAGTCCGCGCACGACGTCGGCGAGCTCCTGGGCGGTTTTTTCGTCTTCGGCCTGCCCTCGGGCCCGGAGACGCAAGTCGGTATCGAGCCGGCCCGTCACCGCGAACGAGCGAAGGGAAGCGTTCTCGCTCCCCCGGCCGACGAGCCCGTGCAGGGCCTCGGGCGGCGTCCCGGCGAACCAGAACGTCTCCCCTTCGAAGTCCCCGTAGCCAAAGCCTTCGAGGCTCCCCGTGGCGGAGGGCTTCGCTCCGGAGCCCGCGTCGAGCATCTCCCGCACGTAGGCGAGCTCGCCGAGGAGAAGAGTCGAGTCGCCGGGTTGGGCCATGGCCGTCGAATGCGTTCCGCTCCGGACCAGGTAGAGGTCGGTGCCGGCGTGGCTCGAGGTCTCGACGCCGGCCTTGTGCTCTGCGAGTTTCGCGAGGATCCGGTCGCGGTCGAAGACTCCTTCGACCGCAATCCCCCACCCCTCGGGCTTTTCGGTGCCCGGTCCGATGGCGAGGGTAAGGGAGTCGACGTCATTCAGAAAGTCGATGCTGGTCGATGCTTCGAGCTCATCGAGGGCGGCGAAGGGCGTTTGTTCGCGCATCGCCTCGGACCAGCTATCGGCCAGGGGACTCGACGCCACGGACTTCAGATCGATGAATCCGATGAGGCTCGCTCCCTGGGGGACGTACGCGAGGGAAGGCCCTATCTGGCCCGTCTGGGCGCTCACTCTCTCTCCGCCGAAGTACGCGGCGGCGCCGATGGCGATTCCGATCAGAACGATCCCCGTGGCTGCGATTGCCGAGGCGAAGGTCCATCGAGTTGAATTCATGAGTATCTCCTCAAGGAGGACAAACGAAAGCCGCCGCCCCCATGTTCCCAGTATCGGCCAATGCCGCCGTTTCGGCTAACCACTAACGCACTTCCTTCCGGGCGAACGCCGCGAGGGCGAGCGCGTGCGTCGCCCCCGCAATGAGCGCGAGTGCCAGGATGGACATAAGGGGCGACGACCGCTCGCCGAGGAGCCCGGCGAACACCCCCCCCGAAGAGGAGCCCGGCGTCAGGGAGCTCATGTAATGGGCTACGGTCAGAAGCCGTGCCCGTCCGGGAACGAACGTCGCGACCGCCTGCCATCCGAAAACGAAGAAGAGGCCGGCGAGAAGTGGCCGCTTCAACACGGTCCCGGCGAGGGCGAAGATGCCGTTGTACGCCACGATCCCGAGGGCCGCGACTCCCAGATTTCGCGCGAGGCTTGGAAAGCGAGCGCCGACCTCGGCCCAACCGGCAGGGGAGAGGACTACGTAATAGACGAGAACCAGCGATGGAAGTACGAGCGCGAGCGTCATGGTGAAGCTCGCGAGCATCTTGCCCGAGAGAAACGAGGCGCGGCTCAACGGTCGCGTGAGAAAGTACGGCATGGTGCCCGCCTCGACGTCGTCGCGCACGACGCCGCTCGCGTAGACCAGGCCCAGCATCGGGGCGACGAAGGGGAAGAAAACCCCGGAGACGAGAGCCGCGAACACTCCAGCCCCGTCGGTCTCTGTCACCCGGAACAGGAGCGCCACCCGGTACGCGAGAGCGAGTCCGAGCGGAGCTCCCGCGAGCACTACCATCGCGAGCGTACGCGGGGACCAGAGGAGCTCACCCAGGCTCCACCGGGCCACGAGCGCGATCGGCTCGAGCTTCCGCTGGCTCAAGGACCCACCAGGTAATGGAAGACCGCTTCCAGGTTGTCGTCGGGCGACGTGATCTCGTCGATCGTCGCGTTCTCTTCGAGGACCAGCCGATGAAGGAGACGATAGAAGCGCTCCGGCTCGCGGGTCTCGAGCCGGACCTCGCGGGCCTCCTCCGAGAACGCGATGGAGTGTAGCCCCGGCTCCTCGAGGATCCTCATCGCCAGCTTCTTCGGCGCCGGGGTCGCGATGGCGATGTGATGAGGGTGCGCGTCCATGAGCCTTCGGATCTCGTGGATGTTGCCGCTCGCGAGGACGCGGCCCGCGGTCATCAGGACTACCTCGCGCGTCATGAGCTCGACTTCGTGAAGGATGTGGCTCGAGACGAGGACGGTTTTTCCCCGCGCGCCGAAGCCCCGAATCCAGTCGATGAACTCCCGTCGGCCGACGGGGTCGAGGCCGGTCAGGGGCTCGTCGAGGACGAGCAGATCGGGGTCGTGGGCTATCGCTTGCGCGAGCCGGAAGCGCTGGCGCATGCCGCGGCTGAACGCGCGGAGTCTCGTCCCCGCGGCCCCCTCGAGGCCGACTTCCACCAGGGTCGCCTCGGCCCGCCGCCGCGCTTCCTCGATTTCGAAACCGTGGAGCCGGAGCAGGTGGACGAGAAAATCCCGGGCCTTGACCGGGGCCGAGGGACGGAGCTCTTCCTCCTCCGGAACGACTCCGATTCGTCGGTGGACGCGCGGGTTCGCGAACGGCGGCTCACCGAAGACGAAGACCGACCCTGAGCTCGGGCGGATAAGCCCGGTCACGAGCTTGATGAGCGTTGACTTCCCCGCTCCGTTCGGGCCGAGGAGGGCTATGACCCCCGGCTCGAACGCGAGCTCGACTCCGGAAAGGCCGAGCACGTTTCCATACCAGCGCGATAGGTTCTCGAGCCTGACGATCTGCTCAGACTGGACAGGCCGCTCAGGCGCTCCCGCGCTCATTGTGCCCCCTCGCCCGAGCGCAGTCTCCGATCGAGGACCAGACCCGAGAGCGCGATCACTCCAATCATGAATACCAGCGGCGCGGCCGCGGAGGAGCCGCCGCCGAAGAACCAGCGTCCCGCGTCGATCGCCGATCCGTTGAAGCTCGGAAAGCCGGCGGCTCCAAACACCCGGCTCGTCGCGGTGCGCGCCACGATCTCGCTTCCGAAAACGAGCGCGGCGAACCCCGCGCCCGCGACGCGCCCGCTGCGGCAGAGGCTCGACACCGCGAGGACGGAGAGCGTGAAATAGAGAGCGAGGAGAATACTGTAAGCAGTAACGGCGAGTGGAAGCCAGGGTGCCTTCGACAGGAGCTCGAAATCCGGGGCGAGGGACAGGTGGAGGAGGAGAAGCGCGAGCGCGGGCGCGAGAGTGACGGCGGAGACGGCGCCCGCGACCGGCATCGCTTTTCCCAGAAGGTAGTCGAAGCGCGAGATGGGCTTCGAGAGATAGATGGTGAAAGCACCCGAGGCGAAGTCGGAGGCGATCGCGGATGCCCCGCTCGCGAGGCTCACCAGCACCACCGGAAGAAAGAGCACTTGCTGTCCCAGGAAATCGCGCCAGGTCTCGGGGGTGATGGTGAAGAAGTCGGGCGCCTCGGGGAACTGGCGCGCGACGTAGATCTGGACAGCGCGCACCACCGCCGGGATCCAGCAGACCGCGAGGAGCAGCAAGAACAAGCGCCTTCGGAGGAGAAGGCTCGCGGCGGAGCGGGCGAGGGCGAAGCTCCGGTGGAAGCGGGAAGTTCGAGGTCCTTCGAACCTTCGGTAGGAGAGGTCGTATAAGGGCATCAGGTTCCGCGGGTTTTCTCGCCGATCGCGGTCAGGAAGCGATCTTCGAGGCTCTTCTCGAATCGGCGCAGGTGCCGGATCTCCGCGGACGCTTTCTCCGCGGCCTCGAAGAGAAGGCGGGTCGAGGCCTCCCGGAAGGCAACCCGAAGAAGACCGTCGTGCTCCTCGGCGGTCTCGATCCCGCGGCTCGCGAGCTCCCGACGGAAGCCGCCGGGCTCCTCCTCGCGAACGCGGACCTCATACACCCATCCCGAGGATTGAGAGAGCTCCGGGAGCCGGCCGCCGAGCACCAGGCGGCCGCGATGAAGGAGTACCACGCGCTCGCACACGTCCTCGACGTCGTGGAGAAGATGCGTCGAGAGCAAGACCGCGATTCCGCGCCGGCCGATCTCCCGCACCAGGTCGAGCATCTGGCGCCTCCCCGATGGATCGAGCCCGCTCGTGGGCTCGTCGAGGAGAAGAAGGTCCGGGTCGTGCACCAGCGCCATTGCGAGCTTCGTCCTCTGGCGCATCCCCGTCGAGAACTCCTCGACCGGCCGATAGCGCGCCTCTCCGAGCCCGGTGAACCAGAGCATCTCGTGCGCGCGCGCGAGGGCGCCTTTTCTCGCGAGACCCCCGAGTTCTCCCGCGAGGGCCACGCTCTCGACCGCGTTCAGCTCGGGGAGGTACACCGCGCGCTCGGGAAAATAGCCGAGCGACCGCCGGAGCTCCGTCGCCGCTCTCGAGACCGGCCTTCCCAGGACCTCGACGAGGCCCCGGGCGGGTACGAGAAATCCGAGAAGCGTCTTCAAAAGCGTGCTCTTTCCGGCGCCGTTTGGCCCGAGGAGTCCGGTGACACCGCTCTCGATCTCGAGGTCCAGCGCCGAAAGCGCTTCGTGGGCGCCGTAGCGCACGGTCAATCCCTGGGCGCGAACGATCGACATGAAGATATAAACCGGCGGTTGATACGGAGAGAAGCCTAACAGAGTTGCCCGTCTTCGAACATCGTCCCCAAGTTGTGGAGCCCGAAGCCCGTCTGTTATGATGTCGGTGGGATCTATGTCCAGCGGAGATCGTCAGTTGCAGGAAGGCGAGGACAAGCTCCGGCGTCTCGTTCAGAACCTCGAGAAGAGCATCGAGCAAGCGATCGCGAGCTCTCCTCAAGTGGAGGAGTGTCTCGCGCGGATTCGGGAGGAGGGCTACGAGCTCTCGCTCGTGCTCCAGGCCACGCTTGCCTTCGCGCCGCGCGGCGAGCTCAACCATGAACAGGTGGAAGAAGTCGCTGGAATCGGAGCCAGCTCCTTCGCGAGCGTGCGCATGAGCTCGCTCGACAGGAAATTCCTCCGGTCCCTCAAGATCGCGGTCGACGACGAAGTCTCGTAAAAGCCTTCAGCGGTCCGCGACCGCCCTCTATGCCCTTTGTGAAAGAAACGCTTTCTTCCCCGCGAAGCGTCCCACGTTTTGAAGCTCCTCCTCGATTCGCAGGAGCTGATTGTATTTCGCCACTCGATCGCTGCGGCTCAGAGAGCCCGTTTTGATCTGGCCGGACCCCGTCGCCACGGCGAGATCCGCGATGGTCACGTCCTCCGTTTCTCCGGACCGGTGGGAGATGACCGTCGTGTAACGGTTGCGGTGGGCGAGGCCGACGACTTCGAGAGTCTCGGTCAGGGTTCCGATCTGGTTGAGCTTGACGAGAATCGAGTTCGCGACCCCTCTTTCGATTCCCTTCTCGAGACGGGTCTGGTTGGTGACGAAGAGATCGTCTCCCACGATCTGGACCCGGCCCGCGAGCGCCCGGCTGAGCTCTTCCCATCCGCTCCAGTCGTTCTGGTCGAGGCCGTCCTCGATGGAGACCAGAGGGTACTTCTCCACCCAGGACGAGTAACGGTCGATGAGATCCGAAACGGTAGGCTTGGACCCGCCGGATTTTCGCAAGACGTAGTGCGATCCGTCGAAGAACTCGCTCGCCGCGACGTCGAGGGCGAGCGCAATCTGTTCTCCCGGTTGGTACTGTGCCTTCTCGATCGCGGCCATGAGGAGATCGAGCGCCTCCTCATGCGACTTCAAGCTCGGAGCGAAGCCTCCTTCATCGCCGACGGCGGTCGAGAGCCCCTTCGACTCGAGAATGCCCTTCAGGGCGTGAAACGTCTCGACTCCGGCTCGGAGCGCGTCGGAGAAACTGGGAAAGCCCCAAGGGACGATCATGAACTCCTGGATGTCGAGATTGTTGTCGGCGTGGGCTCCGCCGTTGACGACGTTCATCATCGGCACGGGGAGAAGGGACGCCATCGGCCCGCCGAGGTAACGATAGAGCGGAAGCCCGAGGCTGTCCGCGGCCGCGCGAGCCGTCGCCAGGGAGACGGCGAGGATGGCGTTCGCGCCGAGGCGCGACTTGTTTTCCGTCCCGTCGAGCTCGATAAGGAGGCGGTCGATGAGGACTTGCTCGGTCGCGTCCTCGCCGACGAGCTCGGGCGCGATTTCGTCCAGGATGTTCGCGACGGCGCGCCCGACGCCTTTGCCCCGGTACCGCGCAGGGTCGGCATCGCGTAGCTCGAGCGCCTCGTGCTCTCCGGTAGAAGCTCCCGATGGCACCGCGGCGCGACCCCAGGCGCCGTCCTCGAGCGCCACCTCGGCCTCGACGGTGGGGTTGCCCCGGGAATCCAGAATCTGCCGCGCCTCGATCGTTGCGATCGTCGTCATATCTCCCCCTTCCTTCGTGCCTACCCGGAAGTGTGACTCGCATCACATCGTGCAGGCGACCCCGCAGCCCCCCGGTCCGTTGACACTTAGGATCCCGCTGTGGTAACTGATACCTAGCGTTTGGGTATCTTACTCGAATGCCGACGGGAGTGTCTCCGCTGTCGCGACTATTTTCTTGGTTTTGGCTCGCCCGAGGACGGCAAGAGACTCCTTAATGGAGGGGCCTTCGCAATGGTGAATACCCGTCCTGCCATTCTTTTGCTGGTTTTTTCACTCGGCGTTTCGGGGGCCGGGCTCGCGGAAACGAATGCCTCTCCTGCGCTTCCGGCCGGTCTCGCGGGGCTCGTCAGCGACGAGCTTGGGCAGCCGCTCGGGGGCGCGACGGTCTCTGTGTTCGGAAGGAGCCTTTCCCGCGGGGCGGTGACGGCAGTTACCGACGAGACGGGGCGCTTCGAGCTCGCGGGAATTCCGCCCGGCATGTACCGGCTGAGAGCGTATCTCTCGGGGTTCCTCCCCTCGGCCTTTGCCCGGGTCGTCATCGAAGAGGGGGCGGGGCGCGTGGGAACGATTCTCATGAGCCTTTCGCGCCTCGAGTCGGGCCTCTCGCGGGAGGATTACGTCGAGGAGACGGAAGAATCCCGCACCGCCGCCGAGCTGCGCTGGGTCGTCCAGCACACGGATCGAAACATCCTGAAGGAGACCGAGCAGGCGGTCGCGATCGCTGAGCTTCACTCGTGGGACGAGAATCCCGGGTTCGACCCCGATTTCGCCTTAAGCGGTGAATTCGGGATTCGGGCGGCGACCTATGACGAGGGGCTCGAGGAGTTTCCCGGCGCAGGCGCCGGGCTCGACGCCCGGCTCGCCTATGCGCGGCTCTTCATCCCGGGAAACGGGGACGCCCACTGGCTCGTGAGCGCGCAGCTACTGGAGTCCGCGCTTTCGTCCTGGGCAGGTCGCGCGGAATACGTCTCGTCGGATCTCGACGGCCACCGGCTCTCGGGCGGAGTCACGTACGGGAACTTCCTCTATGGAGACCTCGGCGAGTTTCGGCCGCCCGAGTCGGTGCTGGGCAAGGGGCTTCGCGAGCAGCGTTCCGCGGAGTGGTTCGGGAGCGCGTACGCGTCGGACACGTTCTTGTTCGGGTCCACCACTTTCCACGCGGGGCTCGCGTTCGAGTACTTCGACTATCTGGATCGCGCCGCCTACGTGTCCCCGCGCTTCGAAGTCTCTTATCCAGTTGGCTCGGGGGAGAAGACCCTTCTGCGCGGCGTCGTGAATCATCGGCTTCAGGCCCCCGGTGGTGAAGACATCGGGCTGCTCTCGCAGGTCGCCTTTAGCAGCGTCTACGGGCCGGTCCCGGAGCGACGCTCTCTTCGTGCGGAGTCCACGATGCAGCTTGGGCTCGGTCTCGAGCACCAGCTCTCGAGCCGAACGCGTCTCGCCGTACGCTTGTTCCAGGAGAACGCGACCGACCAGCTCGTCCGGACCTTCCTCGAGGAAGGGACCGGGGGCGGCGCCGGTCATTTCGTCGTAGCGAATCACGGCAACTTCCGCACGCGCGGAGTCGGCGTCGCTCTGGCTCAAACGCTGGGACCGATGGAAGGCTCCGTCGGATATACGTTCGGAAAAGTGCTTCCTGCTGCGGTTCCGGCGCCGGTTCTGGCCGCGTCTCCTATCGATTCGGCGCGGGCGCTCACCTCCGAACCGGAAATTCACGACGTCACGACGACGCTCGGGACGTCGATCGATTCCACGCAAACTCGTTTGCAGGCCGCGTATCGCGTGATCTATCACCCGGGGCTCCTTCCAGGCACCGAGAGCTCTCCGAACCGCAGCAGCGTCGACCGCCGTTTCAGCGTGCAGGTCTTCCAGCTTCTCCCGTTCGCCGGGTGGAACGGCACCCAGTGGGAGCTCATGGTCGCGGTGCGCAATCTCTTCTACGACGACATCCAGAAGGCATCGATTCTCGACGAGCTTTCGGTGATCGATGCCCCGCGCCGGGTTCTGGGCGGGGTCACCGTCCGCTTCTAACTCCGTCTGTGGTATAATCCCAAAATATGGATCGCCGATCCATATTTCAGGATTAACATGAAAGCCAATGCTGCCGTCGTCGCGCAAGTCTCTTTGAAAGAAAGACTTGTAATCGTGTTTCCCTCGGGAGCGGCGGTACGGAAATTGCTTTCTCGCCTAAGGTGAAGAAGAGTTTATATTGAGCACGCGATTCGGGGCGTTCAAGATCGGCTTGGTCCTTGCGACCAGCTCCGTGCTCCTGGCTCTCGCGGGTCTCAACCTGTCGCGAAAGTCGCGCTTCGAGCTTCTGGACGATGGAGTTTTCTGGGACGAGAGCCAGGGGCGAGTCCACGCCCGCCGGCTGGATCCCGAGGGTCCGGCCGCTAGAGCGGGGCTCGCGCCGGGAGACGTTCTCGTCCTCATCGGCGAGACTCCGGTCAACGCTCCCTCCGACGTCCGCCGGATCCTCGACCAATCGAAAGACGGCGAGGTCCTCGAGTATCAGGTGCTGCGCGAGAACGCGCAGCAAGCGCTCTCGCTTGCGGTCGCCCCGCTTCCCGAGGGGAACGTTCCCGTCTACTACTTCCTCGCCGCGGTAGGAATCTTTTCGCTCCTGGTGGGAACGTTCGTCTACGTGCGCCGGCGCGGCGAGGCGGCGACGGCGCACTTCTACAATTTGTGCCTCTTCTGGTTTCTCAACTTCGGCTTCTCCCACACGGGAGAGCTCGACCCGTGGGACTGGACGTTCTACTGGATGGATCGCGCGGGAATCCTGTTCTTCCCGCCGATTTTCCTCCACTTCGCACTGTCGTTTCCGGCCAAGCCCCCGATGATTCGGCGGCGCCCGTGGTTGCTCTGGGCGCTGTACCTTCCGTCGGCCGCCTTTTTGTACTTGAGCCTGAGCTCGCACTTCGCGTTCCTGTCGCCCGTAGTTTGGGGCGATCGATTCTTCACGGTGACGGAGACCCTGCTGGACCGGCTCGTGCCCGCCTATATCGCGATGATGTCGCTTCTCGCATTCGTCGGCTTCGTGAAATCCCACCGGCGCGCGCGGAGCATCACCGTCAAGAAGCAGACGAAGTGGATCGTCTGGGGGACGGGCTTCGGCACTCTCCCCTTCGTTTTGTTTTACGCGATTCCGTATCTCCTCGGCTTTACCCCCGGGCTCACCATGGAGCTCTCGGTGGTGCCGCTCGCGCTGATTCCGCTCGCGTTCGCCTACGCTATCGTCAAGTACCGGCTGATGGACGTGGAGATCCTCTTCAAGCGCGGGATGGTCTACACCCTGGCAACGTCGGCGGTGGGCGGTCTCTACCTCGCGATCTTCCTCGCCGGCGCTCACTACATGGTCGGCGACCGGCACTCCACGATACTGGCCCTGCTTTCGGCGATCGTGGTGGTTCTGGTCTTCACTCCCCTCAAGAGCCGAATTCAGGTGGGCATCGACCGGCTCTTCTACCGGGAGCGATACGACTACCGGCGCGCGCTCCTCGCGTTCTCGCGCGACTTGAACGCCCACCTCGATCTCGATCATCTTTCCTCTCGTCTCGTCGAGCGAATTTCCGACACCTTCGAGGTCGAGAAGGTCGCGCTCCTCGTTCCGGGAAGTGGAGGGGAGCTCGCGGTCCAGGCGGGTCAGGGTCTCGACGAGAACGAATGGAAGAAGGCCCGACTTCCCGCCGGCTCCTCTCTCTATCAGCGGCTCGCCCGGGGTGAAGCCGTCTACTACGCCGACTCCGAAGATTCCTCACGCTTCGACCTCCGATCGGGAGCCCGCCCGCCCGACACGTCCGAGAAAGACGACGGGCCCGGCGTCGCCGGGCTCTCCTACGCCATTCCCTGCCGGTCCCACGACAAGGTGGTCGGCGTGATCCTCCTCGGACGGCGCTGGGACCAGAGCGCCCTTTCGAGCGAGGACATGGATCTGCTCACCATGCTCTCGGGTCAGGCGGCGACCGCTCTCGAGAACGCGCGGCTCTACCGTTCGCTCGAGCAGAAGGCCGCGGAGTACGCGGCGCTCAAGGAGCACAGCGAGAACACCATCGAGTCGCTGGATGCCGGAATTCTGGTTCTCGATTTCGAGGGCAAGGTGGTCCGCTTCAACCGCGCGCTCGAGAGGCTCTACGGCCTCGCGCGGGACCGAGCGATAGGGCGCGCTTTCGACGAGCTATTCCCCAAGGCGCTCTCGGACACGATGGAATCGACGATGGGCAAAGGCTGGTGGACCCGGGCGGAGACGAGCGGCATCTCTCGCCTGAATCTCTCGAACCTCGCGGGCGAGGAGAAGGTGGTCAAGCTCCAGGTCGCCCCCTTCGTCGGGAGCGGAGAAGAGCAGAAGGGCACCCTCGTCATCTTCGAGGATGTGACCACGCGGGTCGAGCTCGAGACCCAGCTGAAGCTTCGCGAGAAGATGGCATCTCTTGGCCTTCTGGCGGCGGGAGTGGCCCACGAGGTGAACACTCCTCTCACCGGCATCAGCAGCTTCACCCAGATGCTGCAGGACCAGACTTCTGACGACGACCCTCGGGCCAAGCTCCTCGCGAAGATCGAGCGGCAGACCGAGCGCGCTTCCAAAATCGTGAACAACCTCCTGAATTTCGCGCGCCAAGGAAGGGTGAGCTTCGTTCCGGTCCGCGTCAACGACGTGGTTCGCGACGTCCTCTCGCTTCTCGAGCACCAACTGACCCGAACTAGGGTCAAAGTGAGGCTCGAGCTCGGCGACGACGTCCCCGAAGTGATGGGCGACGAGAACAAGCTGCAGCAGGTCTTCCTGAACCTGATCCTGAACGCCCAGGACGCCATGGCCTCGGGCGGATGGCTGACCATCAAGACCAGCGTTTCTCCCCCTGCAGCGGAAGATTCGCAGGAGGTCGTCGCCATCGTTTCCGATACCGGACAGGGGATCGGTCAGGACGACATCAAGCGGATCTACGATCCGTTCTTCACCACCAAGCGCGCTGGCGCGAGCGGCACCGGCCTCGGGCTTTCGATCGCCTACGGGATCATCCAGGAGCATTCGGGACACATCGGAGTCGAGAGCTCGCTCGGCCAGGGAACGAGCTTCCAAATCCGTCTTCCCGCCAACCGGGCTTTCCGAAGCGCGGGAGCGGTAGACGATTGCGTTCGAGCCCAACCTGGCCGTTGACCTGTCAAGGAGCGAAGTACTGAGCGATGGCGGTTTCAGGCGCGGTTTGGACGACGTCCCGGGCCGGGCGAAGGTTGGAATCCGGAATGCTTGAGAAGGGAACCGTTCTCGTCATCGACGACGAAGAGGTGATGCGGGAGATCCTGGAGTCTCTGCTCACCCAGGAGGGCTACCGGGTGAAGCTCGCCACCTCCGGTCAGGAGGGGCTCGAGATCGCCGGCCGCGAGCCGATCGACCTCGCCATCGTCGACGTGATGCTCCCCGATCGCTCGGGAATCGACGTTCTGGACGAGCTCAAGAAGTCGGATCCGGAGCTGGTGGTGGTGATGATCACCGCGTACGCTTCGGTCGAGACCGCGATCGAAGCGATGAAGCGCGGGGCTCAGGACTACGTCACCAAGCCGTTCAAGAACGACGAAGTGCGGGTGGTGGTGGCGAACGGCATGAAGCAGCGCCGGCTCGTCGATGAGAACCGCACGCTGAAGGAGGCTCTCAACGATCGCCAGCGCTTCGACGTGCTCGTGGGAAAGTCGTCGCGGATGCAGGAGGTCTACTCCCTGATCCAGCAGGTGGCGCCCTCGAAGTCGACGGTCCTCATCACCGGAGAGAGCGGCACCGGCAAGGAGCTCGCGGCGAGAGCCATCCACAACTACAGCTCGCGAAAGCAGAAACAGTTCGTTCCCGTGAACTCCGGAAGCCTCCCCCCGGATCTCCTCGAGAGCAACCTCTTCGGCCACGTGAAGGGCGCGTTCACCGGGGCGGTGAGCCCCAAGAAGGGCCTCTTCGAGATCGCCGATGAAGGAAGCATCTTCCTCGACGAGATCGCGACCGTTCCTATCGAGACCCAGGCCAAGCTTCTGCGGGTGATCCAGGAAAAGGAATTCATGCGTCTCGGCGGGGTCGACGTCATCCGGGTCGACGTGCGCATCATCGCCGCCACCAACAGCGACCTCAAGACGCTCGTCGAAGAGGGGGCGTTCCGCGAGGACCTCTACTACCGCCTGAACGTGATCAACCTGTTCCTTCCTCCGCTGCGGCAGCGGAAGGACGACATCCCCATCCTGGCGCAGCATTTCCTGAAGAAGTACGGCGAGGAGAACGCTCGCCCCGGCCTTCAGATTGCCTCCGACGCCGTGCAGTCGCTTCTCGATTACGACTGGCCGGGGAACGTGCGCGAGCTCGAGAACGTCATCGAGCGCGCGGTGGTACTCGCCGACGGGCCGGTCATCAGCCGGCGGCTGATTCCCGAGCACGTGCGCTCGGGGCAGTCCTTTCGCCTCCCTCAGGTGGTGGTTCCCGAAGAAGGAATCTCCTTTCGTGACGTCATCACCGGCTTCGAGAAACGGCTGATCGAATCCTCGCTCAAGACCTCGGGGGGCGTGCAGAAGAAGGCGGCGCAGCTTCTTGGCTTGAAGCCGACCACCCTGAACGAGATGATCAAGCGCTACAACATCACCCTCGAGCGCAAAGAGCCCTCCTCCACGCGCTAAAATTCCCGTATGCGACTAAAACCTGCGGCGATGCTTTCGGCATTTCTCCTCGCCGCGCTGGCCCTGCCAGTCGCAGCCGGGGCGGACGACCGGGTCAAGAAACTCTCCGAGGAGCACCGGAGCTGGCTCGAGCGCGACGTGGTTTACATCATCACCGATCGCGAGAAAGACGTTTTTCTTTCGCTCGGCACCATCGAGGAGCGCGCCCGCTTCATCGAGGCGTTCTGGCGTAAGCGCGACCCGAACCCGGCGACTCCCGCGAACGAGTACAAGGACGAGCACTATCGCCGCATCGATCACGCGAACACCTTCCTCGGGCGAGAGACGTTTCGCGAGGGATGGAGAACCGACCGGGGACGCTACTACATTCTCCTGGGCGAGCCCCGGGAGACGCAGCGCTTCGACGGTTACTCCGAGCTCGTGTCCGCTGAGCTCTGGTTCTACCAGGGGGAGCCCAAGCTCGGGCTTCCATCCTTCTTCTATCTCCTGTTCTTCAAGAAGAACGACTTCGGGGAGTATAGAATCTACCATCCGCTAATCGACGGTCCCCAGGCGCTCCTCAATGCGAGCGTGAACTTGCAGAGCGGGGAGAACACCGAGGCGATTCAGTCGCTGCGGCAGATCTCTCCCGAGCTCGCCGCGGCCTCGCTCTCGTTCGACACCAGCGAGCCCCCGGACTACATCGGCGGCCGCCCGGCCCTCGGAACCGACATCATGCTCGCCCGCATCGAGGATTCGCCCAAGCGCGCGATTCGCACCGACTACGCCGACGCCTGGCTGCGCTACGGAAACCGGGTGTCCGCGGACTATTCGTTCAACTTCGTCCCGTCGCGGTCGAGCTTCGCCGTCGTCGCCGAGGCCTCGGGGACTCCGCTCGTGAACTACAGCATCGAGATCGATCCCCAGAACTTCAGCATGGAGACCGACGAGAAGCAGTCGAAGTTCTACACCACGCTCGACGTGAGCGTCGAAGTGCGAACCCGAGAGGGAACGCTCATCGTGGCGAACGACAAGGAGGTCTATATCGAGCTCACACCGAGCCAGGTCCAGACGATCCGAGCGTCGCCGTTCGCTTACCAGGACAACTTCCCGCTGGTGCCCGGCGACTACAACATCTCCGTCATCCTCAGGAACCGGGTCATTCACCAGTACACCGTGGCGGAGAAAGAGATCTCGATTCCCACGCCCGATCCCGCGGCACCGACGCTCATGGACCTCGTTCTCGCGTTCGAATCGAAGAGCATCATGGCGGACGTGACGGAGGGAGAGGTCCGGACGTTCCAGGTGGGGACCATGCGCTTCCAGCCGGCGTCGGACAACGTCTTCGTAATCGGGGACACCGTACACGTCGTCACCCAGGCTTTCGCCGCAACCCCCGCGCACAAGGTGGTCTTCGAGCTCGCGAACGGGGCCGAGATTCTGAAAACCATCGAGAGTCCTGTAGGGGCGCACGGGATGGTGTTCGATTACCTGAAGCTCGATAACATGGTGGGAGGGAATTTCGAGATCCGGGCCCGGCTCCTCTCGCCCGCGGGCGCGGAGCTCTCGAAACGGGCGGCGCCTATCACCGTCTCCCCTCGGTCGGTCGCCACTCGGCCCAGCTTCATCTACCGCCGCGGCTTCAACACCCGCATGCCCGGACTTCTCCAGCTGATTCGCGGAGAGCAGCTCTGGAACCTCGGACGCCACGCCGAGGCTAAAACCGAGCTGGAGAGCGCCGTCGCCAGAAGCGGCGCGAACCTTCCCGAGGCGAAGTGGAAGCTCGCCAACGCTTACCTCCGGGAGAAGAGGTCCGACGACGCGCTTCTGCTTCTGAGGCCGCTCGAAGCGGGCTTCCCGGACCAGTTCGAGGTCGTCTCGGGCCTCGGCTACGCCCTCTACATCAGGGGCCAGTGTCAGGACGCGGTTTCGTACCTCGATCGGGCGCGCGAGATCCGCCCGCCGGACACGCTCCTTCTGAACACCTCGGGCGATTGCCACCAGCAGCTCGGCCACAAAGACCAGGCCCGCGAGGCGTTCTCGCGCTCTCTCGAGCTCGATGCCGAGCAACCCGAGGTCAAGGAGAGGATCCAGACGCTCGGCGGGAGCCCGGACAAGCCGAAGCCCTGACCTTGGCGTTCACCAGCATCCAGAAGATCCGCTTCGACGACGTCGACGGCGCCGGCATCGTCTACTACCCGCAGTTCTTCCACCTCTGCCACGCGGCCTTCGAGGATTTTTTCGATACCGCGGCGCCGATTTCCTACCCGACCCTGGTCAAGGAGAGGAGGCTCGGCTTTCCCACGGTTGCCATCACGAGCGAGTTCAAAGCCCCTCTTGCCTACGGGGACGTCGCGGTGGTCGTGCTCACGGTCCGGAAGATCGGCCGCTCGTCGCTCGTAATCGCCTACGACATCCGCCGGAAACGCGACGGCGCCCTCACGTTCCACGCCGACATCACGACAGTCCTCGTGGACCTCGACACGCTGAAGCCGGCCGAGATCGACGCCGAGCTCCGGGGCACCTTCGAGAAGTTCCTTTCAGCGTCCTGAAATTCTCTTCGCTTTTTCCCAGAGCCGGTCCAGTTCTTCCATGCCCGCGTCGTTCACCGAGCGTCCCTGCGTTTGGAGCTCGTGCTCTAGATGGCGGAACCTCTCGCTGAACTTTTCGATTGCGGCCGAGAGCGCGACCTCCGCGTCGACGCCGAGGTGCCGGGCGAGATTGACGAGCGTGAAGAGGATGTCGCCCATCTCCTCCTCGATTGCCGGTGCACTTCTCGAGGTGACGGCTTCGTTCAGCTCCTTCAGTTCCTCATCGAGCTTCGCCTTGACCTCGTTCGCCGACTTCCAGTCGAAGCCGGCTTTCGCCGCGCGGGAGGAAATCTTCTGAGCCCGGGCGAGGGCCGCAAGCGACCGGGGGACTCCGTCGAGGACCGAGTCCAATTTCCCCTTCTCGCGCTCCTTGATCTCTTCCCAGCGCTCGAGGGCCTTGCCGGCGCTCGAGACTCTCTCGGTCTCGAACACGTGAGGGTGCCGGCGAACGAGCTTGTCGTGGATCCCGCGGATCACCTCGTCCATACCGAAGAGCTTCCCCTCGGCGGCGATCTGATTCACGAAGACGATCTCGAGGAGCAGATCGCCGAGCTCCTCCCGGAGGGGCTCCGTCTCGCCGCCGTTTATCGCGTCGACGAGCTCGTACGCCTCCTCGAGAATGAAAGGGCGGAGCGAGCTCAGGGTCTGTTCGCGATCCCAGGGGCATCCTTCAGGACCTCGCAAATGGGCCATGAGGAGAAGGAGCTTCTCGAGCTCGTCACCCGCGGGCATCGAGATCCTGGACTTCCGTCGCTAAAACCATGACAAGACGTGAGATAGGTCTGGAACTGTCTATTTGATCCACCCAAACCGGCATGTTATCTTAGCTTATTGCTCCGGGCCTTGGACCCGTATGTCGCGACGCGAATTCAACAGTCCAACGGACCGGGACCATCATCAAGTCGAACCAGGAAGCGGCCTCACCGGCGTGCGTGTCAGCAGAAATCATGAGCGAGCACGAGGAGCAGAGTAAGGGTTTCAAAGTCACCGACCGGAGATCGTTCACCCGGGAGGGCGATCGCATCGCCCAGCATGAGGAGGAGCGAGAGATGGCCGACGTCGCGGCGGCTGCTCTGCCCGATGCGCGGTTGCGCGCCGAGTCCGGGGGACGGCTGGAGCCGCTGTTTCTGGACCTGCTGAGCCTTCTGGCGACCCAAGCGTCTCTCGCGCTCGGCTCGCCGCACCCCATGACCGGTGAAGCCGGCGAAGACCTCGAGATGGCTCGCGCGATGATCTCGATGATCGAAGTTCTGAGAACCAAGACCAAGGGCAACCTTGCCCTCGACGAGGAACGCACCCTCGACGAAATCCTCTATCAGCTCCGAATGGAGTTCACGAAGAAGGCGAAGGCCGCGAAACGCTAGTGCCGTTCTCACGCGCTTCGCCGGAGACGAACGAGTCGGGCATCGGAAGGGGCGCTCGGCGGCGGGAGCGCTTGCGAGCCCGCGAAAGTAAGGCGCGAATCTTGGCGAATCCCGGAAAGAGACCGCAGAGGTTGGCCCTGCGGCTTTCTCTCGTCCTCCTGGTCTTCGCCGCTTCGGTCCTTCTGACGGGCGAGACTATTGTTCAAGGCGCTCAAAGCGCTCAAAGTGCTCAAGGTGCTCGAGGCGCTCGAGGCGCTCAAGAAGAGAAGGACCCGCCGGTCTCGCTCCATACCTCCTTCGACTATTTCTGGCGCCGGTATCTTCTGGCCGTGAGCTCCGGCGAAAACGACACCGCCACCCGAATGCTGGAAGAGATCCGGAGGCTTCGGGTCGAGCGAAACGCCTTTCACCTCCACGATATCGGAATGAGCTTCACTTACCAGGGATTCGCGCATCTCGAGGGCGGGAACCTGGAAGAGGCCCGGAAGAACTTCGACATCGCGCGAGAGCTCGCCCCCGATCTCCCGACCGCCTACTGGGGCCTCGCCCGGCTTTCGGAACGACAAGGCATTCTTTCCTATCCGAGCTCGATCGCGTACCGGATCCAGGCTCAGCTCCGGGCGCTCCGCTCGGAGCGCGACGGCCCCTTCGCGAGCTGGAACTTCCTTTTCCTCCTGTTCTCCGCGTTCGCCGCGTCGTTCTTCGTCTTCGCCCTGGTCATGCTCTACCGCTACGGGACACTCGTGTACCATGACCTCGAAGAACGACGGGGGGAAATCTGGGGGCGAAGGACGCTCCTCGCGGTGACGCTCTCAATTCTGCTGTTTCCCCTGATGCTGACGGCCGGTCCGGGATGGCTCGCACCCCTCTGGCTCGCGGTCACCTTCGGCTATCAAACCGTGAGAGAGCGCGCGGTGTCGATTCTCGGCCTTCTCGTTCTCCTTGCCGCCGCACCCTTCGCCGAGCTCTACGCCGGATGGGCGAAGGCGGCGTCGAACCCGCTGTACCAGGCCTCGATTTCGAGTCTGACCGGCTCGTTCGATCCGGCGGACGTGGCGCTTCTGCGGCAGGCGGCGAAGGACCACCCCGCGGACCACGATCTCCAGTTCCTGCTGGCGACGCAGTACAAGAACCTCGGCGACTACGAGCTCGCGGCGGACCAGTACCGAAGAATCCTCGATGCCTACCCCGGCGATCTCGACGCGCGCATGAACCTGGGGAACATCTACTTCGCGCAGCTCGACTGGGAGGGTGCGCTGGTCCAGTACAACCAGGTGCTGGGAGCGGACACGACCAAGGCCGAGGCTTACTACAACAAGAGCCTCGCCCATGCGGAGAACTTTCAGTTTGCCGAGCGCGAGGACGCGCGTCTCCGCGCCGAGAGCCTCGATGCCGCGGGGGTCGACGCCCACGAGCGGCGCACCGGGGACTACCGCGTGGTTTTGGACGCGCGTCTCGACGAGATGGAGATCCTGTCGAAGTTCTACGGCCTCTCGCAGGGAATCGGCGATTCGCCCGCGGGCGGCGGCCTCGGGCCGTCTCTCCTCGGAGGCTCGGGCCTTCGCTTCGTCGTCGCTCCGATCCTGTTCGGTGCTTTGATCCTCGTTCTCGAGGTGGTATTCAAGGATCGAAAGCTGACCCAGAGGTGCCGGAAATGCGGAAGCGCCTTCTGCGGGCGATGCCAGATCGGAACCGGGCGAAAGGGCTTGTGCACCCAGTGCTATCACCTCTTCTTCATGAAGGACGGGGTGTCGGCGACGGCCCGAAACGACAAGCTCTCGCAGGTTCAGCGCGCGTCGCGGACGCGCGCGCTCTTGTTTCGGGTGCTATCGGTCCTCGCTCCCGGGGCGGGACATATCAGTGAAGGAATGTCTCTCGTCGGTATCCTTCTCCTTTTCGTCTGGATCCTGGGGGGGCTCGCGATCGCCTTGCGCGGCTCGCTTTACGCGCTTCCCGATGGGGTTCTGGGCTTCGGGGAAGGTCTCCCGATCGTGCTCCTGGCGATGATGGCGGCGGCGTTTGCGGCGGCGAATTTCCTCGTCCGGCCGGCTCGGGGGCGCGGGTAAACCATGGCTCTCTCCGGAACTCTGAAGGACTTCGCGCTTCCCGACATCTTCCAGCTCATCGGGATGCAGCGGAAGACCGGTCTTCTCACGCTCGAGAGCGACCGCGAGACGGTGACCGTGGTCTTCGAGCAAGGAATGGTGGTGCACGCCGACTCGACGGTAAGAAGGCTCGACGACCTCCTCGGGAGCGTCCTCGTGCGCCAGGGGAAGATGCGCAAAGACGCGCTCGAGGAGGCCCTCTCGAAGCAGAAAGTCTCGATGCAGCGGCTCGGGTTCATTCTCGTGGGCCAGGGCTACATCAGCCGCGAAGACCTGAAGGGCGCCCTCTCCGAGCAAGTCCAGCAGATCGTCTTCCGCGTCTTCCGATGGAAGTCGGGCCGTTACCACTTCGATCCCGCGGCGGAGGCCGACTACGACCGCGAGAACGTTCAGCCGGTCTCGACCGACCATATCCTCATGGAGGGGATCCGGCGGGTCGACGAGTGGCCCATCATCGAGAAGCGGATCCCCTCGCTCGATTTCGTGTTCCGCCCCCTGGTGCCGTTGAAACAGATTCGGGTCGAGGAAGGGTCTAAGGACGGGGGAGGGCTCGAGGCGGCGCTCGGAAACCTCGAGGGCGGCGGCGGGAGCGCCAACGCTACCTCCGAGGTGATGATGGGGCCAACGGAGCTCTCCATCTACAAGCTTCTCGACGGCCATCGTTCGATCTCGACGCTGATGGAGATGACGGGTCTCTCCGACTTCGACGTCTGCCGCACGCTCTTCGATTTCATCGATCGAAACCTGGTGGCGCCCGCGGCGCAGGAGCCGGCGAAAACCGCGGCGGACGCGGGACGGCGAGGCCCCGCTCCCACTCCCGGCGAAGGCACGGGAACCGTGGCTCTCGCCGCGGTCCTGGTGCTTTCGGTGGTGGGCCTCGTGGTGTCGGCGGCGACGCCGTTCCGAGTGCCCGCGAGCGCGAGTCTCTTTCAGCGGGAGGCCCCCGCGATCCAGGCGAGCCGCGACATGGCCCGCATGCAGCGGGTGGCTGAAGCACTGCGCACGTACTGCTTGACGTTCGGGAGTTACCCCGCGAGCCTCGACGATCTGGTGAACGCGAGTCCGTCGCTTCTGTTGCCCACCGACCTGGTGGCGACGAACGGCGAGAGGTTTCGCTACCAGACGGAAGGGGGCCGCGTCGTGATTGAGGCCAGAGACGCCTCAGGCGAGCCCTACTTGAGCATCGCGCGGGAGATCCTGCCGGGAGAAGTTACCCTTGGGGGCGCCGCTCCGGTAAGATCCTCGAGCCCGTGACCAAGGGTCGAGGCCGTGACCAGGGGTCGAGGCCGTGACTCGAGGACAGGGGTCGAGCAATGATGCGAGTCTCTTACTATCCGGACGTCGATCTGCGCGGAAGCGCGCGGCCGGCGGTGACGCTGGGAAACTTCGACGGCGTCCACCTCGGCCACCAGCGGGCTTTCGCTCTTCTTCAGGAACGGGCCCGGGTGCTCCAGGCCCCTTCGGTCGCCGTGACCTTCGAGCCCCATCCGGTGAGTGTCCTCCGGCCTGACAACGCGCCGAAGCGGATCCTCACACCGAAGCTCAAAGAGGAACTGATCGCCGGCCTTTCGATCGGCCATCTCGTCGTCATTCACTTCACCAGGGAGTTCTCCCGGATCACGGCGGAGGAGTTCGTGAGCCGCGTCCTGGTGGAGAAGCTCCAGGTGGCCGAGCTGGTTCTGGGCGCGAATTTCCGGTTCGGACACGGACGGGAGGGCGACCTGGAATCGCTGCGGAATCTCGGCGAGAGGTTCGGTTTCGTCGTCGACCAGGTGGAAGCTTCCTTGCACAAGGGTGAGATCATCTCGAGCTCCCGAATCCGCCGGAGCCTGGAAGAGGGTGCCTCAGACGAGGCGGCGGCGATGCTCGGCCGTCCGTACTTTTTCGACGGAGACGTCGTCCGCGGGGATGGGCGCGGAAAGCTCATGGGTTTCCCCACGGCCAACCTGAAGGTGGACGGCGACGTGCTGGTGGCCGACGGAGTTTACGTCACGGAGGCGACCGTCGCGGGAGCGGCCGTTCCGGGGATGACGCACGTCGGGCGGCGTCCGACGTTCGGCCTCGACGAGCGGGCTGTCGAGACCCATCTTTTCGACTTCGACCGGGACCTCTATGACGCCCGGATACGCCTGCACTTTCACCATCGCATCCGGGGCACGGTGAAGTTTTCGTCCGCCGAGGCGCTCCAGGAGCAGCTTCGGCACGATCGAGAGGAGGCCCAGGACTTTCTCCGGCGACGGAACCTTGTAGTATAGAATTCGTAGACATACGGGGTTCTATCAGCATGCATCCCTTCAGGAGCGGAAATTGCCCGATTTGACGGTCGAAAGCCGGCAAGTAGGCGACGTGACCGTCATTTCGCCGAGGGGTTTCATCAACGCCCACACCGTGAGGCAGTTCGAGCAGGCGCTCGCGGGCGCCCTCGCCGACGGCAGCCAGAAGATCCTGATCAACGGCTCCGGGCTCGCCTATATCGCGAGCGCCGGGCTCGGGGTAATCATGGGCCTGATCGAGGAGGTCCGCTCGCGAGGGGGGGACATCCGGCTCGCGGAGCTCAACGAGACGGTCCGGAACATCTTCGAAGTGCTCGGGTTCAACCACCTCTGCCGTGTGCTGAGCTCGGAACGCGAGGGTCTGGAGAGCTACCAGCCGATCGCCGGCGGCTGAGCCCCGATGCCGACGAAGTCCCGAAAGCGCGAACCCGAGCGAAAGCGCGCGCTGATGGAGCTTCGGTTCCCGAGCGAGAACCGGTACCTCCACATGGTCCACCAGCTGACGAAAAACCTGGCGGAAGCGACGGGGTTCGAGGCGGTCGAGGCGGAACAGATCGCGCTCGCCGTCGACGAGGCCGCGACCAACGTCATCCAGCACGCCTACGGCGGCGAGCCCGGCCACGAGATCGAGGT
>CAZKNR010000090.1:0-2818 GCA_964553925.1 uncultured Acidobacteriota bacterium
GAGCCTTCTGCCCTGGCTTCCGAGCTACGGGGTGTTCAACCCCGAGAACGCTCCCGACGACCCGTACCGCGCCGACGTCCGAAGCTACCTCGATCGGGCGGAGGCGATGGGTCGCGAGGGCTTCTACGCCCCCTCTTTCCGCGAGCCGTTCTACGTTCTTCTGGTCTCGGCGTTCGTTGGCGCCGTGGGAGGCGAAATCGGGATTCTCGCCGAAAGCTTCTTTTTCTCGGCGGTCACCCTCGCCCTCTTCTGGCTCGTCGCCATGAAGCTCCACGGCCGATGGTGGGCCGCCTTGCTCCTGACTCCCGTGGCTCTCCACCATTGGCTGGTTTTCGACTCCCCGACCGGCTACCGCGAAAGCGCGTACTCATTTTTCCTCGTCGCTTTCGTTGCGGCGGTCGCTCTCGGAGGCGGCGGCTCCCGGCGGGGTTCCCTCGCGGGCGCGCTCGGGGGTCTCCTCTGCCTCATCCGGTTGAGCGCTCTTTCGATCGTCGTCCCGCTCCTCGCGATCCGCATACTGCGGCTTTCGCCGAAGGAGCGCCTGCGGTACGGCGCCTCGTTCACTCTCGTCCTTCTGCTTCTGGTGAGCCCGTTTGTCTACTCGAACTTCCGCGCTCACGGGGATCCGTTCTACAGCGTGAGCTTCCACACGCAGTTCTGGCTGCGGGCCGAGGGGCTCGACCAGGAAGGGGGACCGGTGAGCCTCTCGCGCTACTTCACCGATTTCGAGAGGACGGGCTCGCTCGTCGGCGGGACTCTCCTCGGTTTGACGGTGCTCCCCCTACGAACCTTCTGGAACGGCTTTGGCGTTTTCCCGCTTCTGGGGGCGGCGACTCTCGGCCTGGGCGTCTTTGGCCTCGCTCGCGCGAGGAACGTCTGCCTGAGCGCGGCCTACTTCGGACACTTGCTCGCGTTCGCCTACATCCAGAACTTCCCCTCGGGAGAGATGCCGCGCTTCGTGATGCCGGCGTTCTTCCTGCTGGTCCTCGCGGTTCCCTACGCCGTACCGGGACGGCTCCGCTCAGGCACCGAGCTTCTCCGCCGCTCGAGCTCGGCCGCGGGCCCGGTCGTAGAAGTACGCTCGAGCGACTATGCGGGCGAGCATCCTTAGATACACCGCAAGCATCCTGTGCATTCGCAGGTTTGAGATTCCCGCCTTCCGGCCCGACCACCGGATCGGAATCTGGGCGATGGTGTAGCCTCCGAGGAGTGCCTTCAGGGAGAGCTCGATGGTGATGTCGAAGTGCTCCCCGGTGAAGGGCGCGCATTCGCGGAGCACGTGAGTCCTGTATGCCTTGAAGGCGTTGGTCAGATCGTTGAGCCGGGTTCGAAACAGGACCTGTATGGCTCGGTTGGCGGACCGGTTCAAGATCCGCTTGACCCAGGGGTAGCCCGCCACGAAGCTCCCGGGCATGAATCGCGATCCGAACACGCAGTCGTGTCCTTCCTGGATCTTCCGGTAGTAGGCGAGAACGTCCTCTGGAGAGTCGGACAGATCGGCCATGAAGATGACGACAACGTCACCCGACACCGCTTCAAGGCCGCTTCGGATGGCGCGGCCGAGCCCGGGCGGGGAGGCCCGGCGCAGCAGCCGGATTTCCTTCGCTTTCCGCGCTCTCGATCCCACGACCTCCGCCGTGTCGTCGCTGCTCCCATCGTCGACCACGACGATTTCGTAGGGGATCCCCCCCGCGTTGTCCAGCGTCTCGACGAGACTGTCGAGACACACTCCAATGTTGGGACTTTCGTTCCGAGCGGGAATGACGACAGATAGCTTCACGCGACGGACATTGTATATCGTTCCGCCTCGAACAAGGATCGGGCCGGGCTACAGGGCTCGATCGCGAAACCCTCGCAAGATGTCTCTCAGGATGCTCTCGAGATCGTGCTTCGAACTCCAGTCCGGGTGGTCGCGCTGGAAGTTCCTCGTGTCGCTCACGTACCAGATGTGGTCGCCGACGCGCGGCTCGTCGGCGTAGCGCGTCCGCATCTTTCGCCCGAGCAAGCCTTCGACTAGGCGTACCGCCTCCAGAAGCGAGCAGTGCGCTCTGCGCCCACCCCCGACGTTGTAGACCGCCCCGGGGCGAGGCGCTTTGACGAAGCTCAGAAACATCCGGACGAGATCTTCCGCGTGAATGTTGTCCCGCACCTGCTTTCCCTTGTATCCGATGATGGTGTACTCGGCGTCCTCGAGCCCGCACTTGACGAGATAGGAAAGAAAGCCGTGAAGCTCGGCTCCCGCGTGGCCGGAGCCGGTCACGCAGCCGGCGCGAAACGCGGCCGTGTTCAGCCCGAAGTACCGGCCGTACTCCTGCACCATCACGTCGGCGGCGAGCTTGGACGCGCCGAACACCGAGTGCGTCGAACGATCCACCGGCATCGACTCGTCGATTCCATGCTCGTAGAACGGGTGATCGGAAGCGAGCTCGAAGCGAGTGTCGCGCTCGACGAGCGGCAGATCGTTCGGCCGGTCTCCGTAGACCTTGTTGGTCGAAGTGAACACGAACGAAGCGGCGGGACTGTGAATCCTCGTCTTCTCCAGAAGAACGAGCGTCGCTCTGGCATTGATGTCGAAGTCCGTCGTGGGATCGCGCGCCGCCCAGTCGTGCGAGGGCTGCGCCGCGGTATGGATCACCGACCGGATGTCGGAGCCATAGGTTTCGAAGATGCGAGAGAGCGCGGCGTCGTCGCGCACGTCGACGTCGTGATGGCGGTAGCCGGGGACGCGGTCCATGAGGCGCCGCAGATTGCCGGAGGTCGAGGCGCTCTCACCGAAGAACACGCGGCGCATGTCGTTGTCGATGCCCACGGTCGTAAA
>CAZKNR010000091.1:0-4331 GCA_964553925.1 uncultured Acidobacteriota bacterium
CCTCCGGAATGGTGGGGTCATCGATATCGACGACCAGAGGCTTCCGCGAGATCCCGGCGAGAGCCTTCCGGATGATGGGACTGAACTCCCGATCGGTGAGGAGGACCTTGGCTTCGCCGTGCTCGAGGATGAAACCGATGGTTTCGGCGTCGAGCCGGACGTTGAGAGGGTTCAGAACCGCCCCCGTCATGGGAACCCCGTAGTGCGCTTCGAGCATCTCCGGGATATTCGGGGCCATGATGCTCACCGTGTCGCCCGGACCCACGCCTCGACGCGCGAGAGCGCTCGCGAGCCGGCGAGAACGTCGGTAAAGCTCCCGGTAGGTGTATGAGCGCTCCCCATGGATGACGGCGGTGTGCTCGGGGTAAACGGCTGCCGCCCGTGAGAGGAAGGGGAGGGGCGTCAGCGGTTGGAAGTTCGCCGGGGTTTTCTCGAGGCCGAGGTCGTAGGGGGACGTCATCTCTTCTCGGGAGATGCTATCACCGCCGGGCGCTACTCGTGGCGTAGAGCAGACACGGGATCGAGACGGGTCGCGCGCCGGGCCGGTAGCCAGCAGGCAATCGACGACACGACGAGCAGGAGAACCGTGATGGCGAGGAGAGTCATCGGATCCGCCGGGCTCGTTTGAACCGCATGCTTTCAAGCAGCATCCCAACCCCCAAAGCGCCGGCGAGCCCGAGAACCAGCCCGGCGAACAGCGGCAGGGCGGTCGTCCGGGTGACGAGCCACGAGACCTGCCGGGCCTCCGCGCCGAACGCCATGCGCACCCCGATCTCTTGAACCCGCTGGCTCACGGAGTGCGTGACGACGGCGTAGAGCCCGACGGCCGACAAGGCGAGCGCGATGGAAGCGAAGACCGCGAGCATGACCCCGAACGCACGGTAAGGCCATCTCGATTGCGAGAGCAACTAACCTAACTGCCTGGGGCGCATTCGGGAACTCGGATCGGACTACGAAAACTTGAATCAAACGGCTCGCCTCGAAATTGCACCCTAACAATTAAGTCCCTTCGTATTAATCGTTTGTAACTCGGACTTGACTAGTCCGAGATGGCACGCAGGATGCACGCGCTCTCGAGCAGGAGGTTTCATGTTCAAACAGTTCTTGACCACCTTTTTATTGACTCTCGCCCTGGGACTCAGCGGAGCATTCGCACAGACTCAGAGGGGAAGCATCGATGGCAAGGTCGTAGACAATACGGGCGCGGTACTGCCCGGAGTCAGCGTTACCGTCGCCGGCCCGCTCCTCATCACTCCCCAAACCCAAACCACGGACTCGACCGGCAGCTACATCTTCGTGAACCTGCTGCCGGGAGCGTACGACCTTACTTACGCGATTTCGAGCTTCCAGACGCTTGTCCGTCAGGGGGTCGCGGTCTCCGTCGGAAGAACGACGACCATCGAGGCGAGCCTGGACGTCGCCGGCGTCGAAGAGACGGTAACCGTCGTCGGAGAAACCCCCGCGGTCGACGTGCGAAGCACGAACGTGGCGACGAACCTCGATCAGGCGCTCCTTCAGGAGATTCCCACGGCTCGAGACATCTGGGCGATCTTGCAGACCCAGGCGCCTCAGGTGGTTCTGAACCGCGAGGACGTCGGAGGATCCGAGGGCGGCCTCCAGGCGGTCTTTTCGTCCAAGGGCACGACGTGGCACCAGAACACGTACAGCGTGAACGGCGTCGTCACCACCGACCCCGCAGCCACGGGCGCGACCATGTACTACTTCGACTACGACAGTTTCGAGGAAGTCCAGGTCTCGACCGGCTCTCACACCGCGGAGATCGGCACCCCCGGCGTCTACCTCAACGTGGTCATCAAGAGCGGAGGCGACACCTTCGCCGGCGGGGCGTCGTATTACTACGAGAACGAGAGTCTCGCAAGCGACAATATCGACCAGGAGCTGAAGGATCAGGGGGTTACCCGGGGAAGCTCCATCAACCTCTTTAGCGATTTCACCGCTCAGCTCGGCGGTCCCATCATCAAGGATAAGCTGCGCTTCTTTACGAGCTGGCGCGACTGGCGCATCCACCGTAACGTCGTGAACTTTCCCGAGGGCGAGAACACCGACATCTTCAGCGGGCTCGGAAGTCTCACCTACCAGATTAACGAGCGAAACCAGGTAACGGGGTTCTTCACCCGTCAGACGTATTTGAAGCCGTTGCGCGGCACGGAGATCGGCGTCTTGGATCCCACGGCCACCTGGATCGAGGACGACATCTTCGACATAGCCCAGGGCACGTGGCATTCGACCATCAGCGACGATACTCTGCTCGACGCCCGCGTGAGCTACTCCTCCATCGCGTTTCCCCTGCTTCCGCAGCCGGAGGCGGTCGAGGCCGGAAACTACGACCTGGGCACCGGCGCCTACTCCCGAGCCCAGGCATTCGGCTATTTTGACCAGACGCGCGATCGACTCTCCATCAACGGAGCCGTCACGAGATTCGTGAGCGATTGGAACGGGAACCACCAGCTCAAGTTCGGAGCGGAGTATCAGAATGCGGGCGAGGAGTTTGTGGAATTCTACGTGCGGGATCTCGCTACTTACACCGTCAACGGCGCTCCCGCCTTCGTGGACTTCCGAAAAAGCAATTTCACCGCCGCGAATCGGTTCCACGAGGCCAATTTCTTCGCCCAGGATAGCTGGACGGTCAACGACCGCACGACTGTGAACCTCGGCCTGCGTTTCGCGGCGACTCGCGGGTTCACCCCCGCCCAGGGGGCGCCTGCGGGCACGTTCTTCCCCGCTCAGGACTTCGACAAGCAGGATGTCATCAGCTGGAATAGCCTGGCGCCGCGCGTCGGCATCATCTTTGACCTCAAGGGGGACGGAAAGCATGCCCTGAAAGCCTCCTACGGCAGATACCACCACGTCATCAGCACCGGCTTCATCGGGATCGTTAACCAGAACGGCGGCGCGGGACGATTCTACGAGTGGAACGACAGAAATGCCGACACCATCTTCCAGAACGGCGAAGAGGGAAATCTCCTCTCCACCTCGGGGGGAAAGACGAATCAAGTAGACCCGGATCTGGCCCAGCCCCGAACGGACGAGTTCATCATCGGGATCGACAACGAGCTGCCCCAGCAGACGCGGCTCTCCATCAACTACGCCTACCGGCACAAGGTGAATCTCATCGCTCTCGTCAATACCGGCGCGCCCGCCGACTCGGCGTGGGACCCGGTGCCCGCGGACGATCCCGGGCGCGACGGCATCGCGGGAACGAGCGACGACCAGACGATAACCGTCTACAACCGGCGGGCGGGGTTCAACGACGCGTTGACCCAGACCAATCCAGAGGGCTTTGACGGAGACTTCAGCGGGCTCGAGATCGTGCTCCAGAAGCGTTTCGCGAACCGCTGGCAGTTCCTTGGCTCCTATGCTGTCAGCAAGTCGACGTTGGAAAGGACCGCGGTCGCGAACGGCGAGTTCAACGGGGGTGAAGAAGAGGGCGCGGGCACCACCGCCTACACCAGCCCCAACTCCGCCATCAACAACGCCGGGGAGTCGGACTTCTTCGATCGCACTCATCTCGCGAAGGTCGTGGGAACCTACCAGATACCGGGAATCGGCGTCGGACTCGCCGGCACGTTCAAATACCAGACGGGAACTCCCTATGGCCGCATCCTGACCCTAACCGCGGATGCGAACGGCAACGCCTTCAATCAAGGAAGCGCCACGGTCTTTGCCGAGCCCCGGGAGACGTTCCGCTTCCCCGCGATCAACAACGTCGACTTCCGGGTGAGCAAGTTCTTCGACGTCGGCCGGAATCGCGTCGAGTTCATCTTCGACGTCTTCAACCTGCTCAATTCCAACGTGATTACGAACTACAACGTCAATACGGGCGAAGACGTCTTCCAGGCGCCGCTGAACGTGTACGGGCCTCGAGTGGTTCGCTTCGGAGGGCGCTGGACGTTCTGAGTTTTTGCTTCGAGAGGGGCCCTCGGGGGCCCCCTCAATTCTCTCCCACCCGGAAGTCCCAGTGCCGGCCTGCCGACTCCAGGATCCGAGGTAGATCCTCGGCCAGGAGATAGCGCTCCTTGATGAGCTGAACGGCGGCCTCGGCGACCAGGCCCAGGTAGTGCTCCCGGCTCGGGTAGCGCTCCGCTATCGACGGGCGCGGATCTCCCTTCGCCTGTCTCTCCACTTCATCGCGAGCGAAGGGGATATAGGAGCCCTGCATGCTCGAAAGTACGTCCTCCGGACCCGACTCGGAGTTGAAGAGGTTCCAGCCGGTGTAGGTCGCGAGCGGCGCCGCGAGCTCCGGTAGCCGGATTCCCGCTTTCTCGTTTCCGTCTTCGTTGACCGCGGGGACGAGGAGGGGATAGGAGCCG
>CAZKNR010000092.1:0-49532 GCA_964553925.1 uncultured Acidobacteriota bacterium
CCCATCTCGCCGTCTTTCGCCTCGCTTCCGTCGTCTCCGAGAACGCGCACGTCGTAACCCGGAACCGCCTTGGCGGGCGAGCCCGGCTTCACGGGAAAGGTCTCGACCCCGAGACAATTTGAGGCGACGGGCCACCCGGTCTCCGTCTGCCAGTAGTGATCGATGACCGGTATCCCGAGCTTCTCCTCGGCCCATCGAAGGGTGTCAGGGTCGCACCTCTCTCCTGCGAGGAACAGGGTCCGGAAGTGCTTCATCGAGTATCGCCTTCGGTGCACTCCTTCCGGGTCTTCTTTCTTGATGGCGCGGAAAGCCGTGGGAGCGGTGAAGAACACGGAGACCCGGTGTTGATCGATGACCCGCCAGAACGCGCCGGGATCCGGAGTGCCCACGGGCTTTCCTTCGTAGAGCACCGTGGTGCAGCCGTGCAGCAGTGGACCATAGACGATATAGGAGTGGCCCACGGTCCAGCCGAGATCGGACGCCGCCCAGTACACTTCGCCCGGCTCGACCCCGTAGATGTGGTTCATGGACCATTTCAACGCGACCGCGTGACCGCCGTTGTCGCGGACGATCCCCTTCGGTTGTCCGGTGGTTCCGGAGGTGTAGAGGATGTAGAGGGGATCGGTCGCGAGAATCTCTTCGCAGCCGGCGGACGGCGCGCCCGCGACTGCGTCCTCCCAGTCGACGTCCCGACCGGCGATGAGCGTCGCCGGATGCTGCGGGCGCTGGAGGAGGATAGTTCGCGCCGGCTTGTGGCTCGCGAGCGAGATCGCCTCGTCGAGGAGCGGCTTGTAGGGAACGATGCGCTGCCCCTCGATGCCGCAGCTCGCGCTCACGACGAGCTTGGGGCGCGCGTCGTCCATCCGCGCCGCGAGCTCGTGGGCGGCGAAGCCTCCGAAGACCACCGAGTGGATGGCACCGAGGCGAGCCGCCGCGAGCATCGCCGTCACCGCCTCGGGCACCATCGGCATATAGATGATGACGCGGTCTCCCTTCGAGACCCCTTGACGGCGGAGCGCCCCGGCGAAACGAGCCACCTCGTCCCTGAGCTCGCGGTAGGTGAAGGAACGAACGGTATCGGTGACGGGGCTGTCGTAGATGAGCGCGGTTTGGTCCGCCCGGCCGCCCTCTACGTGCCGGTCGAGACAGTTGTAGCAGGTATTGAACCGTCCGCCTTCGAACCACCGATGGAAGGGCGCTCGCGAGTCGTCGAGAACCTTCCGCCACGGCTCGAACCAGTGGAGGGCGGAAGCCGCCTCGCCCCAGAACCCCTCCGGGTCTTCGAGGGAGCGCCGGTACACGGAAGCGTAGCTCACTCCTCGGAGCCCGACTTCT
This sequence comes from uncultured Acidobacteriota bacterium, assembly GCA_964553925.1. Lineage (GTDB taxonomy): Bacteria > Acidobacteriota > Vicinamibacteria > Marinacidobacterales > SMYC01 > DAISKN01. The sequence goes on from CAZKNR010000092.1 coordinate 1,336, forward strand.
TCTTCTGCATCGCCTCAGGCACGCGCTCGCCATCGTGCGCAACGAGAGCGACCTCGAGGGCGAACTTGACCTGGGAGGGGGCGTAGCAGACCTTGTCGTCACAGGCCTGGTACGAGAACGTCAGCGGAATCGAGAGCTTCTCTTCGCGAAAACGGGGAGAGATCGTCACATCCTTCAAGATCCGGACGCGACCGTGGTAGACCGGCACCGTCTCCTTTATCGCTTCGAGATGGAGGATCGCAGGTTCCGGGAAGTCGGTCTCATGGGCCAGAAGCGACGGATGCGCGTCGACTTCGACCGAAACCGGGCGATACCCCCGAACTCCCGGAGCGTAGACGTGCATTTTTGGCGGGAGGTCCAGCTCCAGGGCCAGCGTGACCCGGTTTCCACGGCTCACGACGTCCTGTGCGGGAAAGGCGACGAGCCGCAGATGATCGGTCGTCACCTCGACGCGCTTTCCTCCCGAGGCTCCATACTCGCGGACGAGAATGCTGTCCGCGGTGTAGCGTTGCCGGTGCATCTCCTCGAAGTACTTGGCGCGCACGATCCCGTTCTCGTCGACGAGGAAGGTTCCAGGGAAAGGAATCCCGTGCCACTCGTGGCCCTCGGGGATGTTGTGGTTGAAGATGCCGAAGGCACGGATGACGGTCGAGCCCTCGTCCGAGAGGAGGGGGAAGGGGAAGCCTCCCATGCGCTCGCTGAAGTGGCGGAGGACTTCCGGGCGGTCGTAGCTGATGGCAGCGACGCCGAGACCCTGCGCCCGGAATTTCGGAAGCGACTGTCCCAGCTCCACGAGCTGGGTTTTGCAGTACGGTCACCAGTCGGCAGAGCGGTAGAAGTGAAGCAAGGCGCCCTTTTTGCCCTTGATGGATTCGAAATCCCAGACTTTGCCGTTCAGGTCCTTGGCGCGAAACTCCGGAATCCTCGCCCCGACCTCGACCCCGGTGCGGACGTCGGCGTCGAGCGGGTCGTCGGTATCGAACGGCTCTTGCGCGAAGAGCGCGGCGGCTACAGCGATCGAGGGAAGGAGCATCATTCCGGCATCCTATACCAACTGACAGGCATGGTATCGTACGACCGATGGCGACCCACCGCTATCCGGAACAGGCCGTCCTTCGCGATGGGCGAAGCGTCCTCGTCCGGCCCTTCCGGGAAGAAGACGCCGACGAGCTGCACCGTTTCTTCCTGCGGCTCCCCGCCCACATCCGGCGTTTCGCTTGGGACAGGATCGAGCAACGGTCTCTCATCGACGACTGGGCGAGAAACATCGACTACGACAAGGTGCTCCCGCTTCTCGCCTTCGATCACTCCCGCATCGTCGCCGACGCGACGCTTCACCGCAGAGAACACGGTCCGCTCCGGCTCGTGGGCCGAATCAAGTGGCTCCTCGATCCGTCCTTCCGCGGCGTCGGCCTGGGCGCCATGCTGGTGAACGTTGTCATGGACGTGGCGCGCGAGCGGGGTCTCCGCCATTTGACCTGTATGCTCATCTCCGACCTGGAGCAAGACGCGGTCGACGTGCTGACGCCTCTCGGGTTCAAGGAGTATCGAATCCCCGGCTACGGCGCCGACCCCGACGGAAACCCCCACGACATGAGCAAGCTCGTCTACTCGTTCGACTGAGTATTCGGCGCTTGACAGAGATCGGGCTACGCATCCTCCTTGTATTTAGCGAAAATTCCGGCTCCTCACCTTCGATGGCGTAAGCGTAAGCCTCGGCTTCCAGAGCTCGTCGACGACGAGGTGGACCACGCCCGACTCTGCCTGGACTTTCCCCGTCGCTCCGAGAAACGTCGTGGTCTTGATGAGAAGGGCGTACTCCGAGAACTTCTGCGACCAGATGACGAGGTTCACGAAACCGGTCTCGTCCTCGAGGGTCATGAACGTGACCCCCGAGGCGGTTCCCGGCCTCTGGCGGCAGATGACGAGACCGGCGTAGCGGACGCGGCGTCCGTTCGTCATGCGGGCGACGCTCCTTGCGTCGGGGAGCCCCTGGGCTTTCATGGCTTCGCGAAGCGGGGCGAGAGGATGGCCGTGGGTGCTGTGCGAAGAAGCTTCGTAGTCCCAGGAGATCCTCTCGAACTCTCCGAGCTCTTCGAAGGCGACCTCGCCCTCGGCAACGGTGAGGAAGACGTCCGGGTCTTCCTTGCGGAGCCCTCGGGCCTTCCATAGAGACGACCGCCTCGTGGGCTCGAGCCCGTCGAAAGCCCCCGCGCTCGCAAGGGCGGTGAGAGCCTTCTCGCTGACTCCCGCCCTCCGAGAAAAATCCTCCATCGAGGTGTAGGGCTCGGCCTTTCGCGCGGCTGTGATGCGCTCGCCGTCGGTCTTTTCGCTCAGGCCTTTTACGTAGCGGAGCCCCATGCGCACTCTTCCTTCTCCGGCCGCTCCCGCCATCGTGCAGTCCCAGTCGCTCTCGCGAACGTCGACCGGGAGAAACGTCACCCCGCGGCGCTTTCCGTCATCCACGATGGTTGCGGGGGAGTAGAAGCCCATGGGCTGCGCGTTCAAAAGGGCGCAGATGAACTCCGCCGGGTAATGGCACAAGAGGTACGACGCCGCGTAGCTGATGAGGGCGAAGCTCGCGGCGTGGCTTTCGGGAAACCCGTACTCGCCGAAGCCGGTGATCTGCTGGAAGACTCGCTCCGCGAACTCGAGGGCTATGCCCTTCGCCTGCATGCGGGTCACGAGCTTCTCCCGATGCCGCTCGATGCGGCCCGTGCTCCTCCAGGCCGCCATGTCCCTCCGGAGCTGGTCGGCCTCTCCCGGCGTATAGTCCGCGGCCACGATCGCGAGCCGCATCACCTGCTCCTGGAAGAGGGGAACCCCGAGGGTCTTCTCCAAAACCGGCTTCAGGATCTCGTGGGGGTAGGTGACGGGCTCTTCTCCGCGCCGGCGCCGGAGGTAAGGATGCACCATGCCCCCGGTGATGGGACCGGGCCTCACGATGCTCACCTCGATGACGATGTCGTAATAGTTCCGCGGCTTCAGGCGAGGGAGCATCGCCATCTGCGCCCGGCTTTCGATCTGGAACACCCCCACGGTCTCGGCGCGGCAGATCATGTCGAAGGTTTCCTTGTCGTCGGGAGGGATTCCGGCCATGTTGAGGTCGACTCCGCGATGCTCCTTCAGGAGCCGGAAGCAGAGATCGAGCTGGGTCAAGGCGCCGAGTCCCAGGAGGTCGATCTTGAAGAGGCCGAGGGCTTCGATGTCGTCCTTGTCCCACTGGATGACGGTGCGGTTCTCCATGGTGGCGTTCTCGATGGGGACGATCTGATGGACGGGCTCGTGGCCGAGGAGGAATCCTCCGGGATGGATCCCGAGGTGTCGCGGGAAGTCGAGGATCTCGTTCGCGAGCCGGAGAAGGTTCTGATGATCCGGGGTCTCGGGATCGAATCCCGCCTGCTGGAAACTTTCGGCGGTTGGACCATCGTAGTGGGAGAGGAGCTTCGCGAGCCGGTCGAGGCTCGTCTCCGAAAGGCCGAGGGCTTTTCCCACGTCGCGCACCGCCGAGCGCGCCCGGTAGCGGATGACGTTCGCCACCATCGCCGCCCGGTCGCGCCCGTATTTCTCGTAGACGAACTGGATCACCTCCTCGCGTCTCTGGTGCATGATGTCGAGGTCGATGTCCGGAGGCTCCGCCCGGTCCTTGGAGAGAAACCGCTCGAAGAGAAGCCCCATCCTCACCGGATCGACGGCGGTAATGCCCAGGCAAAAACAGACGGCGGAGTTCGCCGCCGAGCCCCGCCCCTGGCAGAGGATCTCGTTTCTCCGGCAGTACTGGACGATCTCGTACATCGTGAGAAAGTACCCGCCGTAGTCGAGCTCCTGGATGAGATCCAGCTCCTTTCGGAGCTGCCGGAGCATGTCGTCCGGGACCTCGCCTTCGTAGCGCCACCTGGCGCCCTCGAACGTCAGGTGCTCGAGCCAGGCCGAGGTCGTGCTCCCCTGCGGGAGGTTTTCCGCGGGATAGCGGTAGCGAATGTCCTTCAAGGAGAACTCGCACCGCTCCGCGACTTCGAGGGTCCGCTCGACCGCTCTCGGGTCGTCGGCGTAGAGATCGCGAAAGGCGATGTCGGTCTTGAGCGCATACTCCGCGTTTGGCTTCAGAAGCCTTCCCGCGGTCCTAACCGTGGTCCCGTTTCGAATCGCCGTGAGAATATCTTGAAGGTCGCGCCTCTCTCGGTGATGGTAGAGCACCTCCATGCCTGCGACCATGGAAACGCCGCATCGGCCCGCTTCTTCTCGAAGACGCTTCTCGTGGGGAACGTCGAGATCGCGGCGGTGTCGGGTGGCGAGAGCGTAGAGCCTTTCGCCGAAGGACTCCTTCAGGAGCGCCAGAGGTCCCTCTCCTGTCCAGAGAGCGAGGAGTCCGTCCTGATGCCCGGCGATCTCCTGCCACGAGACCAGCGACGTTCCTTTCTCGCAGCGCAGCCTTCCTTTGGTCACGAGACGGCAGAGGTTCCGATAGCCTTCGTGGGTGCTTGCCAGAAGCACGAGGGTAGAGCCGTCGTCGACCGTGACCTGAGATCCGACGATGAGATGGACACCCAGCTCCTGGGCTTTCTGATGGGCGCGCACGATGCCGTAGACCCCGTCGCGATCGGTGAGGGCAAGCGAACGAAGCCCGAGCCGATGGGCTTCCTCTACCAGCTCTTCCGGATGACTCGCCCCTTCGAGAAACGACCCGTTGGACTTGCAGAAAAGCGGAACGTAGTGAAGAGAAGACATATGTTTTTGTTTTTTCGGTTCATTCCACTCGGCCTTCCAGGAACCACCGCCGTCTCTGGCGATCGAAGAACACCCAGAACACGTCGCCCTGCTGCATCTTCACGAAGTAGTACTCGCGCTCGACCGTGCGTCTCCACCAGCCGCCCGAGAGGATGTAGGGGCCGAGGAAATCGCGCACCGGGCCGAACTCGAGCCCCCGGAGGAGCCAGCCGTCGGGTTCGTGGCGCGAGCGCGGCGGAAGCTCCATGGGCTTTTCATAGATGCGGCGGACGAGGGAGCGTCCTGGTCCTTTCGAGGCCGCGGCTTTTTCCGGTAACGACGCGAGCGGCTTCCACTCGAAACGCGACATCGGAAGATGTCCGTTCCGGAGCTGGGCCTGGACCACCGCACCGTCGCCGAGCTCCGCCCTCAGGCGAGCGAAGGCCCGGTTGCAGCTCCTGGGATCCCGCTTCGGTTTCTCCACGATGAGAGAGAGCTGCTCGAACGCCTTCCTCACCACGTCCGCCCGAACTCCGAGCTCGACGGCGCCGGCCTCGAGCTTCAGCGTCTCGAGCCGCAAGCGCACCAGACCGAGAAGAAGCGGTCCGTTCAGCGTCGGCTCGTCGGGCCGAAGGGCCTCCTCGAGGACGCTCCGGTCATCGAGCTCGAGCTTCAAATGAAGCTTCGCGAGCGCGAGGCTTTTCCCGTAGAGCTCCTGCAGCAGATCGTCGAGGAGCTGCTTGATGAAGAACAAAAGCCGCTCGGACGCCGTCTCCGGCGCGGGAAGCTCCATCTTGCGGAGGAAGATCTCTTCCTCGGGCTTGGGTTGCAGGGGAGAGAAGAGCTCGCCCGTCGCGAGGCGATGGAGATCGTGCACCTCGGGGCCGAAACGTTTCAAAAGCCCCTTGGGAGGCAGGCGAAGGAAGTCCGCCACGGTGCGAATGTGGAGCTTGAGGAAGGTCTCCTGCGCGTCGGGAGGGATGTCGAGCCTTGCTAAGGGAACGCTTCGGCTCACCGTCTCTTCTTCTTCGAGACTCTGAAAGGCGCGGGCGCCGCGATAGGCGCGGGCGACGGCGTAAGTCCCGAAGCGGGTAAATCCGACGGCGACGGAAGCATAGAACTTCGAGACCCGCAGCGTTTCTCGAATGGCCTCCGCCCAGGAATCGAGAGACGGATAGATGCGCTCGAGTCCCGAGGCGTTCAGCCAGAAGAGGCCGGGAATGCCGGCGGGCTCGACGTCGGGGGTGAAGCGGCGAAGGATCTCGGTGAGCTTCAGGACGCCCTCCCGAACCGCGGCCTCGCTCACCGCCCCCGCGCGAAGCTCGGTCGAAAGCGCGAGCGCCGCGGCGTAGCGGTGTCCGGGGCGGATTCCGAGAGCCCGCGCTTTCTCGTTCACCCAGAGGAGAAACGACTGGGGCTTCTCCTCGGCCACCACCGCCATCGGCTTTTCGAGCCACGCGGGATTCTGCTGCGCCAGGATCTGGAGAGGAAAGGCGGGCAGATCAACGCAGGCCAGCCGGCGCACGGCACACCTCGCGGTAACGACGTCCCGGTCCTCGACGCTTGTCCTTGATAACATCGATCTCGACCTCACAGGGTTTGTCGGGACTCCGCCGCGCTTCGCAGCGGAGAGAGATGAGAGAGTTGAGCGAGCTCGATTCTCGCGTCTTCTCGGTGAGCACCACGACCGCGGTCGCAGTCTTCTGCGCCAGACCGACGAGCTTGGTGATGAAGGGGACGGAGATACCCCCGCGCTTTTTTCGCCAGGCGCGCGGGGGGCGGGTTTCCAATTTCTCTTGCAGAGCCCCCGGACCGAGGTCGAGAACCACGAGGCCGAAGCCTCCGGAGCGGGTGAGCTCGACGACCGCCCGGCAAGCGGCGGTCCCATCCGAAACGCGCACCACCGCGAGCCGGGAGAGGTCGATTCCGGAATCCGCCGCGTCGGGAGGAAAGAATGTGCTCTGAACGAGAGTCACCCAGGCTGCGGGCTCGTCCTTGCTCTGAGCTTCGAGGACGAGACCGAAGGCGACGGTCAGGTTCGCGGAAGCGCGATGCCCGGAGATCTCGACGAGCCGGCCCGAAAGAGGCTCGAGCCCCCAGAAGTCTCCGACAGGGGAGGGAAGTCCTGCCGAAAACGACTGTGAGAGAGCCATAATCTCTTAATCAAGAGTGCGCCGGACCTCGATGACCTTTCCCAGAATCCTGCACTCGCCGGGCTTCGGTACGATGACCGGAAACGCCGGGTTCTCCGGGTGAAGCTCGAGCTTACGCGCGGAAATCCGAAGGCGCTTGACGGTGGCCTCGTCTTCCACGAGCGCCACCACGATCTCTCCCGAGCGCGCCGTATCCTGCCGGCGCACGACAACGAGATCTCCCGGAAAGATCCCGGCGCCCGTCATGCTCTCCCCGCGCACCCGCAAGGCGAAGACTTCGTCGGAGCTTCTCTCATAGGGGCTCTCGACCGGGACATAACCCTCGAAATCCTCGATCGCGGTCGAGAGCGCTCCCGCCTGGACCCGCCCGAGAACCGGGACGAGCCGGGGGGGATGGGAGCCGCGCGGGAGCGGAAGCTCGAACCCACGGGACTCGCCCTCCCGCTTCGAAAGCCGGCCTTCCCGAACGAGCGCTTCGAGATGCGCGCGCGCCGTCTCGACCGCGCGGAACCGGAACGCCTGCTGGACCTCCCGGATCGTGGGGGGGCGGCCCTCGAGGAGGCGCTTCTGCACGTACACGAGGACGCGAGCCCTGGTCTCCCCGGGGGGCGTTGTCGGCATGGTCGGACGATACCAGACAAATGTCTGGTATGTCAAGATCTAGTGAATTCCGCTGAACTCCGTCCGAACGCGATTAAATTGAAATACCTCTCTCGTTCAGCTCGTCAACTGGGAGGGACAACAGCGGAGTCGTCCATGAAGAAGAACATCGAAACGGTCAAGAACGGGCGTCAGCGTCGTCCGCCAAAGTCTGTCCCTGAAGCTTTACAAAAGGCGATGGATTATCGGTAAACGTCCTTGCGGTGGCCGATCTTGAGCACGATGACGATCAATGTTTTGGCGACGCAGCTGTAAAGAATGCGAAAGTGTCCCACACGGATTCGGTACACGTCTTCGTAGCCGGCGAGCTTTCTCGAACCTTTCGGCAGCGGATCTTCCGCGAGATCGAGGATGGCGGCTACGACCCGCTGCTGATCGTCTTTCGAGAGTTTCTTGAGCTGCTTCTCCGCGGTCCGCGAAATCTCGATCTTATATTTTGCCATCGAGCTTGAGCTCGGAAAGCACCTCCGAGAGGGGCCGAGTCGGCTCGTGTCGAATCTTCTTCAGGTCTTCGATGTCTTCGAGCTCCTCGAGTCGATCCAGAAGGGCTTCCTGGATGAAATGATTGACGACGATACCCCGTGACTTGCAGTATTTCTCGATGGCGTTCTTGAGCGCCTTATCGATGCGAGCGCCGATCTGCACCGTTGCCATGACCACCTCTGAGGCTATGTTAGCACCTGCTACCTAAACATAACAATTCATATCTAGGACCGGGGAAAGGTGGTTCCCGGGGAAAGAGGGACGAACCAACTTACTTTGCGAACGAGCTGACGTCGAACGACGTGTCCCCGATGGCGAAACGAGACATCTTCGCGCCCTTGGGAACGCGGAAGGAAAAAGCGCAGGAGTGTGAAGGCGAGGCGTTCAGCTCGCCGAATGACTGCGCCGTCTTGTAAGGCTTATCCGACTCGTCATACAGGACGGGCTTCGGAAGCGCCACGGGCGCGAACGAGGGAAGGACCTTCACTTCGATCGAAACCGTCGCGAACTCGTTCTCTTCACTAGGCCGGATGACGCCACGTACGATATTGTCTCCCGTCGGGCAATCCTGCAGGCTGACGTTCGTGGCGCGCTCCAAGCTCTTGACCGCGATCTCCAGACCGTTGTAGACGCCCGGCGTCTGAATCGCGCCCGCCGCGAGCAGGACGAGACCTTTGGCCCAGATCGCCACTTAAAGAGGCCTGTCCGGCCAGATCATCGTCCGCCACATGTGGGACGAAGGCGTGTCGTCCCAGCCGAGGCCTTCAGCCGGCTGTTTGAAGTGGCGCCCGACGATGTCGACGAAAGGGTCGATCGCGACGACGGCGTTCCGGTCGAACGAGTAGAGGTCGTTCACCGTCACCAGGCGCGGATGCTCGTACCACTTGTGGTTCCTCACCCAGTCGTACGTGCGCTGCAGGTACGGTTCCGGCTGGTAGTCTTCGCCGAACGTCCGGAAATAGCTCTCCGGATACTCATACCCGAATTCCGTATCGGGAAAAAAGCGAAGCGTCTGGTGGTAGCGAATGGCGAACGTGGTGATCTCCGGAACGTAGGGTTCGAAGAGCTGGGCGCCCCACCATCCGTGGTCGGGGTGGATCATGTTCAAAACGACGTCGTGAAGGAGGCACGCGAGGACGATCTCCTCCCGCATTCCCGTCTTGAGAGCGCGCGTAGCGCTCTGCAGCACGTGGCTCGCTGGCGCGAAGCGATACTGGAAGAAGTCGAGGACCGTCGGTTTGTCCGGCATCTTCTCGATCGGCCGCAGCTTCCCCTCACGGTTCGGTACGAAGAGGTTTCCCGCCCCCCGCCGGCTGGGCCGGCCAAGATCCTGATAGCCCGCTTCGAGCTCCGCCACGGTGGGAAACTTCTCCGGCGGCGGGGCATCGAGCTGTTGCTGCATGTAATGCTCGAGCGCATCGGCTTTCTGGTCCGCCGTCATGACGGCCAGCGCTGCCGCACCGCCTACGCTCGAAATAAAGGCACGACGATCGATTTCCATGGGGCCGCCTCCTGTCCGCTTGGGACGTGATCTTCGGTGAGAATACGCCTGGCTGCATCACGAGTCAACGGGCGGTTCGAGGGACGCAAGCAAGGCTCCGAATCCCCGATTGTCATAGAATCTCTTCCGTAATGGAGAAAGACGCCGGCGGCGGATTCGATCAGACCGTCGTCCAGGATGACGCCGAGCGCGAGCGCTCCAAGGACCGGAGCGAGGCCCTCCCGCGCCCCGAAGTTCCCGGCTACGAGATGGAGCAGAAGCTCGGCGCCGGCTCCTACGGCGAGGTCTGGCTCGCGATCCACAAGAACACCGGCCGGAGAGTTGCCATCAAGTTCTTCTCCCGCTTCAAAGGCCTCGACTGGCCGCTTCTGAAGCGAGAGGTGGGAAAGCTGGTCGAGGTCGTGAGCGAGAGGCGCGTGGTGCACCTCCTTCACGTCGGCTGGGACGCCGACCCTCCTTATTACGTGATGGAGTTCCTCTCCGGGGGCTCGCTCGCCGATCGGCTGAGCGGCCGGACGCTTCCCGTGCGCGACACCGTCGCCGTCGTTAGAGAGGTGGCCGAAGCGCTCGTCTACCTTCACGGGAAAGCCATCCTCCACTGCGACCTCAAGCCGGCGAACGTCCTCCTCGACGACCGCGGCCAGATCCGCCTCGCGGACTTCGGCCAGGCGCGTCTGAGCAGCGAGGCGGGACCGGCGGTGGGAACTCTCTTCTACATGGCCCCCGAGCAGGCCGAGGCGGGCGCGCGTCCCGACGTGCGCTCCGATATCTACTCGCTCGGGGCGCTCGCGTACACGATGCTCACCGGAAGGCCCCCCTACTCGCGTGCGTCCGGAAGCGAGGGGATCGCGACCAGCGGTTCCACCCAGGAGCGCATCGAGCGGTACAAGAAGCTCATCGATGAGTCGCCTTCGCCCTCGGAGCATCACCGAGTCGAGGGAATCGATCGCGCTCTCGTCGCGATCATCGACCGCTGTCTCGAGAAAGATCCCGAGAAGCGCTTCGAGAACGTGCCGCACGTCCTCGAATCCCTCGCGGTACGGGAGCGCCGCGCCACCAGAAAGCCTCTCGTCGTCCTCGGTCTTCTAGGCCCTCTCGCGCTTCTCGCGGCGTTCGCGGGAGCGGGCCTTTGGGCCCGGCACCAGGCGGTCACCCGTGCGACTTCCGCCCTGACCGAGCAAACGCTCGAGAGCGCCGAAGGCTACGCGGAGCTCATCGCCACGGTCGTCGACCGCAACCTCTCCGCCGTGAGACGCCAGGTCGAGCGCGAGACGAAAGAGACGGATGTCGTTCGCTTCCTGGAGAGAACCGGTGACGCCGCGAAGCCGGCACTCCAGAGCCGGACGGACGCTCTTTACGAGAACTATCGAGACCGGCATATCCACAACTGGGTCGTCGCCGACGCGAATGCGGTCGTCCTCGCGCGGACGCCGTTCGACGCGCGCGTGGTCGGCTCCCGGTACGCCTATCGCGAGTGGTTCTCGGGATCCGAGGACGTGGCCCCGGAGAAGGCTCCTTCGGTCGCGAGCCCCCGGAAGGCAACGGGGATCTCTCTCGCGTTCGAGAGCACGGCGGCGGGAAGCCCGCTATTGGTGAGTGTCGCGAGCCCCATCTGGTCCGAGGACCGGACGCGGATCCTCGGTGTTCTCGCGGCTACGGTTCATCTCGCGACGTTCAACGAGTGGATCGCGGACGCCGAGGGTCCGAAGAACGACACCGGTTGCCCCGATCGGTTCGCCGTCCTCCTGAACCGCGGCCAGCTCGTCCGGCATCCCTGTCCGGCGGATCCCGCGGCCAAGCTGCCGATGGGTCGCGGCGGTTACTTCGAGACCGAGGGCGTGCAACGCCTTGTCTCGAGCGGCGCGGGCCGGAGCGACCGCTACCTCGACCCGCTTCGCGCCGGGAGAGCGAATTTCGCGGCCATGACCCGCTTCCGGGAGAACTCGGACTGGATGACCATCGTCGAGCACGATCGCATCCTGGCGATGTCTCCGATCACCAGCCTTTCGGAAAGCTTCGCCGCGCTCGCCTGGCTCGCCGCCGGTTTCGGGCTCGCCGTCGTGGTCGGACTCTGGGCGCTTCTCTACCGGCTCATCCGAGAAGAGCCCGCGAACACCAAGCGGAAGGACATCCTTTCGCTCGGCCTCTGAGCGCCGCCATGCCGAAGCTCGTCGCTCGAGGACCTGGCTCGGAGGAAAAGCGATGCCGCCTCCGTCCGGAAAGGCCCGTTCGCCTCGGCCGGCACCCGCTCACGGGCGATCCTGCCGTTGACCCCTTCGAGGTTTCGTGGGAAGGGAAGCTCTCCCGCAACCAGGCCGATCTTCGGTGGGTTCGGGGACGGCTCGAAGTCGAGCGCGTCGAGGAGGCGAAGAACCCGCTCTTCTTCAAGGGTGAGGAGAAGACGTCCTTCTCCATGGTCCTCGGCGAGCACTTCGTCGTGGGGGAGACCACGTTCACGCTCTCCGAGGATCGGGTCAGCGTCGCGAGCGACGATCCCACCCCGCTCGAGGTCGTGGGCTACACCATGGCGGAGATGCGCGAGACGCGCTATCGCGATCCCGATCAGCGGATCGAGGTCCTCGCAACCCTTCCCGACGTCCTCAGGAGCGCGGCCTCCGACGAAGAGCTCTTCTCGCGCCTCGTGCTTCTCCTCTTTGCCGCGATTTCCGACGCCGACGCGGCGGCGATCGTCCGGGTCTTCGGGAAGGACCATCGGGTCGAGGTGTCCTACTGGGACAGCCGCACCGCGACGACGACGGAGTTCAAGCCGAGCAAGCGCCTCATCGTCGATGCCGTGGAGCATCGCCGTCAGAGCGTGCGTAGCCTCTGGAGCGGAGCTTCGGGGGACGTTCCCGAGTACACCATCTCGGACGCGCTCGACTGGGCGTTCTGCACCCCGGTTCCGGGGGAGGCCTGCGCCGGGTGGGGCCTCTATGTCGCGGGGAAGTCGGGTGACGTGAGGGTCGACCTCCGTCCCGACATGAAATTCACGGAGCTCGTCGCCGATCTCCTTGGCGCCATGCGCGACTTCCGATCGCTTCAAAGGCAGCAGGCGACTCTGAGCCGGTTCTTCTCCCCGGTGACGCTTCCGATGCTCTCGAGCGCGGACGGGGAGAAGGCGCTCGAGCCGCGCCAGACCGAAGTCACGGTGTTGTTCTGCGACCTCCGGGGGTTCAGCCGCGAGGCGGAAAAATCCCGGGACGACCTCATGGGACTCCTCAATCGCGTGAGCCGCGCCCTCGACGTGATGACGAAGTGCATTCACTCCCACCAGGGAGTCATCGGGGATTTCCAGGGCGACGCCGCGCTCGCGTTCTGGGGGTGGCCCCTCGACGACGGAACGTCGGCAATCCAGGCGTGCCGCGCCGCCGTCGAGATCCGCGAGCGATTCGCGGCCGCCGCGGTCAGCTCTTCCGATCCTCTGTCCGGCTTCCGGTGCGGTATCGGGATTGCTACAGGAGAAGCCGTCGCCGGGCGGCTTGGGACGGCGGGACAGTTCAAGATCGACGTCTTCGGCCCGGTGGTGAACCTCGCCTCGCGTCTCGAGGGGATCACGAAACAGCTTCGCGTGCCGATCCTCGCTGACGAGAACACCGTCTCCCGCGCGAAGTCCTCGAAAGCGGGAGGCGATCTCCGGTTCCGCCGGCTCGCGCGGCTTCGGCCTTACGGCATGGACCGGGCGGTTACCGTGAGCGAGCTTCTCCCGAAGGGAGGGGAGCCGAACCTTCTCGACGATGCCGGGGTCGCGCTCTACGAGAAAGCTCTTGATGCCTTTGTCGCGGGGGACTGGAACGAGGCGTTCACGCTCCTTCACGAGGTGCCGCCGTGGGATCAGGGGAAGGACTTCCTCACGTCCCACATTTTGAGCCACCGCCGGGAGCCTCCTGCCGGATGGGACGGAGTCGTCGCTCTCGAGAGCAAGTAGCGTCAGAGAATTCCGTCGAGGTCGAGGACGAACCCCTTCAATACGTCTCCGCCATCGAGAGTCTTCGGATGATCGACGCATTGGGCCGCGCTCCCGGGACGGTAGACGTAAACGCGGTCCTCCACTGGATCGATGAGCCATCCCAGACGGGCGCCGTTCCCGACGTATTCCGACATCTTGTGCTTCAAGCTCTCGACGTTATCTCGAGGAGAACGAAGCTCGCACACGAAGTCCGGGCAAAGGGGGGCGAAACGTTCCTGCTCCTCGTCAGTCAAGGCGTTCCATCTCTCCCGCAAAGTCCAGGCGGCATCGGGGGAGCGCTTGGCTCCGTTCGGAAGCGTGAAGCCGGCGTTGGAGTCGAAGCACAATCCGCGGCCGTCCTGGTCCGACCAATTGGCGAGCCGCTGGTTCAATTTGCTATTGCGCCATCCAGTCTTGCTCCCCGTCGGTGACATGACGATTAACTCCCCTGACGCCGTGAGCTCGAGCTGAAGCTCAGGGTTGTCCCGGCAAAGCTGATAGAACTGCTCTTCGGTGAGTGAGAGCGAGCGGAAATCAACCTCGAGCGTGTAGAGGGTGTCGTCACCGAGGTCCGGACGCGTAACCGCCATGTTGAGCCCGTCCTGATTTCAACCCAAAATCACGGTATCGGAACTTTTCGCTTCAGCTCCACGAACCAGTTGAGAACGACGTTGAATCCCGCCGGTTCGCTCTTCGCCATGACGTGAAGCGCCATGGACGCGAGCGGGTACTGTATCATCGCTCGAGAGCAAGTGAATCCCCGGTCTCGGAAGTCTCCGAAACCGGTTTGACTTCAGGGAATCATGCCTGCTCTGATTGCCTGGGGAGTTGGGGGGAAATCGACCGCTGTGAAGAACATCGGCAAGTACACCGTCCTGGGAGAGCTGGGAAAGGGCGGGACGGGTGTGGTTTACCGGGCAATCGACCCCATGCTCCAAAGAGAAGTGGCGATCAAGAAGCAGACGGTCGCTGGCCGGGAGAAAGAGGAGTCGATTCAGCGGTTTTTCCGCGAGGCGCGCCTCATCGCCAAACTCGAGCACCGGAACATCGTCACGGTTTTCGATCTGGGTCAGGAAAAAGACGGTGTCTACATCGTCATGGAGCTCCTCCGTGGGGAGGACCTGGGCGAGAGGCTCCGTTCGCGCCGGCACGTGTCGCTGGAGCAGAAGGTGCGCATCCTGACGGAGGTGGGCAAAGGGCTCGCCCACGCGCACCGGAGAGGTGTCATTCACCGCGACGTGAAGCCGCGAAACGTGTTCTTGACCGAGGACGGACAGGTCAAGCTCCTGGACTTCGGGCTCGCGCACATCGCGCAGTCGACGCTCACCGCAACCGGCCAGGTGATGGGCTCGCCTCACTACATGTCTCCCGAGCAGATTTTAGGAAAGAGGCCGGATCCACGCTCCGACATCTTTTCCCTGGGGACGCTCTTCTACGAGCTCCTCACTGGAGAAAAGCCGTTCGACGCTCCCACTCTCCCGGGAGTCTTCGATCGGATCCTCGACACGGAGCCCGAGCCCCTGCGAGGTCTGGCGCCCGCCGTCGCGGAAGAGCTGTCGCGAATCGTTTCCAGGATGATGCGGAAGGCGGTCGGGGAGCGCTACGCCACGGTCGAAGAGCTGCTCTTGGACGTGACCCGATTCGAACGTCATCTGGCGCAACAGAAGTCGGAGCTCCGTCATGGGGTCGAGGCCAGCGCTCGAAAGCTCCGGACTCTTCTCGCCCAGCATCCCGCGGCTCCGCCTCAGGCGGGAGCATCGACCGCCCGACTCCTGGCCACGGTCGAGCGTGAAGACTTGAGCTTCATGGCTCTCGTGGGTCTTCGGGATGGAATCGATATGGAGCTCTGGCGTCTCGAAAGGAGAGTGAGCTCCGCTCCCGCGAGCGCGCGGCGGAGCGTCGACCGGAAGGCTGAAGCCGCCTATCAGGACGCCCAGGAGCGGTTCGCCTCGGGCAACCTCGCGGCATGCCTCGTGCAAGTGAGCGAAGCCTTGAGGCTCTGCCCAGAGCATGGCGGCGCCGGCGAGCTCGGGGAAAAGCTGCGCCAGGCGGTCGTCGAGCGCGCGAGCTGGTTCGAGAACGAGACGGGGGCCGACCTCGACGTCCTGGTCGCCGCCTATCTCGCGTTCGACAAAGGAAGCTCTGAAGAGACCCCCGGAAGGGGAGGACTGAGTCGAGATCCAGGAAAGGCGACGAGTCTGAGCGAGCTTCTGCTCGCAGAGCTTCCGGAGCGGCGACGCTCTGAAAGCGGCTCCAAAAACTGAGCCCCCTCTGTGTTGATTACTCGATGCCTTTTGATTACTCGATAAACGTCTGGCTCTGCTCTCTCAGGAACTGCTGCACGTAGTACGGTCCACAGACCCCCTTGCCGCTCGAGCCGCTCGATTTCCAGCCGCAGAACGGATTCACTCCCGGCCAGGCGCCGGTGGTCGAGCCCGTCGTGCGGTTCGCATAGAGAATCCCCGCCTCCACCCGATCGAAGAACGTCTCGACTTCCGTCTTGTCCTCGGTGAAGATGCCCGCCGTCAGCCCGTACTCGACGCGGTTCGATTCTTCGATGGCTTCCTCGAGCGATCCGACGGGGGCGAGGGTGACGAAGGGGACGAAGAGCTCTTCCCGGAAAAGGCGGTGATCGCGGGGAAGCTCGTCCACGATCGTGGGAGCGACGAAGTAGCCGTTCGCGAGTGCGCCTTCGGTCAGGACTCTTCCGCCCTGGAGAATGCGCCCGCCGCCCGCGCGGGCCTCGGCCACATAGCTCTGATAGGCGTCGTAGGCTCGTTGATTGATGACCGGACCGGTGTAGCTCTCGCGCTTCGTGGGATCGGAGACGGCGAGGTTCCGCGTCTTGCCGACGAGGAGCTCGCGAAACCGCGATGCCACGTCGCGATGCACGTAGACCCGGCTTGTGGCGCTGCACTTCTGCCCCGAGAATCCGAACGCGCCCCGCATGACGCCCTCGGCGGCCTTTTCGAGATCCGCGTTCGCGGTGACGATCGTCGGGTTCTTCCCGCCGAGCTCGAGAAAACACGGGCGCGGTCTCGCCTCGCTGAAGTTCTGATAGATGGCGAAGCCCACTTTCTTCGAGCCGGTGAAGACGATTCCAGAAACCTTGGGGCTTGCGACGAGCGTCTTTCCCACCTCGGCGCCGGAGTCGGTGAGGTAGCTCATCGCTCCCGCGGGGAGTCCCGCCTCGCGCAGGATCCCGAGGAGATTGACGCCGGTTGTCGGAGCGTCAGGCGAGGGCTTGAAGACCACGGTATTCCCCGCGAGGAGCGCTCCCGCCGACATCCCCGCGGCGAGCGCGAGAGGGAAGTTGAAGGGCGCGATCACCCCGAAAACGCCGTAGGGCTTCAGGATGTCGCGCGTCCTCTCCCCGGGAGAGAGCTTCCCCATGGGGCGATCGAATCCCGAGGCATCCTCCATCTGCTGGGAGTAGTAGCGAATCAGGTCCGCCGACTCCTCGGCGTCGGCGAGAGCTTCGTAGCGGTTCTTCCCGACCTCGAGGGTCATGAGCGCCGCGAGATCGTTCCGCCGCTCGCTGATGAGCTCCGCGGCGCGCCGTAGGATCGCGACCCGCTCCTGCCAGGGCGTGCGGCTCCAGCGGGCAAAGGCTTCGACCGCGGTTTCGATGGCGGCCTCGGTGTCAGCCGCGGTCGCCTCTTGGTGTTTTCCAATGAGAAGGTCGCGATCGATCGGAGATCGGTTCTCGAAGGTGGGCCGGTTGTGGACCGCGCGGTCACCGATCCAGATCGGATGGGTCTTCCCGAGGCTCGCGCGGACGCTCTCGACCGCCGCTTCGTACCCTCGGTGCATTTCCTCCGGCGGCGCCGAGAGAGTGCTGTAGGTGATCTTGAAGGTGCTCATAGTTATAGATACGGACGGCGCCGCTAATAGCGCGTGATGGGGATCCGCTTCCCCTTGAGCTGTCGAACCAGTACCCCGTCGGTCGTGTGCAACCGGGCTCCGAGCTCTTGAGCCGTGGCAGCGGCGAATGCGTCGGCGAGGGAGCAGGGAAGCTTGGCCACTCTCCGGGCTACGGGCTCATCTGGATGGTGGATCCGTATTCCCGAAGCGCCCAGCACGGCGATGGAGTCAGACCCCGTGGCCTGGGACCACTCTTTCGTATGTATCAGGACCTCAGCGAGGTTGACGGTCGAAATGTAGAGCGACAGATCGCCTCGTCGGCAAACGGCGAAAAGCGAGTCGATGCGGCGTTGGGCGGGATGGCCTCTTCGGAGCCAGCCGATGGCAACCCCGGCATCCAGGACGCCCGTGCTCATTTCTTCTTGGCTTCGAGCTCGCGCTCCCTGCGGCGACGTTCGTGGAATTCCTCTAGAGGATCGCGACCCGTCCTCTTCTTCCAGGACGCGAACCATTTGCCCGCGTTCCGAAGCACTTTATCGAGATCCTGGGATAACTCCTCTGCCGGGGTGAAGATAAGCTCCCTTCCGGCCCCAGACCGTACGACCAGAGTGTCGCCGGCCCGCAGCTTGGCGCGGCGCCGAACGTCCGCTGGGATGACGATCTGGCCTTTGGAGCTGATACGCACGACCCTAGCTGGCTTTCCCATGAAGTAAGATTATATTGCTTTACACCGAACGTCAAAGGTTCGGCCGCCTTCGGTGCCATTCCGTCGTTTGCTCGTACCCGTGGGCGAAGGCGAGGACCCGTTCTTCCTCGAACGGACGGCCGTAGATCTGGAGCCCCACCGGGAGTCCCCGGGAATCGAAACCGCAGGGCACGCTCACCGCGGGAAATCCCGTGATGTTCCCGAGGTTCACCATGCCGTACTCGAACCACTTGACCTCTTTGCCAAGCAGCCGCGTCGGCTCCCCGAGCTTGGCGGTGAGCGTGGGGTCGTTCAGGGAGACGAGAACGTCGGCTCCAGAGAGGGCCTGGGTGAGCTCGTTCTGAAGGACGAGCCGGAGCCGTTGCGCCTTCACATAGTCCGTCGCGAGATAGGTCCGGCCCGCGGTGACGTAGAGGCGCACCGCCGGGTCCATCAAGGCGCGGGTCTCGGGCCGCGACATGTTTTGCTCGTGGTAGACCGCGGCCTCGGCGCCGATGAGAATCTCATCCGCGATGTTCGCGGCGGCGGCATGGGGGATCGTGACGTCGACCCGCCGCGCGCCCTGACTCTCGAGATGCCGGATTGCCTCTTCCACGATCTGAAGCACTTCGGGCTCGACCGGCGCCATGAGCTCGGGAGCGACAGCGAACGTCTTTCCGCTCAAGGACGCGATGGCCTCGACCGCGGCCTCGAAATCGGGAACGGGCTCGCTCGCGCTCCCCGGGTCCTTCGAGTCGTAACCCGACATGAAACCGAGGAATCGGGCGACGTCTCGAACCGTCCGCGCCATCGGGCCCGCGTGATCGAGGGTCCAGGCGAGGGGAGTGACTCCGTACCGGCTCACACGCCCATACGTTGGCTTGATCCCGGCGATGCCGCATCTTCCCGAAGGGTTGCGGATCGAGCCTCCGGTATCGGTCCCGAGGGCCACCGTCGAGAGCCCCGCGATCGGGGCGGCGCCGCTTCCACTCGACGATCCCCCGGACTCGTACTCCTGGTTCCAGGGATTCCTCGTCGGGCCGAAGCCAGACTCGGTACCGCTTCCCGTCGCGAACTCGAGAAGGTTCAGCTTCCCGAGGAGGACCGCTCCCGCTTCTTCGAGCTTGACGACCGCCGTCGCGCTCGCCGAGGGGACGTTCTCGCGCCCGAGCTTCGATCCGTGAGTAGTCAGAATCTCCGCGGTCGCGAAGATGTCCTTGGCGGCGAAGGGGACTCCGTCGATGGGGCTCGCGGGCTTCCCCGCGCGGTAACGCTCCGAGGAAGCGCGGGCCCGCTCGAGCGCCCGGTTCCGAGTCACGGTGATGTAGCAGTTGAGCTTGGGATCGATGGCGGCGATTCGGTCGAGATGCGCCTCGGCGACACTCGCCGGATCCAGCGACCCTTCACGGAACCGCGAGACCAGCTCGACGGCGCTCAGGTAGACGGCGTCTTCCTGCATCACCGGCTCCCTCGCTTCGCCGCGAACGCCACGGGCAGATCGAGGCCCGGGTCGAGAACGATCGGCCTCAGACTTTTCGCCGCCTCCCGGTAGGCTCCGGCGGCATAGCTCCGCGCCAGCTCGAAATCGTCATCGGCGATCCCGATGCCCGCTGCCAGGTTCAGGTCCTGAAGGGCCCGCTCGAGGTCGTCCTCTGAGGACGGTTTCTCTGCGGTGCAGGCCGCGGCGGCCCAGGAGGCCCCCGTCAGGATGGAAAGGAAGTGTCGCCGATTCGCCATGGGATCCCTCCGAGAAGTGTGAGGAAGGTTACATCACCGGGCCGGGTGTTTCTACGCTTGACGCCCGGGCCGCCACTGCGGGAAAATCACTGCTTCCAACCGGTACCCCATGGAAGGAACTCTCGACGAGACACCTGTCCCCGCGGTCGTCCAGAGCTTCAGCGCCAGCGGCAAATCCGGCGTCCTCCACCTTTCGCGCGGGAGCACCACCAAAAGAATCTATTTCAAGGATGGGGCCATCGTGTTCGCGAGCTCCGACGAGGCTGACGAGCGACTCGGCGAGCGGCTGGTGCGCGCCGGGGCTCTCAAGCGGCCGGAACTGGAGCTCGCGTGCCGCGTTCTCGCGAGCTCGCACCTTCGGCTTGGCGCGACTCTGGTGGAGATGGGCTATCTCACAACAGACGAGCTCGACCGCCGGGTGAAGGAGCAAATCACCGCGATCGTCCATTCGCTCTGTCCCTGGGAGAGCGGTGAGTTTCGAGCCGAGATCCGCGACAGTTCGGTCCCCCCCGATCTGGAGCGCGATGACCTCTCGACCGCGCGGCTTCTGATGGAAGGGGTGCGCCGGATCGAAGATTTCGCGACCGTAAGGCGGGGTCTCGGCGATCTCGAGGGACTGTTGAGCTATGCCCTCGATCCAACGAAGCTCCAGTCTGATCTCGATCTCACGCCGGCGGAGGGATTCGTTCTCTCGAGGGTCGACGGCGCCACGAGCCCGGGGGAGATCGCGAAGCTGTCTCCGCTCGGGGAAGAGGAAACCCTCCGCTGCGTTTACGCCCTCGTAGCCTCGGGCATCCTCGAGGTGCGGAGCGCCGCGAGAGCGGCGCTTCCCGTGTCGCCGCCGCAGGAGCCGGAGCTATCGCCTTCGGCTCTCCGGTTCCTCGAGGAAATGCACGAAAAGCAGCGGGTATCGGCCGGGGGCACGCTCTACGAGCTCCTCGAGGTTACGCCCGAGGCGTCTTCCGACGCGATCAAGGCCGCCTACTTCCGGCTCGCGAAGAAGCTCCATCCGGACCACCGGTCGGGCCTCAAGCTCGACGACGCGGACGGCATTTTCGACGATCTCTATCTTCGAGTGAAGGAAGCCTACGAGATCCTCTCGAGCGAGACCGAAAGGAGGCGCTACGATTTCGGACTTCCGCGGAAAACTGAAAGGCAGTCGCGCGTCCAGGAGACGGCCGCGGCCAACCCCGCGCCCAGAGGAAAGCCCGCTCCCGAGCCCCCGCAAACGAAGACCTTCACCTCGAACCAGACGGCGCGGATCCATTTCGGAAACGGCGAGCGATTCTTCGCCGATGGGCGCTACCACGAAGCGATCGAAGAGCTCCGGACGGCAGTTCGACTGGATCCCTCGAAGGCCGAGTACCATCGGGCGCTCGGGCGCGCTTTGTCGAAGAACCCGAAATGGAGGAAGCAGGCGGAGGACGCCTTCTCGAAGGCGCTCGAGCTCAATCGATTCGACGCCGACTCTTACGTAGGGCTGGGCGAGCTCTATCACGAGGGCGGGCTCGAGACCCGGGCGAGAAAGATGTTCGAGGATGCGCTCGCCCTGAATCCGGACAACGTCCACGCTCTCGAGAGGCTCGCGTCGGGGCGCCCCGAAAGTTCCGCGTTCGGAAAGTTGAGGGGGATGATGAATCGCTCCAAAGGCAACTAGCGGCAACGCTTCCCCATGGAAAAGCGCCCCTATTTCGTCCTCGGCGACCTCTTCGTGAACGCGGTCGCGGGAGTCGCGGCGGCGCTTTCCGCCCACGCCCTCGTCGCCCCCTCCTGGCATCCGCTCGTCGCGATGCCTCTCGGCATGTGCGTGGGCGCGGTCGCGGCTTTTGTCGTCGCCTTCCTCTTCATGCCTTTCTTTGGGGCCATCGAGGTGATGCTCCCGGCGATGCTGACGGGGATGCTCGCGGGAATGACCGCCTCGATGCTCGGAGCGCCGGTCGTCTCTGGAGCTTCGATCGGGCTCGCCGTCGTCGTCTGGGTTTATTTCCTCACGGCCATGGCCGCGAGATCGCGCGATGGACGTTCGAGCCGAGCGTAAATGGGACCGAGCCGCGGCGCGGTTCGACGTGATGACGGGCCTCGGTCCCGAGAGACGCTGGGGTCCCATCAAGCGCGAGCTCTTCTCCCATATGGGGGCGGGAAAGATCCTCTTCGTCGCCACGGGCTCGGGGCTCGATTTCGAGCACTTTCCGCCGGGCCGCGACATCCTCGGGATCGACATCAGCAAGAGAATGCTCGAGAAGGCGGGGCCGCGCGCCTCTCTCTATGAGGCCTCGGGAGGATCCCTCGTTCTTCGCCATATGGACGTCGAAGCGCTCGACGTCAAAGACGGGACTTTTGACCAGGCCTTCACCTCCTGCACGTTCTGCTCCGTCCCGCGTCCGGTCGAGGGCTTGCGAGAGATCCTTCGGGTTCTCAAGCCCGGAGGCGATCTTTACATGTTCGAGCACACCGGTTCTCGTTACTTCCCGTTCAACCTCATGCTCCACGCGATGACGCCGCTCTCGCGCCGCGTCGGTCCGGACCTGAACCGGCCCACGGTCGAGAACGTGACCCGCTCGGGCTTCAACCTCCGTGAGGTCCGAAACTACTTTCTCGACGTGGTCAAGACGATTTACGCTACCCGCCCGCCCGCGGCTCCTCAGTCCTCCACGGAAAACGCGTCGAGCCTCTCGAGGTAAGGGGTGAGGAAGCTCGAGAAGCTCTCGGTGTCGTCGAAGTAGATCCCCGAGACCAGCAGGTACACGACGCGCTTGTCCTTCTTCGCCACGAAGACGTTTCCGAAGGGCCGGCCGTCCGCGAGGAGAAGTCCGAACCGGGACTCCTCGCCCCAGTGGAAGAGCTCGTTTTTCTCCTGCACGTCGACCTGCACCTCGCCGAAGACGTAGAACGCGACTTTGGTTCCTCCCCAGAGCGAGACGTAGGTGGTGTTCGCGTCGCTCACGCTGGGCTCGAACGTGACGCTGTGGGAAAGGTACGGCGCGTCGTCGTCCTCGGGGAGGTCGTAGACGTACTCGATCTCGAAAGAGTCGTCGATGTAGCGCGTCTTCTGAAGGGTCTCGCCGGAGGGGTTCGGGGTGTACCCCTTCATCCAGCCCGTCAGATGGGAGATGTCGACCACGAGCTCCCGTTCACCCGCCGCGAGGGCGACGTTGGTCGCGGTCAGGTTGAAGAGAGCTCCGAGTCCAATCACCGCGCCCAATGAGGCCATGAGCCCGAGCGGGATGAGGACCAGGATCCAGATCCATGGCCGCGGGCGGGAGCGGGGGGCTGGCCGCGGGGCCGGCCGAGGTCGCAAATGGGCGGGCCGGGTCGTTTCCATGACGGTTTCGATCTCGTTTCGCCGGGTTTTGTGGGGGACGACTCCATTGTACCGAAGCCTCGGCGCAGAGGGAATCAGCATGATCTGGCTAACAGACCGCGGGGCGGAGGAATGGCTAAAGTTGCCGCTCGGCCGGCAATGAGGCCGGTCCGAGCGAGCGGTGTGGGGCTTCTTCTCCGTAGCCTCACACCGCTCTTATTTAATGCTCGACTCGCTCTTCGCTCGTCTCGCTCCCCTCGCTCCTCGCTCGGGGAGGAGGGGCCCTCCGGGCCCCTCGCTGCGCCCTAGGTCCTAGGTCCTAGGTCCTAGGCGACTTAGAACGGGACGTCGTCCGCGGTGGCTTGGAACGACTCCGGCCGCCCCATGTCGGAGGCTTCCGGCGGCGGCGGCCCCGAGTCGCGGGATATTCCGGCAGAGGGGCCGTCTCCTCCGCGGCCCCCGAGCATCACGATCTGATCGGCCTTGACCTCCGTCGTGTACCGCTTGACGCCTTCCTTGTCCTCCCAGGAACGCGTCTGGAGCCGCCCTTCGATGTAGATCTGCTTTCCCTTGCCCAGGTATTCCTTGGCGATCTCCGCGAGCTTTCCCCAGGCGACGACCTTGTGCCACTCCGTGCGTTCCTGGCGCTGGCCGCTCCCGTCGTTCCAGGTCTCCGTCGTCGCCAGGTTCAAGTTGGCGACAGCCGTTCCCTCTTTCGTGTAACGAACCTCTGGATCCCTGCCCAGGTTCCCGACCAAAATTACCTTGTTTACGCCTCTCATGAATTTGTTCCTCCTGGGTACTTATGACGAAAAAAAACCACCGGGACCTCCCTGCCGAGCCTCAGGGCTGTCGCGGCACGGTCCGCAGCAGATCCTCGAGCTTCCTCCGGGCTACCCGCTCCTGTGCCGTCCGGGGGAACTGCTCGATCACGAGTTCGTACATCACGTTCGCCT
Organism: uncultured Acidobacteriota bacterium; assembly: GCA_964553925.1. Lineage (GTDB taxonomy): Bacteria > Acidobacteriota > Vicinamibacteria > Marinacidobacterales > SMYC01 > DAISKN01. Next base: position 25,329 of record CAZKNR010000092.1, read on the forward strand.
CCGAGCGGCGTCCCATATCCTCGAGGGTCATCGCCTTCTTCAAGTAGGCGTCGGGGCGCTTGTTGCTCTGGGGGTAATCCCGGATGATCTTGTCGAACTCGCCGAGAGCCAGATCGTTCTGCCGCTGAGCCAGATAGCTCTCGCCCATCCAGTAATGGGCGTTGTCGGCGAGATCGCCCCGCGTGTCGAGCTCGAGGACATCCTTGAATCCCGAGATTGCGAGGGCGAAGCGGCCCTGGGTGTAGTCGTTTCTCGCCTCGTTGTAGATGTCGATGACGCTCGGACCCGTGGCGACCACAACGGCCGGCACGGGCGTCTCGACGGCGGGCGCCTGACCGGGTGTCGAGCCGGCCTCCCCCGGCACGGGCTCCGCCGGTGGAATGACGAGCGGCTCGCGGCTCTGCCGCAACGTGACCAGGTCCTCCCGGAGACCGCCGAGCCGCGAGTTCGTCTCGTCGATACGCTCCGAGAGGATGGACATGTCCTGTTGAACGCGCTCGAGAGCGATCTTGGAGTCCGCGAGAGTCTTGCGCAGCAAGTCCTGTTGCTCGGTCGCTCCCGCGCTCACCGCGTCGATCGCCGACTTGAGTGCCGCCTGGGCCGTCTGGAGATGCGTGAGCTGCACCTGAATCTGGCGAAGCTCGGAGAGGATGATGTCTTCTTTCTTCTGGCCCGCGAGCGCCCTTCTTCCGGAAGCGGCTGCGACCGCGAGGACGAGCGCCAGAGATATCCATAGAATCGTTCGCTTCACGCCGGCCTCCTTTCCGATATTTGGTCCGATATTTGGTCGCTATTTGGAGGTTACCTCGAAATGAGCCCTTCGATTGCGCGTCCAGGACTCTTCCGTGTGGCCGGGATCGAGCGCGAACTCCTTCCCGTAGCTGATGGTCTTGAGCCGGCTCCCGGAAATCCCCAGGCTCACCAGGTAATTGAAGGTCGCAGTCGCCCGGCGCTCCCCGAGGGCGAGATTGTACTCGACCGTGCCCCGTTCGTCGCAGTGACCTTCGACCAGGAGCGTGACCGTGGGATAGGACCGAAGCCACTCCGCGGTGTGATCGAGGATCGGCCGGGCCGAGTCCAGGAGGACAGCGCTGTCGAAATCGAACGGCACGTCGCGAAGAGGCGAGTCGGCATTGATCTCGTCGAGGGTTCTGCCGTGGATGTTGTCGGGATCCGAGAAGTCGGCGAGGCGCTCGTCGTCGTCTCCCCTCGACGTCTCCGCGACGGTCGTCGGGCGCGGCGGGACGGTCGTGGTCGTGCGCGGGAGGTTTCCGGCACCTCCGGTAGTGGTCGCCGGAGCTCTCTCGTTCTTGCCGCCGCATCCGCCGAGCGAAAGGCTCAGCGCCGAAAGGCACAAAATCCACAAAATCCAACGCATGCTCGCTCCTTTGGAGAATCGGTTCATGAATCCTGCCCCGGCACCGGACCCCACTGCGGGGTGGTGTTGTTGCCTTCCCGGGTGAGCTGCCTCTGGTTCGAACCGTCGCGGTTCATCGAGAAGATCTGGCTCGTGCCCGTCCGGGTCGTGGTGAAGACGAGATGGAGGCCGTTCGGCGACCAGTCCGAGCTCTCGTTACTTCCCCGGCCGGTCGTGAGCTGCCGGGTCTGCTTCGTCTGGAAATCGTAGACCACGATGTCGAACGGCCCGCGCTCGATCCTCGAGGCGTACGTAAGCTCGCTGTACTCTCGCGAAGGGGACCAGCTCGCGGAGTCGTTGTAGCTCCCCTCGAAGGAGATGCGACGAAGGTTCAGTCCTTCGGCATCCATCGCGTAGATCTGCGGAGCCCCGGTACGGTCCGAGGTGAACGCGATCTCGCGTCCGGTCGGCGACCACGCGGGCGAAGTGTCGATGGACGCGTGATGCGTCAGCCGTCTCATGCCGGTCCCGTCGGAGTTCGAGACGTAGATCTCGGAGTTCCCGTCCCGCGTCGAGGTGAAGGCGATGAGCTTCCCATCGGGAGACCAGGCAGGGGAGAACGTCATCCCCGCGCCGGAAACGATGGTGTCTCCCCGGCCCTCGTAGATGAACGCGCGGTAGAGCGACGGCTGCCCGGTGCGGTACGAGATGTACGCGAGGGCGCGACCGTCCGGCGACCAGGTCGGCGTCAGATTCAGGGACTTGTTCGCGGTGAGAGGCTTCTGATCGAAGCCGTCGTAGTCCATGAGGTAGATCTCTTTGCTCTGCTCTCCGCGCCGGTCGCTCGCGAACGCGAGCTTGGTCTGGTTGATTCCCCGGTAGTTTCCCGCTTGCAGCAGGATGTCGTCCGCGATCCGGTGGGCCATCCGGCGCGCGCCCGAGACCGGCCCGTCGTAGCGCTTCCCGAAAACCATCTCCTGCGCGAGCACGGCATAGATCCGGACCTCGGTCACGAGCCGGTCGCGTTGCACTTCGCTCACCGCGCGGACCAGGATGTCCGCGCCGATCGACTCCCACTGGTAGAAATCGATCTTTCTCGCATCGGTGGGATTGCCGGCGATGCTGTAGAGCTTCTTGGCAACGAGCCGGTAGATCGAGGCGAACTCCATGTCGTTCCACACGACCTCGGAGAGCGTCTTTCCCGCCTCCGCCGCATCCGGAGTCCCGATCTCGAAATCCGGAATGGCTATGGTGACGGGACGACCCGGCCGCGCGATGTTGACGTACCACTCACCTTCGCTAGGTGAGCTCGGCTGCCGAAGGTTCTCCTCCTGGATCGCGCCGGCGGAGTGAATTCGATTCTGTAGCAGCGCGAGGGTGACGAGGACGCCTCCCATCACCAGAAGAGCTCGCATCAAATGTCTCATCGTTGTCCTTTTCAGAGTTGATCCGTATAGGTGAATCGGAGATGAACCCCGACCTGATCCCGCGGGTAGGAGTTGGGAAGGGGCGGCATCGGATCCGCGAGCATCACCGCCCGGAGCGAGGATCGGTCGAGGATCGAGACCCCGCTCGAGGTCTCGACCGCCGCGTCGAGGACTCTTCCGTCGCGGGCGATGGTGAAGCGCACGACGACGAACGCCGTGCCCCTCACGGCGGTGCGCTGCCATCGCTGGTGGATTCTCGTAAGCATCTGCTGCACGTAGTACGCGTACTCGAAGTCCTGGTCGAAGGGCGAGCCGCCGGCCGCGCCCCCAAGCCCGAGACCCGGGAGGACGGGGCCGCCCGCGACCTGGGCCGAGGCGGCGCTCGCGGCATCAGCGCCGCGAAGACCCGAGTCGGGCTTCGGCTCGGGTGTCTTTTTCTGGACTCGAGCGTCGGGGAGCGGCACCTCGTCGCGGACTTCCTGCGTGGGGCGAACGACGGTGGGCTCTTTTTCTTCCGGAGGAGGCGGCTCGGGAGTCGGCTTCGGCGGGCTCTGGGCTGCTCCGCCACCGGAGTCGGATTGGGGGCCGGATTGACCGAGGCTGACGTTCATGAACTCCGCGTCGGGCCGCGGGAGGGAGCTCGTCCGAGGTCTCAGGGCCGCGGCCAGACTCACCGCGGAAACGAGGAGGGCGTGGAGGGCGAAGGACCACACCAGCATCCGCTGGAATCGATCGTGCTCTGCTTGCGCGACCCTCATTCCTTCTCCTCAGGGTAGACGTACACGAGACCGACGTTGTCGACGCCCGCCCGCTTCAGCAGATCCATCACCCGGATGATCTGCTTGTATTGTAGCCTTTCGTCGGCCTTCAAGTAGGCGAGCCTCAGCCCCTCGACCTCGACTCTCATCTTCATCTGCTCTTCGAGGAGCTCGATATTGACTGCCCGGTCGCCGATGAACGTCCGGCCCTGGGCATCGAGGGTGACGATGGTCCGCTCCTCCGCCCGATCGCGGCGCATGGTGGCGGAGGGGAGGCTCACGTCCATGGACCGGATCAGCATGGGTGCGGTGACCATGAAAATGATAAGGAGCACCAGCACCACGTCGACGAACGGCGTCACGTTGATTTCGGAGAGTGTCTGGCTCCCCGCCTGCCGGCGAGTCAGGAGCATCGCCGTCGCTGAGGTACCCCGCGAGACCCGGCCGCCTCCACCCCCTCCCGACACGCCCGCTCCCATACTCGGTCGGCTACGTAAAGTTCCGCTCGATGATGTTCAGGTACTCGAGCGCGAAGTCGTCCATCTGGATCGACAGCCGTTTCACCCAGTTGACGAAGTAGTTATAGGAGATGACCGCGGGGATGGCCGCGGCGAGGCCCGCGGCGGTCGCGATGAGCGCTTCGCTCACCCCGGGGGCGACGACGCTGATGTTCGCGGCCTGGGTCACTCCGATCCGCTGGAACGCGTTCATGATGCCCCACACCGTTCCGAAGAGACCGATGAACGGAGTGGCGCTTCCGGTAGTCGCGAGAAACGTAAGCCGGCGATCGAGCTTCAGCATCTCCGTGTTCGAGGCCCGGACCAAAGAGCGCGCGACGCTCTCGAGGTTCCCGATGCGGGCTGAGTCGCCTTCGCTGCCCTCGCTCGCGCCTCGAGCTTTCAGCTGGTAGTTGAGCTCGTTGTAGCCCGCGAGGAACAGCCCCACGAGCGGGCTCGTCCGGAGCTGATGGCAGACGGCGTGGACTTCCGAGAATTTTTTGCTGCGGCGGAAGATCTCGAGAAACGCGGCCGAGTGGGACTCCGCGCGTCTCAGCATCGTCCACTTGCTGAAGATGATCGCCCAGGAGAACAGGGAGAACCCGAGCAGGATGAGGAGCACCGCGATCGAGATCGGGCCGGAATCCAAAACGATGTGAAAGGGGTTGAGGGCGGGTGAAGCTTCAATTGTGGTCGAGGGTATAGTCTGCAAGAGTCGAGCGCTCGCCTCTGTTCGGGTTCAGTGGTTCTCTACAAGATACGGTACGCCGCGGGCCACGCTACCACGAGGGTTTGTAGGCTGTCAACGAATTGCGCCAATCGGCGTCGATCTCGAGCCACTGTGATATAGGTGATTTCGTGCTCCGATGGATGCGAATCCGAAACGTCGCGGTCATCGACCGCCTCGAAGTCGACTTCGAGCCCGGGCTCAACCTCCTGACAGGGGAGACCGGGGCGGGGAAGTCCATTCTCATCGACGCCCTGGGGCTCGTTCTCGGCTCGAGGGCGTCGAGCGACCTCGTACGGAGCGGGGAAGACATCGCGGTCGTCGAGGCGGGGTTCGAGACCAATCCCATGCCCCGATCCCTGGCACGGCGCCTCAAAGAAGTGGGTGTCGAGGCTGACGACGAGGTCGTCATCCGGAGAGAGCTTCAGGCCGAGGGACGCGGCAAGATCACGGTCAACGGGGTCGCTGCCGCCCGGCAGCTCCTCCGGGACATCGCCCCGTACCTCGCCGACATTCACGGGCAGGGCGAGAGCTCCTCACTTCTGCGGCCCGAAGCCGGGCTCGACCTTCTCGATCGATTCGGAGGAACCCGGGACGATCGCCGTGGAGTGCGCGACACGTTCCGAGAGGCGCTCCGCCTTGAAGCGGAGATCGCGAAGGTCGAGCGCCGAGGGCGGGAGCGAGACAAGAGAAAGCGCGAGATCGAGGAAGCCCTGGGCGAGATCGAAAAAGCGGCCCCCCGCGCGGGAGAGGACGAGGACTTGCTTGCGGAGAGGCGCCTCGTCGGCCACGCGGAGAAGCTCAAGACCCTGTCCGAGGAGGTCTTCCGAACGCTCTACGAGGACGAGGACTCGGCGCTTACCCGGCTCTCGTCCGCGTGGAAGCGGGTGTCGGAGCTCGCGAGCATCGACCCGCGCTGGCTCAGCTACCTCGGCGACAAGGAGGCCCTGATGAGCCCGCTCCAGGACCTCGCTCTCCACTCCCGCGATTACGCCCGGAGCATCGATGTGACCCCCGGCCGTATGGACGAGCTCGAAAGCCGCCTGGCGCTCCTGGAACGCTTGAAGAAAAAATACGGGGGGAGCCTCGCCGAAGTGCTGGCGCTGCGGGATCGGTCCCGCCAGGAGATCTTCGATCTCGAGGGCTCCGAGGAGCGTATTTCCGAGCTAAAGGGGCTTCTCGACGCCGCGCGCGCTCGCTATCGCGCTCTCGCGAAAGAGCTCTCGTCGAAACGGCGACAGGCGGCGCGGCGCCTTCAAAAGCTCGTCTCGAAGGAGCTGAAGGACCTCGCCCTGGAGAAAGCCCGCTTCGAGCTCGAGCTTACGACCGCAGACGACTCCGACCCGGCGCTCTGGCGCGAGAGCGGCCTCGACTCCGCCGCGCTCCTCTTCACCGCGAATCCCGGTGAGGAGCCTCGGCCTCTAGGCAAGACCGCGTCGGGGGGCGAGCTCGCCCGCTTTGTCCTCGGGCTGAAGGCCGTCTCCGCGAAAGGCGAGCGGGGCAAGACCCTGGTCTTCGACGAGGTCGACGCCGGTATCGGAGGCCGCGTCGCCGACGCGGTCGGGGAGAAGCTCAAAGAGCTCGCTCGCATCCACCAGGTCATTTGCGTCACTCACCTCCCGCAAATCGCGAGCTTCGCCCCCGCGCACTATCGAATTGATAAGATAGAGCGCGAGGGGCGGACCGAGACCCGCATCGCGCGGCTCGACGCGGAGTCCCGGGTCGACGAGATCGCCCGGATGCTCGCGGGGGCCGTCGTGACCGAGAGCGCCCGGGAGCACGCGCGCCAGCTGGTGAGAGACAAGAGCTAGTTTTCTATAAGAAATCATGTCGAATCTTCCCGGCTTTGACCGCTACTGGATCGAGACCTGGGGCTGCCAGATGAACGCCCACGACAGTGAGAAGATCTCGGGAAGCCTGAAGAGACTCGGTCTTACGGCGGCTCCGACCGAACGGGAGGCCGACGTCCTCATCTTGAATACCTGCAGCATTCGAGAGAAAGCCGAGGAAGCGGTATTCACCCGGCTTCTGAGCCTCTCCCATCTGAAGCGGAAGCGGCCGGTGGTCTTTGGGGTCACCGGCTGCGTCGCCCAGCAGGAGGGCCAAGCCATTCTCGATCGGGCTCCGGAAGTGGACTTCGTCCTCGGAACCCAGAGCCTGGTGCAGCTTCCCGAGGTGCTCGCGACCGTGGTGGGAACGAAGGTGCGGGTCGTCGAGATCGGCCGGCATCCGGAAAACCTCGACGTCCCTCCGGAACAGATTGAGCGAGTGCCCGGCGTCAAGGCGTACATCACGATCATGGAGGGCTGCGACAACTTCTGCTCGTTCTGCATCGTGCCCTTCACCCGAGGGCGGGAGAGGTGCCGGCCGATCGCCGGCATCGTTCGGGAAGCCCGATCGCTTGGCGAGTGGGGCTTTCGGGAAGTGCAGCTCCTCGGCCAAAACGTGAACTCGTACCGCGACCCGGAAGACGGGCGCGGATTCGAGGAGCTTCTTGATGCCGTCCACGAGGTCGAAGCCCTCTGGCGAATCCGTTTCACGAGCCCGCATCCCAAGGATTTCGGGGAGCCTCTGATGCGGCGATTCCGCGACCTTCCCAGGCTCTGTCCTCACATGCACCTCCCGGCGCAGTCGGGGTCGACTACGGTTCTCGAGCGCATGAAGCGGGGCTACACCCGGGCGGATTACGAGCGGAAGGTCCGACGCGCGAGGGAGCACGTTTCGGACCTCGCGATCTCGACCGACCTCATCGTCGGCTCCCCTGGCGAAACCGAGGAGGAGTTCGGCGAGACCCTCTCTCTCATGAGGGAGCTGCGCTTCGACAGCATCTACTCGTTCAAGTACTCCGAGAGGCCCTATACGTTGTCCGCACGAGAACAGCCGGACGATGTTCCCGAGCCCGTCAAGAGCGAGCGCCTCACGCGGCTCCTGGATCTCCAGAAGCAAATTCAGCTCGAGACACACGCGCGGTTCATGGGAAAGTCGGTCGAGGTCCTGGTCGAGGGAGAAAGTCGCAAGAATGCCGCGGAGTTCAAGGGGCGAAGCGCGGACAACCGCGTCGTGAACTTTCCCGGCGGGCGGGATCGGGTCGGAGAGATCGTTTCCGTGGTGATCACGCGCTTCGGTGCCAACAGCTTGTTTGGCGAAACCGCGCCCCGTGTGGCATCCTTGGAAGTAGCAGCAGAGGCACGACCACTAAATCCTGTTGACAACATTTCTGACCGCCCCTATATTTAGGGCCACGTCACCAGAGGGGCAGTACGAGGGGGTTCACAGATGGAAATCGAAATGACGATCAAAGGCCTCATGATCGACCCCATCACCAACATGCCGATCGTCATCCTGAAGGACAAAGCGGGTGACCGGGTGCTTCCCATCTGGGTGGGAGTGTTCGAGGCGAACGCCATTGCCCTTCAGATCGAGAACATCGCAACCCCCCGTCCGATGACGCACGATCTAATCAAGAACATCCTGAGCGAGATCGAAGCCGAGGTGCAGCGAATCGTGGTAAGCGATCTTCGCGACAACACCTTCTACGCGATGATCTACCTCGATCGGGATGGAGAGACCATCGCCATCGACGCCCGCCCGAGTGATGCCATCGCCCTGGCTCTGCGAACGAGGTCCCCGATCTTCGTCGAGGATTCGGTCGTGGAGAGCGCCAAGGGGCTGGACTTGTCGAAGGAACCCACGGACTCCGAAAGACTCCAGAAGTGGTTAGAAGGTCTCAATCCCGACGATCTCGGCAAGTACAAGATGTAGCGCCTCGGGCCTTCGGTCCTCGAGCCGCACGTCCTGTAGGCGTCTTCTCTTCATAATGCTTGTTTCTACTCAGTATTCGTGTGGGGGAGTTAATCCGAAGTGGCTGTCATCATTACAATTGCAAACCAGAAGGGCGGCGTGGGAAAAACCACGACCGCTATCAATCTCGCAGCCGCGTTAGCGGCAAAGCATAAGAAGACCCTGCTGGTCGATATGGACCCGCAGGGCAACTCGACCATCTCGTTCCTCAACGAAGTCGACGTCCATGGGTCGATCTACGAGTCGCTCCTCGATCCAAAGGTCAGCCTCAAGGAAGTGACCCATGAGACCTCGGTTCCGGAGCTATCACTCGTTCCCGCGCGCATTTCGCTCGCGAAGCTCGAGGGAAAGCTCGTGGGGGACTTCGATTCACACTTCCGCCTGCGAGACCGTCTCGAGAGCGTAAGAGCTCATTATGATTTCGTCATCATCGATACGCCGCCGACTCTCGGGCTCATCACAGTGAACGCGCTCGTGGCGGCAACGCACCTCCTCATCCCAATCCAGTCTTCCTACTACGCGCTCGAAGGGACAGACGACCTTCTGGAAACCCTGGACAAGGTAAAGTCGCGTCCCAACCCCGATCTCGAGGTGCTTGGAGTGCTGATCACTCTCCATGATAAGCGGACCACATTGGCCCGCGACGTGAGCGACAAGATTCAGGAAGCATTCGGAGACAAAGTGTTCAAGACCGTGATTAGCAAGAGCATTCGGCTCGAGGAGAGTCCTGCGTACAAGGAATCCATCTTCTCTTTCGCGCCGCATTCGAGCGGAGCGTTCGAATACTACAGTCTCTCGGAAGAGGTAATATCCCGTGTCTAAGCGAGCAGGTCTGCCGGAAACCATCAAGTTTCGCAACGACGCCCATTTCGTGGATGAGCTCGGCTCGCGCCGGGGCTCCTCCATCGGGCGGATGCTCTCGATCGAGGATATCGAGCCCAATCCCAATCAGCCTCGCCAGCAGATGGGCGATCTCTCGGAACTAACCGCATCCATTCGAGAGAAAGGGATTCTCGAGCCGTTGATCGTTCGACGACTTCTGGATCACTACCAGATTATTTCGGGGGAACGGCGGTACCAAGCCGCGGTCCAGGCGGGCCTCACTGAGATTCCCTGTGTCGAGCGGGACGTGGACGACCTGGAGACGATTGAGATCGCTCTCGTCGAGAACATCCAGCGAAAGGACTTAACGGCGTTCGAAGAGGCGGAGGCTTTCGCGCAACTCGTGAACCAGCACGAATATACGCACGAAGGCCTCGCAAGCCGCATCGGGAAGTCGCGAACGAGCGTGACGGAGACACTGAGCTTGCATGCGATGCCGGAGGAAGTGAAAAACCTTTGTCGGCTTGCCGACATTTCCTCTAAGTCGTTGTTATTACAGATAGTTAGACAGGATACACAGGAGAAAATGATCGTCCTGGTTGAGAAGATCTCCCGGGGTCAGATCAACCGGGAACAAGCTCGCCAGCTGTCTCGGAGACCGCACCGCGGCCGGCCCAAGAGTTTCGTCTTCAAGTACGGCGTGCGAGGGAAGCCGTTTCGGTTGCAGATGACGTTTCAGAAGAGCCAGGTCGAGACCACCGAGATCGTTCAGGCACTCCGATCCCTCATCGCGGAGCTCGAAGGCGCGTCCTGACCGATTTTCCACAAAAAAGTCTCGCTGTCCGGGGGGCACCTGTGCATTTCCTGTTGACATCAATTCCGGACGTTTGATACTTTCTCCCTTGCGCCGAGTGAGGTCCTCACGTTTAGTCACTTTCCGAGACCTCGTTATAACTAAACAAGTTAGCTGAACCTACGTGGCGGATCGTCTGAGATTCGTCGGTAGAACTTTCTTCATGGGCGGGGAAGGGGGCTCTCAATGGCTTATCGGGGTAAGTCGCTCAAGGCACTCCGCGAAACCAAGCAAATTCAGTTGCGGCGCATCGCGAACGAGACGCGCATCGGCATGGCGTACCTGGAGGACCTCGAAGAGGAACGATTCGATCGTTTCCCGGGGAAGTTCTACTTCAAGAGCTTCGCGCGGGCCTACGCGCGATCGCTCGAGCTCGACGTCGACCAGGTAACGAGCGACTTACAGCTCGCTTATGAGGATTGGTCGGGAGAGCGCTCTCAGGAACCCAGGGCTCCGAGGGCGGAGCGCAGGAGCGAGGCCGGAATTCTTCACCGGATCGCCGGGCTCGTTCGGGGGGCCGAGGAGGCGTGAATCGCGCTAAGATGACGGCATGCGACACGTCCTCTTTGCCGTTCTGACTCTCGGGGCTTCGGTTTCATTCGCGCAATTCAAGAAGAAAATCGAGATCCCGGACTGGGACAAAGCCGTTCGGTTCGAGCTCGTAGCGTCCCAGTCGCCCGTGCGTCCCGGGGATGCATTCGAGCTCGCGCTCCTGGCCGATATCCAGGAAGGGTATCATCTGTATGGGCCCGAGGAGCCCGAGCCCACTCGCACCGCGGTGTCCCTCCAGAGCTCGGTCCTGAAGACGGGCAAGCCCTCGTATCCTCCCGTAATCACGCGCGAGCTCGAGGGCCTCGGTTCGTACAACTTGTACGAGGGACCCATCGCGATCCGCGTTCCGGTTACACTCCCTGCGGATTTCAAGGGAACAAGCGTTGAGGCCCCTCTCGAAGTCAACTATCAACTCTGCACTGACTTCGCTTGCAGCGCTCCTACGACGAAAGTCGTCTCGTTGACCCTTCCCAGCGGGGTGCCTGGAGCGGAAGTCAAAAAGCTCCATCCGAGTGTCTTCAGCAGGAAGAAGTAGATTCCGCGCTACTTTCTTCTTCAAACCTAAAGTGGTACTTTAGCTTTGCGATGACGAGCAGCGTGCCTCGATTCCTGCCTCCGGACTCTTCGGAAGCGGGAGACGCTTCCCGCGATTGCGGATCTTCGCCGCTTCAAGCCGCCCTCGCGTTTCACGAGCCCCGCGGCGATGAGCATTGAGGTGGCTTACACCGCCGACTTGAAGGAGGAGGGCCCGGCCCTTTGACGGACGCCACCCTGCGCGAGGTCATGCGGACGTTTCCCCAGGGAGTCGTCGTGGTGACGGCGATGGGAAGCAAAGGTCCCCGCGGAATCACCGTCAGCTCCTTCATCTCGCTGAGCCTCGCTCCTCCTCTTGTGCTCGTGAGCATCGCCAAGGAGTCGAGTGCCCACGAGGCCATCGATCGGGGCCCCTTCACAGTGAGCGTTCTCGCGGACGACCAGGGGGCGATCTCCGATCATTTCGCCGTTCCGAACCTGACTTCGGAGGAGCAGTTCCGAGGCATCGGGGCCGAGGGCGAGCCGCCGAAGCTCTCCGGCTGCCTTTCGTACCTCGAGTGCCGCGTGGTCGAGCGGGTCGCGGCCTCGGACCACACGCTCTTCATCGGAGAGGTGGAGCAGGCCGGATTCGGCCGGGAGGGAAAGCCTCTGGTCTTCTTCTCGCGCCAGTACTGGGGTCTCGGGTCCACGATGTACCAGAGAGACTGAGGTTGAGCATGAACCAGCTTCTCGAAAGCCTTGATTACGATCCCGAGCGGGGGAGTCTCGCGCTCCAGAGCGCCAGGTACGTCTTGATGCCTCCGGCTCTCCTCATGGAGATTCAGAAGAACCTCGAGGGCGAGCATGGCCGCGACGCGGCTGCCTTTTTCATCGACGCGGGAGTGGGGGAGGGTGCTTCCCTGGCCGGCCGGTTCCGCGACGTCTTCGGCTACCCGCCGGAGCAGGTTCTGAGCGCGGTCGCCTTCATGCTGTCGGAGTCCGGGTGGGGAACGTTCTCGGTCGAGATGATGAATCTGGAGGGGCGCGAGCTCGTCTTCAAGGTTCTCGAGTCGCCCTTCGCCGAAGTCTATGGACCGTCCATCCAGCCCGTCTGCCACATCGTGCAGGGTCTGCTTCGCGGTGTCGGGCTCGTGCTCTTCGACGCGGAAACGACGGGGATGGAAGTGCAGTGCGCGGCGAAGGGGGACACCTGCTGCCGGTTCGTCGTTAGCGCGAAATAATCACGAGGCGGCCGGGCTCTCGTCGTCGAGATACGCGACGACCCGGCCGCGATCGTCCCCCGAAAGGCTCGTGAACTCGACCCCCACCCGGAATATGACGGAATCGCGCGCCCGGGCCCACGCTTCGCAATGCCGCACGACCCCGCGCACGTGGACCTCCCCGCGCGGAAGGCTGAACACGAAGTCGTGCTCGCTCTCGAACTCGAGGGGGTTTGAGACGGAGAACAACCCACCGAAAAGGCTCAGGTTCAAGACGCGGAGCTCGACTTCCTTCCGAAGCTGAGCTGGCTGGCCCAGGAAAACCCGCGGCTGCTCGCGACGCTCCTGATGCAGGCTCGCCCGAATGAGCTCCCGGACCCGGTCCCGGAGCTCGGTCGGAAGAGCCTCGAAGCGCACCCCGGCCCGGTACAGATCAGGCTCGGCCTTCGTGCAGTGAACCACGCGCGCGCGAACCGAGAGCGGCGACTCCCCGATCGAGAACTGGAGCGTGAGAGGCGAGTCGTTCTCGAGGAAGCGGGAGCACTCGAGGAGCGCTCCGGTCGGACTCACGTCGACGACGCGCACGTCGCTCCAGTATTGAGCGAGCCCTTCGACGCGGGCGCTGAGCGTAAGCCGCGGGGCGCGACGAGACGAGTCCATAGAATCTCCAATTCTAACACCGGCGCCGTCGCCGGGCGGACCGCGTGTTAGAATTTCGGCGTGAGCTTTCTGCATCAAGATCCACATAGCGGCGACTCCGGAGCCGCCAAGTTCGTCCTCCTCGCGCTCGCGGTTCTGGCCGTTCTCGGCGGCGTAGCGTTCTGGTTCCTCCGCCATGCGCCCGAGCCCGCGGTTCGAGCGCCGAGCACTGAAGCCGTGCCTCCCGTGGTCGAGCGTGAGCCGGCCGAAGAGCCGGAGCCCGAACCCGAGCCTCGCGGGGGAAACCTCGCTCCGGCGCTCGGGTCGATTTCGGTTTCCGCGAGCGTCGACGGGGCTTCCGTGTACCTCGACGACGAGCTCCTGGGCGAGGCCCCGGTGACCCGCGAGGACATTCCGGCCGGGCGCCACCGCGTGCGGGTCGAAAGCGCCGGCCGCACGCCGTTCGAAGCGGACATCCGGGTGCGAGCGGGCAAGCGCTCGGAGGTCGAGGCGACGCTCGGCCTTCTCGCCACGAGCCTCCGCGTCGAAAGCGACGTGCCCGGCGCCACGGTCTTTCTCGACCGCAACTACAAAGGCTCGACTCCCGTCGACATCAAAAACGTTTCCCCGGGGGAGCACCAGCTCACGGTCTCGGCCGACGGCTACGACATGTACGCCGAGACCGTCAGTGTCGAGAGCGGCCACCGCGACATCCGCGTGAGCTTCAAGAACGTCTCTCTCAGCGAGTCGATTCCCGTCGTCCACAAGCACCGCATGGGTTCCTGCGAAGGGTCGCTTGTCGCGGACAACCAGGGGCTGCGCTACCAGACCGCGAACAAGAGCGACGCCTTCTCCGCGCCGTTCGCCTCCCTCGAGCAGTTCGAGATCGACTACATCGAGAAGAATCTCAAGGTGAAAGTGCGCAAAGGGAAGAACTACAACTTCACGGAAAAGAGCGGAAACGCGGACCCGTTGTTCGTATTCCACAAGAACGTGCAGGCGTTCCGGGAGAAGATGTGATGATTCGTCCTTGCCGGGCATATTTCGCGCCTCGCCGATTCCTTGACGTTCACACCGGTTCCGGTTTGAATCTTACTTTGTAGGAGTCAAGAACCAGATGCGCATCACATCGAAAGGCCAAGTCACGATACCCCTGGCGATCCGCGAGAAGCTGGGGCTTCTTCCCAATACCGAAGTGGAATTCGATATCGCTGGCAACACGGTACGTATTCGAAAACTCAGAGCGCGCTCTCGGAGAGGCGCCACGCTCCTATCACGGATGCGCGGCAAGGGTTCCGTAAGAATGAGCACCGACCAGATCATGGCTCTTACCCGAGGGGCCCGAAAGGATCGGTGAGTTGAACATTGCGGAGACTTATGAAGACGTTCGTAATCCTAGTCCGGACCGCGAAGTAGACATTTGAGTCTACGATATCTCCTGGACACGAACGTCTCGGAGCCTGCGAGCGACGACCTACACCTTCGATGCGATGCAGGGGATGCCCCAGGACCTCAGTGAAAGGAACGCCGTTTCGTCTCGTTGGGACGGCCCCGGCCGAGGGCTTCGAACCCGTCATCGGCTCGCTGGCGAATCTCGCTCTCGAGGTAACCTTCGACGAATCGCCCTCCGCCGATCTCTACCACCCGGGGAGTCTCGCTCCGTTGAATTCGCCCACCGCAGGCTTCGAGGAGCTCGTCCATCGGCCAGCCTTCCCGCGCCTCCAGTCCCTTCGGGATGCGAAGCACAAGCGTCGCCACGGCGTCACCGGGGCCGTAGCCCTCCGCCTGCTCGTGCCACCGCGCCGCTCGCCTCGCGCTCCGCGCGACGACGAACCAGTCTTCCGCTCGATCGGCCGTCTCGACCCAATATAGTTTCAATGGGATCGGCTCACCGCTGGTTATTCTAGCAGCAGTGAGCCTCGACGAGACTCGGCCGTCGTCTCACGATTGACGAGAGAGCACGTACGCGCCTCACGTCAGTCGGCAAGACACACGCATGCGTCGCAAACCTTTTTTGCTCTTGTCCAATCCCGACGGTTGTGCCGAGCGCTCTCCACGCCAAGAGGTCGTTTCGCGACCCTCACTTCTACCTTCTATTTAACATAATGCATCTTATGGGACGTTACCACGCGGAAGGATGTGAGATTCAGGCCAATGCAGCCGATGCGGCTGGGACAGGCGGAGCGGCGGGACGCAATGATGTGGTTGAGCCATTCTCATGAGTCGTAGGCGGGTGTTCGCTAACAGCGTGCGTTCGAAACGGAAGGAGTCCGCGCCGGAGACGGAGCAGAGCGAGAATCGGAGCTTTTGCAAAAAGATCGGAGAGCTGACGGTGGAACGGGATTTTTATCACGAGGGCTCGGTCGATTGAAATGAAGGCCCGGCGCGGGCTGGTGGAAGCTGGTAGGAAGCCGTCGATACGTCGGCTATGGCGAGCTTCTGGGAGTGAATCGGTCGAGTCTGTACTACGAAGCGGTGGAGCCGGATGAGGAGGAGCTCGCGCTGATGCGTCGAATCGACGAGATCCACCTGAAGCATCTGTTCTTCGGCAGCCGCAAGATCAGGCAGACGCTGAAGGAGGAGGGCATCGAGGTGAACCGCAAGCGGGTTGCAGGATCGGCCTCTAAGTTAGAGGCTTCGGTGTGCCAGGACGGACGGCCGAAAAGGCTTAGGTCAGTCCCCTTCCGGTGTATACTCAGCCCAACTCGACAGGCCTCGCGTTGGACCTTCAACCGGGAGCGCTGACCCGACAGTGCGCGACCTTCCCCGCGCACACGATATGGATGGCTCGCGAACAGGACCTCACGGAATACGAGAAGTTTATCGGAGGTCTCGAGGCCGACAGATTTCAGGACGAAGTGTGCGCGCGGCTTCAGGGTCACATCACCGACTTTCAACGGATCCCTGACAAGCCGAGCGGCGACGGCGGCTTGGACGGGCTCTCGCATGGCCAGGAGTGCGGTTATTGCTGTTACGGACCGGAGCAGGACCCAGTCAAACTCAAAGCCAAGGGTCTCAGGGACGACATCGTCGAGAAGTTCAGCGAGGACCTGAGGAAGCTCTTCGAAGTGACGATCGGTCCCAACCGCCGTGTAGTCCACGCGGCGAATGCCGAGCTCGCGACCATCATGGGCGACGGCAACAAGATCCGCGCGATATATCTTGTCGTCAGCTGGTTCGAGACGCATCGTGTGATCGGCGCCCTCAACACAGCGTTCAAGCGCTACAAGAAGGGCAGCCAGCTCAATTTCGTGCACGCTGACGCAACCCTGACCATCTGGGGGCCGAAGGATCTCGCGACACGTGGCCCGCTGGACGAACACACGCTTTTCCGACTGAAGAACCAAGACCTGTTCGAGCGGCTGCGCGCCGCCAGCGCCGCAGACATTCCCCCGGACGCGACGGGCGACTTCGACGCGAAGTTCGCCGACCTCAAGCAGCGGCGTCCAGCCCGGGCCGCGCACATCGACGCGCTCGCCAAGGACTTCCGCGACACCTGGGCCGCCGCCATCGCGCTCGACAATGACCTCGCCTCGACGTCCGTCGTCCTGCATGAAGCGTTGGAGACGGCCCGCACCGACGCGGCGCGTGCGGCACGCGTGCGCTCCATGGGCGACGCGGAACCATACGAACTGATCGCCACGATGCAGGAGGATGTCGTCAACCGACTCGGCCAAGGGTTCGGGCAACGGCTGGGCGGATTGACGAGCAAAGTTGCGGACGGCGTCGTTGCCGGCCTGATCGGCGAGTGTCCGATCGAATGGCGGGACGGCGATGGCTAGCGGTAGCCCTGGCAAGGTGCAACAGCTCGCGGAACTGCTTCGCGAGACCGGTGCGAAACCGCGCGTGAGTCCTGACCGCGTCGTGCGCTCGACGCTATACGACCTCGATTACCACGTTGCGCTGATCGCCTGCGTGTTCTTCATCGCCTCGGAACGCCGCACGGACGGCACGCGCAGCGTGGTTGCGCACTGGCTGAAGCTCTGCAGTTTATCGCCGTGCGGCCTGCGCTCCTGCCGGACTTTCTTCGTTGGTCGCGCGCGCGCCGCCGGCCTGACCTCGAGACGTGGCAGAGGATGCCACGCGGTTATCTCGGCGACCGTACGCATGACCGCACTGTCGAACTTCTCGTTGCGACGAAGGTGTTGCACCGCACGGCCGATTCGCTCATCGACGGCGAACGCTTCGGAAGGCTGGAAACGCTTTACATCGAAATCCTCGCCAAAGGCCTTCTGCAATCCGAACGCGAGGCGCTGCAGACGATGTCGCGCCTTTCGGTCAACAAGACCATGTTGAGCGGTCAATGATCCGCGTCGTTGACATCGTGGTGCGGGGCAACAGCGTGCGCGGCGAGTTTGCGGGCTCGTTCAATTTCGAGCCTGGGCTCCAAGTCATTTCCGCCCACAACCGTTTCGGCAAATCGCTTGCCGTCACGTCCATCGCCTGGTGCCTCGGCCTGGAGCGCATGTTCGGCCTGCAGGACAACGACCCGGCACGGTTTCCCGTCGCCGTACGCGATGTCATCGAGTTCCCCGGCGAAACCGACGTGCCCGTGTTGGAATCGCGCGCGGCGATCACTTTGGAGCGGACCGGCGGTGAGCGACTGAGGCTCACCCGCGACATCAAGGGCAGGCCGGCCAACGTTGTGGTCGAGGAACTCGCCCCGGACGGAAGAATCACGCGAACAAGCACCCTTCTTGCTCGGAAACTGACGATGAAGAGCGAGACGGCTGGCCTGCAGAACTTCGTGTTCTCCTGGTGCGGCCTTCCGCGCGCGGCAGTCGTCGACAACCGCGGCGAACCGTCGGAACTTTACCTCGAGAACATCGCGCCCTTGTTTTATATCGACCAGGCCGAAGGCTGGACCGACCTCCAGGCGCTGCAGGTGCACCGCTACGGCCTGCTGGAAATCTCGGACATCGCCGTGGAGTATCTGCTCGGTGCGGTCGAGGCCATCGAGGCACGTTTCGAGAAGCAGACCATCGAGGCGCGCGAGGCTAAGCTCAAAGCCGAGGCCGAGACCATCGCTGCGCTGGTCAATGCACTCTTTCAACGCCACGGCTGGATCACGCCGTGGTCGGACCACGGCACCGTCGATGCCGTCGCAAAGCGCTGGGGCGCACGCTGTCTTGTCGCAACGCTCAAGAAAGAACTGAACGTCGATCTCGGTGCGAACGCGTCACGCCTGCGTGAACGCGCCGACCGCCTGCGCGGGTTCGTGGCGGGCGGCGACCTCGATCCCCGCAGCACGGCGGCGGCCAGCGACGCGTCGCAGAACGTGGTCGAGCTGAAGGAGAAGCGTCACGCCCGACGGGAGGAACTGCGCATCCTTCGCCGCCAACAGACCGAGCAGCAGGATTTACTCAGCAACATCGAACACAGGTTGCATTCCGCACGAGACGTTCTTCGCCTCAAGAAAGAGCGCATAGGAAGAATCGAGCTTGTGGAATGCCCGACCTGCCACCGTTCGATCGATCCCGCGACCTTTCAACTAACGGCGCAATCGATGACGTCCGTCGAGGCGCACATTGCGGCGCTTGAGCGCGACCGTAAGCTCGTCGCGTCCAATGTCGGAGCATCCGACAACCAGATCATCCGGCTGAGTGCGGACTTGGTTGACGTCGAGAGTCAGGTCCGCGACGCGGAGCGCGCTCTCGCCACCGTGAACCAAGCCATCGGAGCGGAACGCCAGCAGCTCACCAAAGCGACAACTGACCTGATCGCGGTCGAGAATGAGATCGACAAGATTGCCAACATCGGCCGGGAACTTCACGAACTACAAGTGAAGATCAATCAGTGGATCGACAAGACCCACATCGCCGCCGTCGCGGCGGTCCACGCCTTCGACCTGCAGCGCCGCCGCTTCGAGTTCACTTCGCGCATGCGCCAGCTTCTCGCGGCGCTGGGACACGTCGCGCTTCTCGCGCAGCCGACGGCTGAACTGACGGTCGACGACCACTACATTCCGTATCTGGGACCCCGCCGCCTGCGTTCATTGGGTTCGGCCAGCGACCACTCGCGGCTGGTGGCGGCTTACGTGCTCGCGCTGGCTGCGGCTTCTGACTCGACGAACGGCCTCCATCCCGGCTTCGTCGTCCTCGATGAGCCCCTGCAGCAAAACCCGGACAAAAAGCACAGGGACCTATTCGTCGACTTTCTCATCAGCGACACGGCCCGTGCGCTCAAGGGCCAGACCATTGTGTTCACCTGGCTGGACGACGACGAGCTGGAGCGCTTGACGCGGGCAGGAGTGCGGCTTGTCAACCCGCGCGGCGATCACTTCCTTGAGCTTATCCCCCTGCCTTCACAACAGCCGCCGAACAAAGGCGGCGAGAGCCGAGAGGGGGGAGCGGAGGGAGAGAGCAAGAGCTCTACGGCGAAGCCGGATGGCGGGGAATGAACCGAACCCAACACCTCGGGCCAGCGTAGCGCCAGTAACGCGGAAACGCCTGGCAAGACCGACCCATCACCAAGACCAGCAAGCGCGCGGAAACGGGACGGAGAACCCATGGGAATGTGCAGAACCCTGGGCGCGCCGATAACGCAATAGTCCCGGCCAGGAACCTATAATCCGCAAATACAGGGCAATTCCCAGATCATTCGTAGAGTTGGCTGCTCGGTGTGACGGATGTCCCATCCAACAGCACGTCGAGCTTCATGCCGTCGTCCATGACGAGTGTGACCTTCTTCGATTCCATCGCCAATTTCCATGTGTCGAGTGGATTGCCAATTTCATCCGTCTCGCTAATGGTGCCGATGAGCTCAGAGATACCCTCTACCACCTGCCCACCTGCGTCCTCGAAGTTTCGAATCCTTTGAAGCCGCAGATGAGTTCGGCACTCTTTGGTTCCGTCGACGATCACATCCACGTTTCCGTCGTAGATCAGCTCGGTCTTTTCCATTTTTCTGTCCTCACGAAAGCGTGCGATTGAGTTGCTCCACCGCCGTCGACGGGTCAAACACTCGGGAGTAACTTGGCGCCGCGATTCCCAATAGACTGGACTCATGCGCGCGGCAAGGGTTGCAGTAGCCCTCTGTCGATGAGGGTCCGGAAGTGAACCGAGATGCTCGCCGCCAGGGCGCGGTCACGGACGAGGAGCCCAAGCTCGATATTGCGGTCGAGGGCAGCTTCGGTGAGATTCGCCGAGGTCACAAAGGCCACCTCGTCGTCGACCACGACGGCCTTCGCATGCAGGACGCCCGCGGGGCCATCGACCTCGAGTGCGCGCGGGTCGTAGTAAACGCTCGGACGCGAGGAGCCCGGCCAATCTGAGTTCCAGAAACGATCGGCGAACCTCCGCACGAGTTGGTCCGCGGCGGTCGTGTCGCCTCGTTTCCGTTGGATGTTCAAGAGCAGCGTGACGCGGACGTCGGCTCTTGCATCCATGCGTTGCGCGAGCACCTGGAAGGCCCGGGGCCCGTCGAAGAAGGCATAGGTGCTCGCCCAGACCGACCGCTCGGCGGAGCCGAGGAGCTCCTCGAAGACACGGCGGGTGTCACGGGCGTGCAGTCCCGGCACCTCTGGCCCTGACCAGACGAGGTCGGGTCGTGGCGTCCGAGCAGTCGCCTCGTCGACGGTCCGGATCCAGGCCGCGGCAGCCGACCCGGAGATCCCCAGCCGCTCTAGCTCGAGCAGCGCCCCGGTGATCCCTTCCCCACCCTCTTGCATCCCCAGGACCGACCGGAGGGAGGCGGCCGAGTAGGGCGCCGCGAGAAGTCCCGATTCGAGGGCGCTCGCGAGCCGCTTGCGTCGGTGCGCGGGCTGATCGAGAAGGGCATCGATCATAGGGTGGCCTCGAAGAAGGCCGCATCGGGGACGCCGAGCACCGGAACGACGAGAGCGCGGTCGAGGTAATCGTTGCGCATCTCGCAGGAGGTTTCCGCCACGAGCGCGCAACCGTGGCAGGCGGCCCCGTGGAGCCAGCGTTTCTCCATGCTCGTACCTGGCGCGTGCTGGGCGCAGATCGGATCGTTCGAGCACAGTCCACCCATACCGAGGGCGAGGAGGAGATGATCTTCGATGTGCCGAGCCTCCTGAACCAATCCGCCCAGCGTTCCGTCGGCGTCGGGGCTCCCGGTGTAGAGGAGGATGCCGAAGCGCTCCGCCTGGGTATCTGCGTAGATTCGTTCCCGGATCGAGCTCGCTGGGTAGCCGCAGCGCATGGCGAGCGACTGGATCAGGAGGTGCGACAGCGTGTGCAGCAGCACGTACGGGCCGCCCGGAAAGGGTCTCTTCGCCTTACGGTCCGCCATCCAGAGGTTGTGACCGGTCGTGAGCCCATCGAGCCGTTGCTTGACCGCCGGTCGCCCGAGCCATTTCTTCACCGTCTCCGCGCGCATCTGAAGGAAGACTCCTTCGCCCCGATTCTCGACCGCCGGAAACCACTGCGGCTCGAGCGCAATCTCCGCGCGCTCCACATCGGTCTCGTACTCACCGTTGATGTCGGGAGTGACTGCCTCGAATCGAGTGAACCCGATGAGTGCCAGGATCTCGCGCAGCCGGTGAAGCTGTATGACCGCCTCGATGCCGCCGAACCGCTCGGAGTGGCGCCACGCTCGCGCCGGCAGGCGGCGCGCGTGGAAGTCGGGATCCACGGGTACGTCCTCGCCGAAGCCCTCGGGCGCTGCCAGTATCGCCTCGAGCTCGACCTGCTTGACGGGCCGCTCGGCTTCGCGCCCACCCTTGATCCCGCGAATCGCCTCGAGGACTTCCTCGTCCGAGAAGCGCGCGAGCTTTTCCATGATCTTCGGCTTCTTCTTGAGGAAGGCAAGGTCGGCCGCGTTCTCCACAATCTGGAGATCGTCCCAGAGCTCCCTCACTGTCGTTTCCACCGCGGTCCCCCGGTCCGGGAGCGACAGCACGCTCACCACCTGGGGAAAGTAAGCGTTGGAGGCCGTGCGGATGAGCAGGCGACTCGGGAGCCTGCAGTCCTCGTTCGAGTTCCTGCCGAGCCACGGCCGCGCACCGCGGCAGGTGCCGAGGGGGTTCATCTCGATGGCCGACGCCTCATAGAGGCCGCGCGACTTCCCGCACTCGCAGCGTACGACGAGATCGGCGAGGTCGCCGCTGGTGCCGCGCTCGTCGAGCCAGAGCTGACGCCGGCAGTTGTCGTCAACCACTTGATGCGCGAAGTGGCGCCAGTCGATGTCGTCCACGTGTCCCTTCGGGCAGGCCCGCACGAAACGCGTAGCCACGACCTGGCGACCGTCGAAGCGCCCCTTGTCGTCGAGCGCCTTGCGATGAACCAGCCGGCGGGATCGCTCGCGCTCCTCACTCCCGCTGACCTCCTGCACGACGAACCACTCCGGGAAGCGCCAAACGCCGATGCCTCTCGTGGTCTCGCGGGGATCGTTCGAATCGGGCGGCGGCGCGAAGAGCCTCGGGGCCGCGATGTCGGTCATGGCCTGGAGCTTGCGAGCCAGCCGGGGCTCGACGATCTCCTCGAGATCGCCCGTCTTCGGCCAGGTATCGAGGCCACCGACGATGGCCGAATGCTTTGGCAGGTCGATGAGCGCACCCGGCCCGTAGGTGGTGATGACCTGGCCGCGGCGGATCTGCCCGTGCGCCTTCCGCCTCATGCGGAGTCCTCCACCTGGATGCCGCTCAGATCCTTCAGGAACAAATTCACCTCGGGTTCCACGTCGCGGAGCGAGCGGTTGGCGCGGAACTTCCGGTGGTGCTCGGATTCGAAGTCCGTGTCGAGCATCTCGCGCAGCAGCGGCTTGGGCTGCTTCAGCTCGTACTTCTGGTACTGCAAGGCGACCCCGGCAGCGTGGTAGTCCTCGAAGATCTTGCGCCAAGAGTCGAGCAGGTCCACGACGCGGTTCTGTACGCTCCGGAGCCGTTCCTCCCGCTCCGCCTCGTCCGCAAACGGCTGCTGGCGGACGCGCTCCAGGAAGGCATCGACGAGGCGGCGCTCGAGCTCCGTCCGCACCTCCCCGATCCGCTCGACTCCGTCCGGCGGAGTCAGTCGAGCCTCGACGTGCCGTGCCAGACTGACCAACGCCCCGGCGAAGCCACGGTCGAGCGCGCGCGCCGAGAAGGGCGTGACACTCCCCACCTCCACGGAGCGGTAGAAAGTCTCGTGGTAGTGCCGGAAGCGCTCGTAGTGCGAACGGTCCCGTGGCTTATGGATGTTGAGGAGCGTCACCACCAGCCCCGGCCGCTCGTCGTCGCGCCCCACGCGGCTCGTCGCCTGGATGTACTCGGCATGCGCTTTCGGCTGACCGAGGACGACCATGAGCCCGAGCCGGGGGATGTCGAGGCCCACCGAGATCATGTTCGTCGCGATGGCGCAGTCCACGCGCTGCTTGATGTCGTGGAAGCCGACCCCCAGGCGACGGCGCGCATCGGCCACTTTGTCCGTGGAGACGCGCGAGGTGAGCTCGACCACCTCCGAGAAGTTTTTGCGGTCCTGGAACAGGCCGCGGTCTTCGCCCACGCGCTTGCGGATGCCGTAGGACTTGATGGTGTTCTGGACCTCCTCCTCGAGGATCCGCCGCGCCCCACCCAGCTCGCGCAGGCTGTTGAAGTAGCCGAGGACCGTCATGTACGGGTCCGCGGGGTTGTCGAGGTTCTTGTGTCCTCCTGCGTCGCGGTAGGAGCGCTCGGCGGTGCCCATGAGCGCGAGCCATGCCTTCCGCATCAGGACCTTGGGATTTCGTCCCTGCGACGCGATCCCGAGGTAGAGCCTTGCGGGAGACTCGGAAGCGGGCACCGTGCGCGCAAAGAAGGAGTCCCGTCGGTCCGGGCCCGGCGGCGGAAACACCTGCGTCATCGGCCGCGCGAAGAGCGCCTGGATCTGGTCCTGCGCGCGTCGCACCGTGGCGGTCGAGGCGACGATCTTGGGGCGCACCGCACGGCCGTCGATCTCCCGCACGCACAGTGCCTCGATTGCCGCTTCGTAGAGTCCAGCCATGGTCCCGAGCGGCCCCGCGATCAGATGAAGCTCGTCCTGGATCACCAGATCCGGCGGCGGGAGCGCCGACGCGAGGCGCGTGCCCCGGCCCGGCTCCGCGGCCCCGTAGAAACCCTTCT